>NZ_JBFAOM010000007.1:0-286205 GCF_040675235.1 Nonomuraea sp. NPDC049637
ACGCGACTGTCGGAGGCCACCCGAGGCTCTTCCGCTCTTGCGCAGGGCGGTCGCGGGGCTGCGGGAGGGCGAACGCGGGGAGGGCGGGGGTCATGGGCCGGGCGGTGGCAGGGCGCGCGGGGGTCATGGGCGGGCCTCCTGGAAGACGGCCCGGTAGGCGGGGTCGCGCCACAGCACCTCGTGCGGGCCGGCGGCGCGCACCCGGCCCTCCTCCAGCCAGACGACCTGGTCGGCGCGGGCGGCGGTGGCCAGGCGGTGGGCGGTGATCAGGCGGGTGCGGCCCCTGGGGTCGCCGGTGAGCGCCCGGCTGACCTCGCGTTCGGTGACGGTGTCCAGGCTGGAGGTGGCGTCGTCGAGCACCAGCAGCCGATCCCCCCGCGCGAACGCCCTGGCCAGGCCGAGCCGCTGCCGCTCGCCGCCGGACATGGGGGTCTCGGCCAGCGGCGTGTCGTAACCGGCGGGCAGCCGGCGGACGAACCCGTCGGCGCGCGCCGCCATGGCGGCCTCCCGTCCCGCCTGGGAGCCGGGGACGGCGCTGATGGCCTCGCCGACGGTCTCGCCGACCATGACCGGCCGCTCGAAGGCGTAGCCGATGGCCGAGCGCAGGCCGTCGCGGGTCAGCTCCCGTAACGGGACGCCGTCGAGCAGCACGTCCCCGCGTTCCGGGTCGGTCAGGCGGCCGGCGAGAGCGGCCAGCAGGGACTTGCCCGAGCCCGACCGTCCCACCACGGCGGTGACGGTGCCGCCGGGGATCGTCAGGTCGCCCACGGTGAGCCCGTCGGCGGCGACGTCGCGGAACTCGACCGTGCCGGGGCCGGGCGGCAGCGCGCGGGCGCCGTGGCGGACCGGGGGCAGGGTGAGGACGTCGGCGACGCGGGCGGCGGCGGCCCGTGCCCTGGCCAGGCCGCCGACGTAACCGAGCGAGGTGCTGAGTGCGGCGCCGAGGGCGGCGTAGCGGGCGGCGGCGTACAGGTCGCCGACGGTGAGCCGCCCGGCGGCCAGCATGAACCCCCCGGCGGCCAGCACGGCGACCTCCAGCAGCGGGATCATCAGCCCCGACCGGACCCCGGCGGAGGCGTTCGCCCGCCACAGGGCCATGCCGTGCGCGCGCAGCCGGGGCAGGGGCGCCAGCACCCGCCGGGCCTCCTGGCCGGCGGTCCCGGCGGCGGCGATGGTGCGGGCGCCGTCGAGGGCGTCCACGAGGCGGGCCGCGATCTCGCCCTGGACCTCCTGGTAGCCGCCGGAGATGACGGTCGTGGCGCGCAGGAAGGCGCGCAGGACGAACACGATGAGGACGATGCCGGCCCCGAGCGTGAGGGTCAGCAGCGGATGGATGAGGGTGAGCGCGACCAGCGCGCCGGCGGTCGGCACCAGCAGGGCCAGGGCGCCGGTGACCGTCTCGGGGGCCCGTCCGGCCTCCTCGGCGTTCAGCCCGGCCCGGGTGACGAGGTCGCCCTCGGGGAAGCGCCGGGTGGCGGCCCGGCCGACGCCGAGCACGTGCCGCAGCACGCCGAGCCGCAGCCGGGCGGCCGCGTACGCGCTGCTCGCCCCTCTGGCCCAGCCGCCGAGGCTCTCGCAGAGCACCACCACGGCGACCACGCCCGCGCACAGCGCCAGGGCGGCGGCGGCCGCCGGCGAGCGGGCGAGGAGCAGGTCGAGCGTGCGGCCGACGAGGAACGGGACGGCCAGCTCACCGGCCGCGCCGGCGACGGCGGTGAGCGCCAGCACGGCGGGCCACGGGCCGCAGCGCCGTACGGCGTCCGTCACCAGGCGGTCTCCCGGTCCCACCTGCCGGCCTCCTTCGGACTCGGGAGGTCCCCGCGCCACCACGAAACGGCGCGGGGACCCTGTCAGCTATCAGTGGCAGAGAGCGACACTGAGGTTGCTCGGGTGACCCGAGTGACACGTGAGAGCAGTGAGCGAGCTGCCGCCGCTGGCCACGTCGCTGGCCGCGGGAGCCTCCAGACCCTGCAGGTCGAGAAGAACCATGTTCTTTACACCTCCTTCCGCGGTTGATCGTGCGCAGGCCGCTCTGGTGCGGCCTCCAGGAACGGCAGGCGTGCCGGCTGGTCTCCCAGCACCGCCCCGAGGGCGAACAGCACGCCGGCCGTACCGGTCGCGAAATCCATGGACAGGCGCAGCAGCCCGTCGCCGGGGAAGGCCAGGCCGCCGCCGTACGGCATGGCGTGCCAGGTCAACCCCTTGATCAGCTCGCGGGCCACCGGATCTCCGGCGAGTGCCGCGATGATGCCCGCGCGGCCGGTGAACAGCCCCGGCTGGACGAAGAACCCGGAGCGGGCGACCAGCTTGAGCCGGTCGAGCTCGGCGGCGAGTTCGTCGTCGTCGCGGTGCGCGAGAAAACGTCCGAGCACCATGGCGATGCCCACGGAGCCCTCGTCCAGGTAGGGCAGCATCCGCCAGCCCTGGTTCACCTGGAGCGAGCCGTCCTCCGAGGCCCGGCAGCGCCGCAGGTCCTGCCTGAGCGCGATCTCGGCCAGGTCGAGCAGCGCCCGGTCGCCGGTGTGCTCGTAGGCGTGCAGGAAGAGCAGGGCGGAGCCGGACGAGCCGTACATCAGGCCGGCTCTGGGGTTGCTGCCGCCGCTGATCTCGGGCACGTCCTCGGGGCCGCCGAGGCGGTCGGCGCAGATGTCCACCGCGCGCATGGCGTGCCCGGTCAGGGCGGGCTCGGTCCGGCCGAGGCGCAGGAGGTTCAGCCCGATGCCGGGCAGGCCGGAGAACAGGGCCGTCTCCAGGCGGTCCCACTGCTCGCGCAGGGCGATGTCGACGACGTCGAGCGCGTCCTGGCGGTGTCCGAGCCGGTCGAGGACGTGGGCGATGCCGTGCAGGCCGTCGTACAGGCCGATGCCGGAGCCGGCGGCGGGGCGCAGGGCGCGCTCGCGCAGCCAGGTCTCGTACTCGGGGAAGGGCCCGAGGCCGGTGGCCGACAGGGCGAGCAGCACGCCGGCCGCGCCGGTCGCCACGTTGAGGCCGCCGCCGGGCTTGAACTGGGCGACGTCGCCGGGGAAGAGGCGGTCGTCGCGCTCGGGGGTCGCGCTGGCCCGGATGGCCCGGCACATCGCCTCCCGCAGCTCGGCCCAGGTGGCCGTCCCCGGCATCGGCACGGGGGTCTCCACGGCCTGGTCACCCGCGATGGTCGCGGCGGCGGTGTCCATGAAGGCACCGGGGACGGGGAAGGTCTCCTTGACGATCCGCGCGAGCTGGAGGATCTTCGGCCGGTGGATCGGCAGCATGATCGTGCACTGCGGGGCGAACAGGGCGAAGCGCAGGCAGGCCAGCGCGTACCGGTCGACCTCGACGCCGTGGCGGTCGCGGGGGGCGGCGAAGGCGGGATGCGCCAGCGCGGCCCTGGCCCGGTCCGCGGCGAGGGTGGCGACCTCGTAGTCGATGAGCACGACCCGGCCGTCCTCGGTGAGCAGGATGTTGTCGGGGTGCAGGTCGCCGAAGACGACGCCGCGTCCGTGCAGCGACTCGACGGCCTCCTCGACGCTCTCCAGGGTCGTGGTGGCCCAGGCGGTGTAGTCGGCGAGGTCCTGCTCGTCGCAGGTGGCCCGGGTCAGCGGGAAGCGGCGCACCAGCCGCCGCTGGAGCGGGGTGCCGTCCACGAACTCCTGGACGAGGAAGTGGTGGCCGCCGATGGTGAAGTAGTCGCGCAGCTCGGGGGCGGCGGGCAGGCCGGCCAGGCGGCGCAGCATGTCGCGCTCGTGTTCGAGCCTGGCGACCGCGTCCCGGCCGGCCACGTCGAGGCCGGCGTGCGGCCTGCCCTCCTTGAGCACCATCCGCTCGTCGGTGCGGGTGTCGCGGGCCAGGTAGACGCCGCCGCCGTTGGAGAAGTGCAGCACGCTCTCGATCCGGTACGGCAGCCCTTCCATGGTCACCGCGTTGCGCGCGGCCAGGTGGGGTTCGAGGAACTCGGGCAGCGTCGTCCAGGGCGGCACCGAGAACGTCGCGCCGCGCACGTCGGGGATCAGCTTGCCGTCGCCGTCCTCCAGGGCCAGCACCCGCTCCCCGGACGGGGACAGGCAGTGCCGCTCGGCGAACCCGCCGTACCGGACGAACATCGGCCCGTCGCCGTAGCGCAGGTCGCTCAGGATGTACGGCCCCTCGACGCCGCGCAGCAGCTCGTCGAGCTCCTTGAGCACGAGTTCGAGCTGCCCCTCGTCCCGGGGGTAGATGGTGACCAGCTTGCCGCTGGAGGCCCGGGAGGCGGCCTTGGAGTTGACCATGACCAGCACCGCCGGGCCGCGCAGGAACTTGAAGGCGACCCCGCGGGGCACGCAGTAGTCCCACACGGTGTCGACGACCTTCTCGGCGTCCTCGACGCGGGCCGACACGTGGATCTTCCAGCCCTGGGCCGGCAGGGGCGCCTCGCCGGTGGGCATGTAGTACGCCCAGGTGTCGCTGAGGTCGTGGGCCCAGCCGTCGGGGACGGGCCGGCGCAGGTGGGCGAAGTCGACGTCCGCCGCCGTGCTGTGGTCGGGAGTGTCGTAGAAACACTGGTCCACAAGGCAGTAGAGCTCGTACTTGTCCATTTGGCGCGGCCCTCCGAGGCGGTGTGCTTGAAGCTTGCCGCACCCGCGCCGGGTCGGACTAGTAACACGCAACATGCGCCATATATGGCTATGAAATGTGCATTGATGCGTTTTTCACAAATGGTAATTATCTGCGCGGGGCATAAACGCTGAACGAGAATTCCCCGCTGCGCGACGTGGACGCCTCCAGCCAGCCGCCCAGCGCCGAGACGCGTTCGGCCAGGTTGAGCAGGCCCTGACCGGCGTCTCCCGGCCGGCGCGGCGGGCGTACGCCGTCGTTCCTGATGGTCAGGCGGACCACATTGTCGCGTTCCATGAGCTGGATCCAGCACTGCCCGGCCTCGGCGTGCCGCAGCACGTTCGTCACCCCCTCGCGCAGCACGTGGGTGAGGGCCTCCTCCACGTCGGGGTGCAGGTCACGGCAGGCCACCCTGATCTGGCAGCGCACCCGCGCCGACTCCAGCAGCGCCCGCGCCGAGCCCAGCTCGGCCGCCAGGGAGGAGCTGCGCAGCCGGCCGTGCGCGACGGCCCGGACGTCGGCCGACAGGTCGCGCAGGAGTTCGAGCGTCTCCCCCACCTCCTGCCGGGCCTTCTCGTCGCCCTCGGCCACCAGGCGCTGGATGAGCTGCGCCTTCAGCGTCAGGACGGTCAGCCGGTGCCCGACCAGGTCGTGCAGGTCGCGGGTGAAGCGGCGGCGTTCCAGCGTCACGGCCTGGCGCATGACGTCGGTACGGGCCCCCGACAGCCGGCGCACCCGGGCCAGCAGGCTCAGCAGCGCGAACTCCACCACGCCGATCAAGGGGGTGACCAGCGCCCACACCGGCTCGACCCGCCAGGAGCCCGGCGCGGCCAGCAGCACCGGCCCGCACGCCAGCGCCAGCACCACCAGCACGACCGACCTGATCCGGGACGCGACCACGAGCAGCGCGCCGGCCAGCAGCCCGCACACCGGCGTCCAGGCCGGCCCGAGCACCGCGAGCGGCACGTACGTCAGCCACGCCTGGACGGCCACCAGCCACCACGAGCCGGCGCGGCGCACGGGCTCCTCCAGGACGAACCTGACGTGCAGCGTGAGCAGGACGGCCAGCGCCACCGACCCCTCGACCACCAGCCCCGACCCGGCCAGCCCGGCCTGCACCGGGATCACCAGCCCGACGCCCCCGGCCGCCAGGCCGAGCCCGCCGGCCCAGCCGGGGGACGTCAGGACGTGCGCCCTGGAACGTAATCGGGGCGCCGGGCCACGGCGTGTGGCGTCCACCTCACCCCCCGCATGCGGTTGACGTGACGGGACAGTACGCGTGGCGAGTGCGCTCACCGCTCCCTCGTTCCTCTAATCGACCTGACACGGCGACCTTGTGTAAAGACCGAGGCCGCTTCCGGACACGCTGACTTCCCACCCCACAAGGGGTTAGGCAGTTCATATCAGTCATAGGGTGTCGGTATGGATTACATGCGACTTGGCACCACGGGTATGAAAGTTTCTCGCATCTGTTTGGGGATGATGAGCTACGGCGATCCGGCCCGGCAGGAATGGGCACTGCCGGAGGAACAGGCCGAACCAATCATCCGGCGGGCCGCCGACGCGGGCGTGACGTTCTTCGACACCGCCGACATCTACAGCCGCGGCCAGAGCGAGGTCGTCACCGGCGCCGTGCTGCGCCGGACCTTCCCCCGCCGCGAGGACTACGTGCTGGCCACCAAGGTCTACTTCCCGATGGGCCGGGGCGCCAACGACGGCGGCCTGTCGCGCAAGCACATCCTCGCGGCCGTCGACGCCTCGCTCGCCCGGCTCGGCACCGACTACGTGGATCTGTACCAGATCCACCGGTGGGACGACGAGACGCCCATCGAGGAGACCATGGAGGCGCTGCACGAGGTGGTCAGGTCGGGGCGGGCCCGCTACATCGGCGCGTCCACGATGTGGGCCTGGCAGTTCGCCAAGGCCCAGCACGTCGCCGAGGCCAACGGCTGGACGCGGTTCGTCTCGTTGCAGAACCACTACAACAAGCACTTCACTTCATGC
Source organism: Nonomuraea sp. NPDC049637 (assembly GCF_040675235.1). Classification (NCBI taxonomy): domain Bacteria; kingdom Bacillati; phylum Actinomycetota; class Actinomycetes; order Streptosporangiales; family Streptosporangiaceae; genus Nonomuraea; species Nonomuraea sp. NPDC049637. The sequence goes on from NZ_JBFAOM010000007.1 coordinate 6,574, forward strand.
AGGATGAGGAGCAGGCTCGCTCTAGCTGCTTGATCAAGCTTCGTCAACCGTTTGAGCTGCACCTTTGCCGCTACAGAGCCGAGCGCGTGAGTCCATTCCTGATCGGCAAGGGCCTCGACGGCGACAACTTTCTCTACAGAGTCAAGGCGTCGGCGCTGCGCGCCGCCGCGCGGGCGGCAGGACGGCCGCCCTCCCCGCCGGGCGTGCGGCCTGGGGGCCGGTCCCAGCGGGAGCGGCCAAGCCGCCCGCAGTCAGGCGTAAGGGCCGAGACGCCCCACTTCGGACCGCCCTCACGATCGCCAGAACCAGGCTGAGCTGCGGTCCGGGCCGGGGGCGATCGACGGTCCAGGACTTCGTTCCTCAGCCCTGGCCCACCGCACCACCTGTCGATCTGCTAGCGAATCTCTGAGCGGGTGATCTCAAGCCTCGTCCACTCGTCGAACGAGAGCTTGTAGACGGAGGAAAGCGCCTCCAGGCTTTGGGCGCTCGGAACGGCCAGCGCACGCTCGAAGTCGTTGATCGTCGCTTGAGCGATCCCCGCCTGGGCGCCGGCCTCATTCTGCGAAAGGCCGATTTTCTCGCGCGCGTCACGAAGCTGCGCGGCCAGCCTTCCTTCAGGACCCACTGGGAGCTTGGACGGCCTGGGGGTTGCCGACTGCGACTTCTTGCTCGTCTCGGAGGCGACCGGCGAAGAGTTCAGAAAGGCCGCGACTCCGCCGGACAGCAGCCCGAGGACAAGCAACAGCAGCACCAGTGAGAGCACACCAGACCAGCCGGCGTCGGAACCGACGGCAGGTGCGGGAGCGGCAGCGGCGGAACCGCGTCGCGTGTGGGCTCTAACCCGAACGATCTTGCCGCTCCTGAGACGCCGCAAGTGGGACCGGACGGAAACCATGGTGCGAGGGTAAGTGGCGTCTCCGACATTTCTCGCAAGGAACCGCAAGGGGTAAGTAAGGTGCATCTACCTGGAGGGCCGCACCTTACTTTACAGAGAGCATCGGGCGTGTTATGGAGCGCCCTCTAAGGCGATTAGGGCACACCTGGATGATGCGATCGCCCTTCCAGGTCCCGTTTCCTGGTCCCTGACTCGCCGTACGGCCGCGAAAGCTCGGTGAGGTCATCCCAGTGGATCATCCAGCGTCTTGTCCCCTGCGGCAGATCAGGCTTCGGCCCGTCGAGTCGGACGAGGGCGAAGCGGCCGTCACGCATGACGCAAATCACTACGCCCGTGCGACCGGTCATCAGCGATCCGAACACCCGTGTCGTCATCGGACTGTGCTCCATGCTGGAGATCACGACGCGGGTCGGCGGGGCCGTCCGGTCCGTCAAGTCTGACCACCGCATGGAAGTGGACCAGGCCGCGCGCCTGGTACTCGCGCCGACCTTGGCGTAGGAGAGGCGGGCCGTCCGGCGCAGTTCCTTCCGGGTGAGGCCGAGCAGGCGGGCGAGGACGCTCGGCATGGTTCTGGTGAACTCCCGCCAGAGTGCTCCCGCGTGCGCGTTCCAGAGAACGGCTCCGACATGGTCGTAGCAGTCCACGCACAACGGCTGCCCGACCTGGGAATCGTCGCGCTCATGCCGCAACCCGCAACCTTCCGGTCGTCCGTGCGCGCAGACAGGGCGGTCCCGTCGTGGACGACAGGGCAGAGTACGGCCGGCGTTCTGGCGGTGGGCATGGACCGCACCGAAGGACGGCGCAGTGAAGGTGACGAACGCGCGGGGATGAAGGCCGACCTCCTCAGGGACACCTTTGCCGCCACGCAGGCCGGTGATGATCAGGTGGTACGTGTCGTCCTTGTAGACCGCCGAACAGGCCGGACATCTGGACACGCGCCGGTTTCCGCACGCGGTGAGCAGGAAACCGGTGGGCTCGTCGGTGGTCCGGTACACGTCGAGCACCTCACCCGTCCGGCTGTCCAGGGTGTATCTCTCGCCGTGCAGCCGGATCGGTTGGGCACAACCACCCGTGGCGTAGACCATGCGTTGCCAGCGGGCGAAGTCGGGCATGGCCGCACGTTGGACGGCGGCCAGCATGTCAGATGACAGGGGGAGGGGAGGTCACTCACGCGGCGTCTCTCCCTGTCACATGAGGCACGGCCGCGTCCTCGGCGAACTCCAGATGGAATACGGCGGCAACGCGCCGCCACTTGTCGGGATGCCACCGGGGAGACTCGGCGGCCTTGCGCTTGCCCCACTCCTGGGCTTGTGCGAACAAAGGTGTCAGGGGGACTCCTCTCCTCGGAGGGAAGCCACCGCCCAGGAGCACGGTTCAGGTAAGAGCGAGAGTTATTGGAGTGTTTTCTGTTTTTGCGCGACTTCTTATATACCGGACGGCACTATGCGGATTGCCCGCTTTGTCATGCCTGCGCTGGTCGCGTTCCGGTCCTCGCCGTCCCTGCCGTCGGCCGTGTTCGGTGACCGTCTGTGGCACCAGTAGTACCACTCGTACAACGACTTCATGCAGGCCAGCGGTTCCACACGGGAACGCAAGGATATGTCACAAGACGTCCGATGGAGTCCGCCAGAGTCCACAGACGTCCAGCCATGTGCAGCCATTCCTCTACAAAAGAAAGGGGCCGTAGCCTGAAAGTAAGGACGGTCCCCATTCGCGAACAGAAAGACGTCTCGGACGTCCCAAATCAGTTTTCCCGCCAAATAGGGTCGAGCTTGCCCGGATCGAACTTCTTGTTTCCCTTGCCGGCGGGGTACATGATCACAGCGTGCAGCGCCTCGCGAATGTACGTGCGTTTCGTCGAGATCGGCAGACCGCCCTCGTCCTCAAGCCGGTACCACCGCTTCCGGATCTTCTCGACGTCGGTCGCCTTTCGTGCCTGCCGGAGCTGGGCGGACGCGTCGTGCTTGGTCTTCTCCGTGCGATAGTCGGCGATCTCCTTTTCCAAGCCGGGCGCGAGCGAGAAGAACAGCTCGTTACCGATCGCCTTCGCCTGCCACTGCCTGGTCAGCTCGTCCAGGCGGCTGATGGAGTCCTGGAGCAGTTCCTCCTTGTCCCACTCCCCACTGTCCGACGCGTCGACCAGCGCGCCCTCTTCGAGCTTCGCCAGGACCGCCTCGGAGACGAAGAGGTCCACCATGTCGCCGCGCCTGGAGACGCCCCCGCAACCTCCCTCGGCCTTGCTCAGGCACGTGTATACGTGGTGAGGTGCGTCCTTGCCCCGGTTGACCCTCAAGGGCGTGTTGCAGAGGTTGCCGTCCGGCAGCGTGTTGCCACAGCGCAGGATGCCCGACAGGAGATAGGTCGGGTCCCGGTAGTCGCTGGGATGCCGCTTGCCGATCTTCCCGTCCCTCCCGATGAAGTGCCCCTTGCGTGCCCCGAACACAACCCGGATCGCCTTCCACTCGTCGCCGGTGATGATCGGAGCCCACTGGCCTTGCACGGGTTCGCCGCTCGCGTCCCGGACGAGTTCCCCGTCCAGCTCGCGCCAGCCACAGATACGCGGATTCAGTAGCGCGACCTTCAAGGACCGCACGCTCCAGTCGTTACCGAGCGAGGTCCTGATGCCCTTGTCCTGCCACTCCCTGACGATCGAGTGCAGGGAGCGCCCAGTGAGAAAGTCGGCCGCCGCCTGCCGCAGGAGATCGGCCTCGTCCTTGTCGAGGGTCAGCCGGTCGAGCTTCCAACCGAAGGGGCGTGGCCCGCCTGACGGCCTGCCCTCCTCTGCTCGAGCCCGATGGGAGCGGCGCCTACGGCGCTGCATCTTGCGGACCTCCATCTTGGAGATGACGGCCCCGAACAGGCCCATGCTCTCCACGTCCTCGCTGTACAGGTTCTTGGTGCCCCGGGCGTCGGCGAACACGCGCCCGTCGTGGTGCGTGAACGCCTCCACGAAGCGTTCGTAGTCACCCGGACGGCGGGTCAGCCGATCGTCGGCGAGGACCACGATGCCCGAGACCGGTTTCCCGTCGGGGAGCTTGCCCGCCTTCAGTGCCTTCAGCATGGCCTCGAAGTCGCCGCGCACGACGTCCGCCTTCGCCGCCGACTTGTCGTTGTCGGTGAACTCGTGGACGACCGTCCATCCGTACCTCGCGGCGGTCTCAGAGTTGACCTTGTGCTGGTCCCGTACCCCGTGTTCGTCGCCCTTGCAGTCGGCCGAGATGCGAGCGTAGGAGACGACAGGGATGGGGGGTGCTGTCTGGCTCATGGGCAACATCTTGCATGAAATGCAGAGCTATAACCTGCTCTACCGCGAGGAGGAGCGCGAGATGCTGCCCCTCTGCGCCGACCAGGGCGTGGGCGTGATCCCGTGGAGCCCGCTCGCGCGCGGCGTGCTGGCCAGGGCGGGCGCGGCCGGCCCGGCGGCCTCCGCGACCGCCAGGACCGGCTCCGACGCGCGCATCGACTTCCTGTACGACCCCGACAACGACCGGCGCATCCTCGACCGGGTCGCCCAGCTCGCCGCCGAGCGGGAGCTGCCGCCGGCCCAGATCGCCCTGGCCTGGCTGCTGCACCAGCCGGGCGTCACCGCGCCGATCGTCGGGGCCACCAAGGACGGCCACGTGGACGACGCCGTGGCGGCCGTCGGGGTGGAGCTGTCGGACAAGGAGCTGGCGTTCCTGGCCGAGCCGTACCGGCCGCGGGAGGTCAAGTTCTGAGCACCGGGATTGTCGGCCGGAGATCCTAAGGTAGGGGCATGCGGGCTAATGAGGAGGCGGCGGCGGCGCTGCAGGAATACGCGGAGCTGTTCGCGCTGAGCGGCGGCGACGCCTTCCGGGTGCGGAGCTACCAGAAGGCGGCCAAGGCGATCGCCGGGTTCCCCGAGGACATCTCGGAGGTCGACGTGCGCGGCGTCCCCGGCGTCGGGGAGGCCATCGCCAAGAAGATGGAGGAGTTCCTCCAGCGCGGCAGCTTCCGGCAGCTCGACGACCTGCGGGGCCGCGTGCCCGAGGGCGTGCGGCGGCTCACCCGGGTGCCCACGCTCGGCCCCAAGACGGCCATCATGCTGTTCGAGGACTACGGCATCGACTCCACGGTGGCGCTGGGCGAGGCCATCACCTCCGGCCGGCTCGACGGCGTCAAGGGCCTCGGCCCCAAGACCCTGGCCAACCTGCTCAAGGGCATCGAGCAGCTTGAGCAGGCGGGCCGCCGGGTGCACATCGGCGTCGCGATGGCCCTGGCCGAGCAGGTCATCGGCTCGCTCGAGACCGAGCGGGTCGCGTACGCGGGGTCGCTGCGGCGGATGAAGGACACGATCGGCGACATCGACATCCTGGCGGTGGCGCCCGAGTCGATCATGGCCGACTTCCGCGCGCAGCCCTACGTCGCCGACGTGATCGCCGCGGGCGAGAAGAAGACCTCGATCCGCACGACCTCCGGCGTCCAGGTCGACCTGCGCCTGATCCCGGCCGGGTCGTGGGGCGCGGCGATGCAGTACTTCACCGGCTCCAAGGAGCACAACGTGGCCATCAGGGAGATGGCGGTGAAGAAGGGCTGGAAGCTGTCGGAGTACGGGCTGTTCGAGGGCGAGCGGGTGATCGCCGCCGAGTCCGAGGAGGACATCTACGAGGCGCTCGGCATGCAGTTCGTGCCACCGCCCATGCGGGAGGACGGCGGCGAGGTCAAGGCGGCGCTGCGCGGCGAGCTGCCGGTGCCGGTGGAGCTGGCCGACCTCAAGGGCGACCTGCACACCCACACCGACCTCACCGACGGCATCGCGTCCCTGGAGGACATGGTGGCCGCCGGCGCCGCGCGCGGCTACTCCTACTACGCGGTCACCGACCACGCGCCCGACCTGGCCATGCAGCGCATGACCCTGGACAAGGCGCTGGAGCAGCGCGGGCGGGTGGCCGAGCTGCAGAAGAAGTACCTGCACATGCGCATCCTGCACGGGTCGGAGCTCAACATCGCGCCCGACGGTTCGGTCGACTGGCCGGGTGAGGTGCTGCGCGAGTTCGACGTGTGCGTGGCCTCCGTCCACTCGCACTTCGGCATGTCGCGGGAGGAGATGACCCGCCGGTTCATCACCGCCTGCGAGAACCCGTATGTGGACATCATCGGCCATCCGACCACCCGGAAGATCGGCAAGCGCCCGCCGGTCGACGCCGACTGGGACGCCGTCTTCCGGGCGGCCGCCCGTACGGGCACCGCGATGGAGATCGACTCCTACCCCGACCGCTCCGACCTGCCGGCCGACCTGGTGCGGCTGGCCAAGCACCACGGGGTGAAGTTCTCCATCGACAGCGACTCGCACGCGATCCCCCACCTGGCCCACCAGCGGTTCGGGGTCGGGATCGCGCAGCGGGCCTGGCTGACGGGCGACGACGTCATCAACACCTGGCCCCTCGACCGCCTCCTGGCCTTCCTCGGCCGCTGACCCTCCCCCGTCCCGGGTCGGGGCGGGAGACGGGCGCGGCCCACACAGAAGTGGCGGTCGGGCGCGGCCCGCCAGAGGTGCCGGTCGGGCGCGGCCCGCACCCAGCGCGGGCCGCACCCGAGCCTCGACGGGGGCATCCGCCGCAGATGGTCGCGGCCCTTCTCCAGGAGCGGGCATCCACCAGACTTCCTTCTCCCAAATCAGTACTTAACACCCAAACCGGGATATTTGCCGCAACATTGGAGCCGCCCTGCTCCTTGAAATGCGGGCCGACGCACACACCCGGCGCCCGGCCGAGCGCCACGCAGCGCCCCCCTCCGACGGACAACACGCTCACGACTCCGCCGCGCGGGCGACGCCCCAGACCCTTCTGACGCCCGCCCGGCCTACGTGCACATGAACCCCGCAGGCAGCAGGCCCCACCCGCGGAGGGCGTACGCGGGTGCCTCCCGACGCGCACACAGGCCCCTCCCACGGACCCCGTGCCCACGGCCCCCCCACAGGCAGTGCGCGCACGACCCCCCCGCAGACGGTGTGTGCAGCCCCTCCCCTGGCTGGCCGCCGTACCTGGATGGCGTCAGTCGGTCAGGCGCGCCCGGACGACGCCGTCACTCGCCGACTCGGCCGCCGGCCGGGCTCCGGGCCGCAGGACCGGCAGCCCGGCCCGCAGCCGCTCCAGGAATTCGTCGACGTCCAGGCAGCGGCCCTCCGCGTCGACGACCTCGGGCACGAACGCCTCGACGATGCCGTCCCCGACGGCGAATTCGGCATCGTCGTCATCGTCGTCGTAATTGTTCACCCAGCGCCCGCCGGGGGCGTACACGTCCATGGCGTGGTCGTAGTCGATCACCCAAGGGGTGTCGACGGTCCCGGTCCGCAGAGAGCCGTGGTTGTACCAGCCGTAGACCAGGTGGGTGAAGGCGCCGTCGTGGATGCAGATCTCCGCTTCGCCGCCCTCCAGGGTCTCCGCCTCGGTGTGACCGCCGACGTACAGGCTGGGCCGGTCCTCGTAGAGCGCGATCGGGCCGTTGACCTTCAGGTCGCCGGTGACCACGATCAACTCGACGTCGCCGCCGCGCAGTTGCTTGACGGCATCCAGGAAATCCCCGTCGAGGGTGAGGTCGCCGTCGAAGAACAGCACCTCACGGTAGCCGGGCGACGCTCCCGCACCCTCGAACACGGCGGACAACGTGCCGCCCAGGCGGGCATCGGCTTCGGCATAGGACAGGGACGCGGGGATGGCGGAGATCGACATGGGGAAGAGCGTAGGTCCGTGTACTGACAGTCCGGCACGCGCGACAAGGTTCTGAAACACGGCCTGGTGCACGACAGATGGCGCAGCGCAGGGCCGTCTCGGCAGACGACCCGCACAGGAGCCCTTCTGCGGCCCGTGCGCCGGATAGCCGGTCCCGGCCAGTCTGCGCAGCACCCGTCCGGTGGAAGGGGACAGGGGGCGGCCGGTGGCGGGACAGCGCCCGGCCGTTGGCGGGTGTGCGCGTAGATTCTTCTGCTTCGCTAGCTTGGACGCCGATGGAGGACAACCAGCCCCCGCGCCCCGTAGCCCCGGACCCGGCCTCTGTGCCCAGGCCCGTCGACTCCGCCGCCGGGACACCCCGAGATCCAGCCGCCCCTCCCGCCGCCGCGCCTGATTCCAGCAAGGATCCCGCCGCCGCCGTTGACTCCAGCAACGATCCCACCGCCGCTGGTTCCAGCAACGGTCCCGCCGTCGGGGTGCCGGGCGGTCCTGTCGGGGCGTCCGCGCCGCACCTCAGGACGGGGCGTAGGAGACGGCGGGTGCGGAAGGTTGTCGTCGGCGCGCTGGTCGGGCTGGTGTTCGCCGCTGTCGGCGGGGTCGCCCTGGCCTACCCCTCGCTGGCCGCCACCACCTGCCCCGGCTGCTACGGCCTGACCGAGCTGAGCCCGGGGGTGCACGTCGAGGACGGCCTGACCCCCGCCCAGCGCGCACGAGCCGGCGAGGTGGCCGACCAGGCCGCCCGCCGGGTCACCGCCTTCTACGGCGACCGCCGCAGCTCCCCCGACCTGCTGGTCTGCCTGACCGAGGCGTGCTACCGGCGCATCGGCGGCGGCCAGGAGCGCGGCGTCGCGGTGCTCAACCGGTCGGTCATGCTCTCGCCGCGCGGCCTCGACCCGGTGATCGCCTCCCACGAGATGTCCCATGTCGAGTTGCACGCCAGGCTCGCCTCCTCCGCCGAGGTGCCCCAGTGGTTCGACGAGGGGCTGGCGGTGGTGGTCTCCGGCGACCCCCGCTACCTGGCCCCGGAGTCCGCGTCGGAGTCCGCGCCGGACCGCTGCCTGGTGGCGCCGTCCGGGCCGCTGCCGGTGACGCTGGAGGAGTGGCTGCGCACGGCGAGCGCGGACCCCGCCACGTACGCCAGGTCGGCCTGCCGGGTGAGCCGCTGGCTGGGCGAGAACGGCGGCCGTGCCGCGCTGCTCGGCCTGGTGACCAGGCTCAACGCCGGCGAGCCGTTCTCCGCCCTCGTCCGGACGCGCTGACGAACCACCCCGAAAGGCACGGTTGCCGCACCCGTGCCGCTGGGTAGGTCTTCGTACGGCTGGAACGGTCCCAGGATCGGGACAGCATTCGGCAAGCACGCGCACGCGGAGACAGCGCGAGGAGATTAAATGGTTTCCAGGTAGGAAATACGTCTTGCGAGAGGTGGCTCCCATGAAGCAAGTCGCGGCGACGATCGTCAAGCCGCTGCCCGACCACCTGTTCCGGGTGCACGACGGGAACGCGGAGATGCGGTGGGAGGCGATGTCCGGGGTCGGCTACCACACGCCGAACGACCGCTTCTTCGTCAGGAACCACACCGCCACCCCGCTGATCGACGCCGCCGGCTGGCAGCTCCACCTGCACGGCGCCGGGCTGCGCGGGCCGCGCGCCTTCACCTACGACGAGCTGCTGTCGATGCCCTCGCGCACCCACGACGTGGCCATCGAGTGCGCCGGCAACGGCCGCGCCTTCTACGGCACCCAGCAGGGCGACCCCGCGCCCGGCACCCAGTGGGGCCTGGGGGCCGTCGGGGTGGCGAGGTGGCGCGGCGTGCCGCTGCGCCACCTGCTCGCCGAGGCCGGCCTGCGTCCCGAGGCCGTGGACGTGCTGCCCACCGGCCTCGACGCGCCCTTCGAGGACCACGGCCACGTGCGCCGCCCGCTGCCCGTCGCCAAGGCGGTGCACGACGTGCTCGTGGCGTACGAGATGAACGGCCGGCCGCTGCCGCCCGACCACGGGTTCCCGGTGCGGCTGGTGGTGCCGGGATGGGTGGGGATCGCCTCCATCAAGTGGCTGGGCGACATCGAGGTCTCGACCAGCAGGCTGTTCACGCCGTGGAACACCGTCTTCTACCGGGACGTCGCGGCGCAGCCCGTGAAGAGCGCCTTCGAGCTGCCCTGGGACGCCCGGCTGCCGATCCGCGGCCCGCACGCCTGGCGCGGCCGTCCGGGGCCGCACGTGCTGCGCGGCCGGTCGTGGTCGGGGCGCGGGCGGATCGTCGCGGTCGAGGTCAGCTTCGACGGCGGGCAGTCCTGGCAGCCGGCCGAGCATCACGGCCCGCACCTGGTCGGGGCGTGGTTGCCGTGGCACGTCCAGTGGGCGCCGAAGCACACCGGGCCCGCCGTGCTGATGGCCAGGGCCACCGACGAGACCGGCGCCACCCAGCCGCTGCGCACGCCCAAGCACCCCTTCGGGTACTCCTTCGACGCGGTCGTGCGGCATCCGGTGCAGGTGGTCAACGGATAGATAAGTGTCACGAACACGGCTGAGCTGGCCGTTCATCCGAAAGTGGTCCGGAGGTGTGCATTTCATCTGAAAGACTCTCGCGGAAACGTTACGGAAATGACACCGTGCGAGGCTTTCGCACAAGACGAAGCACGCATCGAAGCACTCAGTGAAGAACGCCACGAAGGAAGAAGGGAGAGCAGATGCGCCAGCTGACCCCGTTGGACGCCCAGTTCCTCCATGTCGAGTCCGAGACCACCGCGGCGCACGTCGCCGGGCTGGCGGTCCTCGACCCGGCCGGCGGCGCGGTGGACCGGGACGCGCTGGCCGAGCTGCTGCTGGACCGCGTCCATCTCTCCCCCGCGCTCAGCCTGCGTCTGGTCGAGGTGCCGTTCGGGCTCGACCGTCCCTACTGGTGCGCCGACCCGGACTTCGACCTGGCCAACCACCTGTTCGAGACGACGCTGGCGGCGCCCGGCGACGACGCCGCGCTGGCCGGGGCGGTGGCCGCGATCCACGAGCGCCGGCTCGACCGGTCGCGTCCGCTGTGGGAGATGCACCTGATCAAGGGGCTGGCGGGCGGCCGGGTCGCGGTCTACACGAAGGTGCACCACGCGGCCATCGACGGCGTGTCGGGCGCGGAGACCCTGGCGACCTTGCTCGACCTGACTCCGGAGGGCGTGCGGGAGCCCGGGCCGCGCCCGGCGCCGCACCGGCAGGACCCGCCGGGCCTGGTGGAGATGCTGGCCGGGGCCGCCGTGCGCTCGCTCACCCATCCGGTGCGCGCCGCCCGCTCGGTGGTCAGGGCCGCGGGCGACCTCGACGCGATCCCGCTGGCCGGCGCGCTGCCCGGCGCGCAGGCGATCGCCAGGGCCGCCCGGCTGGTGACCGGCGACCAGAAGCAGCGCCCCGAGCTGCCGGGGCTGACCGCGCCGCGCACGCCGTTCAACGGGCCGATCAGCGCGCGGCGCGAGCTGTCGTTCGGGTCGGTGCCGCTGAAGGAGGTCAAGAAGGTCGCCAAGGCCAACGGCATCAGCGTCAACGACGTGGTGATGGCGCTGTGCGCCTCGGCGCTGCGGTCGTGGCTGGACGAACGGGACGCGCTGCCCGCCGAGCCGCTGGTGGTGGCCGTGCCGGTGTCGGTGCGTACGGGCGGGGCCGCGGACGTGGTCGGGAACCAGATCTCGGCCATGGTGGCGCCGATGCCGACGAACGTACCCGACGCCGGGGAACGGCTGCGGGCGGTCGGCGAGACCATGAGCAGGGCCAAGCGGCGCTTCGCCGTCGCGCCGGCGAGCTGGCTCGGCGAGCTGTGCTCGCTGCTGCCCGCGCCGGTCACCAGCCTGGCCACCCCGGCGATCTTCCGGCTGGCCGGGACGGCGTTCCCGCCGATCAACCTGATCATCAGCAACGTGCCGGGCCCGCAGTTCCCGCTCTACATGTGCGGCGGCCGGGTGCTGGCCTACTACCCGCTGTCGGTGCTGACCGACCTGTCCGGCGGCGTGAACATCACCTGCTTCTCCTACGACGGCATGCTCGACTTCGGCATCGTGGCCTGCCCCGAGCGCGTGGACGACGTGTGGGGCCTGCTCGGCCACCTGCGCGACGCCCTCGACGAGCTGCTAGCCGAGGGCGTGGGCGATGAGTTCGGCGACGGCGTCGGGGTCGATCTGGTGACCGGTTAGCTGGCACAGGTTCTCCTGGTAGAGCAGCACGGCGGCGAACGTCGCCGCGGCCACCTCCAGGCGGGCCGCGTCGCCGCGGGCGCCGGGCAGCGCCAGCTCCAGCGCGAACCTGGCCCTGCTGATCAGCTCGCCGTTGAGCCTGCCGAGCCGCTCCTTGACCGAGCCGTGCGTGTCGGCCTCGCGGAACAGGATGCGCCGCATCGCCGGTGAGGCCCGCAGCGGCAGCCCGCGTGCCAGCCGGGCCAGCGTGCCGGCCGGGTCGCCGGGCACGGCTTCGACCTCACGGCCCTCCTCGACCAGCGTGCGCTCGTCGACGAGGGCGACCAGCACGTCGATCTTCCGCGGGAAGTAGTGGAAGATCAGCCCTTTGGGGACTCTCGCGAGCCTGGCGATCACCGCGGTCGGAGTGGCTTCGTAGCCGCTGCCCGCGAACAGTTCCTCGGCCGCGTCCAGGATGCGCGTGCGCGCGTCACCGATCGACACAGCTCGCACCCTAGCGCCACCTGCGGCTTCATCGCCATCCCGCCGGGGCGAGAGCCTGCTGCCCTCCGGCCGGAGGGTAGGATTGAGACGTAAATGTCTCATATTTGACGGAGTTGTCTCATGGTGGTGAGCCGGGAGCAGATCATGACCGCGGCGATCCAGCACCTCAACGAGCATCCGGCCGCCTCGATGGCCCAGCTCGCCGAGGCGGTGGGGATCAGCAGGGCCACGCTCCACCGGCAGTTCAGCAGCCGGGAGGAGCTGATGACGGCGCTCGGCCACCGCGCGCACGACCGGTGGCACGACCTCCAGGTGCGCGCGGACGTGCCGGCCGCCGCCGCCTCCGGGGACCCGGGCGAGCTGCGCCGGGCCCTGGAGATCCTGCTGGAGGGGTGGATCGAGGTGGCCGACGAGTACGGATTCGGCCTCACCGACCACGCGATGGCCGTGCACCCGGAGCTGCTGCGCCGCGCGGAGGAGCTGGAGGAGCGCGAGATCGTGCTCTTCGCCGCCGCCCAGCGGGCCGGGCTGCTGCGCGCCGACCTGCCTCCCCGCTGGATCAGCAACACGGTCTACGGCCTGCTGGTGGCCGTCCGGGAGAGCCTGCGCCGCGGCGACGTCGCCCGCCGGGACGTCGCCAGGCTGCTGCGGGAGACGTTCCTGGCCGGTGCGGGCGCAGGGGGGTGGTCGTGATGACGGCCACCGGCCTGTCGGCGCGCCGGCGGTGGGCGGGCCTGGCCGTGCTGTCGGCCAGCGTGCTGCTCGTGGTCATGGACATGACCGTGCTGAACGTCGCCCTGCCCGCGATCACCGAGGACCTGCGGCCGACGTCGGTCGAGCTGCTGTGGATGGTCGACGCGTACTCGCTGGTGCTGTCCGGGCTGCTGGTCACGGCGAGCGCGCTCGGCGACCGGTGGGGGCGCAAGCGCATGCTGCTGGCCGGGTTCACCGTGTTCGGGGTGGCCTCGACGGCGGTGCTGCTGGCCGGCTCGGCCGCCGAGGTGATCGCCGTACGGGCGCTGCTCGGGGTGGGCGGTGCGATGATCATGCCGTCCACGTTGTCGATGATCCGGAACCTGTTCACCGATCCGGGCGAGCGGGCCAGGGCGCTCGGCGTCTGGTCGGCGATGGCGGCGATGGGCGCGGCGCTCGGCCCGATCCTGGGCGGGTTCCTGCTGGAGCACTTCTCCTGGCAGTCGGCTTTCCTGGTGAACGTGCCTGTCATGGCGGCGGCCGTCGTCGCCGGGCTGCTGCTGCTGCCCGAGACGCGCAACCCCCGGCCGGGCCGGTGGGACGCGCTGGGTACCGTCCTGTCGATGGCGGGCATGGCCGCGCTGCTGTACGCGGTCAAGACGTTCGGCAAGGACGGCCTGACCTCGCCCGCCGGCCTGGCCGCCACCGTGGTCGCGGCGGTCGCGCTGGGCTGGTTCGTGGTGCGGTGCGCGCGCAGGCCCGATCCGCTGCTGGAGATCAGGCTGTTCCGCAGCGCGCCGTTCTCGGCGGGCGTGGTGACGGCGCTGACCACGTCGATCGCGATGGCCGCCGTGCTGCTGCTGCTCGCGCAGTGGATGCAGCTCGTCCAGGGGTACGCGCCGCTGGAGACGGGCGTGCGGCTGCTGCCGGCCGCGCTGGCCGCGCTGATCGCCTCGCCGCTCGCGCCGGTGCTGGCCGAGCGCGTCGGCGCCCGGGTGGTGCTGACCGGCGGGCTCGCGGTGACGGGGCTGGGGTTCCTGCTGGTGTGCCTGGCGCCGCAGCCGCTGGGCTACTGGCCGGTCGCCGCCGCGCTGGCGCTGATCGGCGCGGGCAACGGCGCGCTGGCCATCGCCTCCGCGGTGATCATGGCCGGTTCGCCGCCGGAGAAGTCGGGCAGCGCGGCGGCCATCGAGGAGACCAGCTACGAGGTGGGCGCGGCGCTCGGCGTGGCCGTGCTGGGCAGCGTGGCCGCCGCGGTCTACCGGAACGGGCTGGACTACGCGGGCGCCGGCGCGGACGCGGCCGGCGAGTCGCTGGGCGGCGCGCTCGACGTGGCCGCCGAGCTCGGGGCCCAGGGTGCGCGGCTGGTGGAGACGGCCAGGGCGGCCTTCACCGACTCGCTGGCGCTGACCTCGGGCGCGGGGGCGGCGCTGATGCTGGCCGGCGCGCTGGTGGTCTGGCTGCTCACCCCGCGCGCCCTCGACCTGGCCTCCGTGGAGCACTGACCGCACGTCCGCGACCAGGCACGGACGTGACCGGGGCGCCGTCCGTGCCTGCCCGCCGGCGGTGCGGATAATGGCCGCATGAGATCAATAGGCACGACGGACCTGTCCGTGTTCCCGATATCGCTCGGCACCAACGTCTTCGGCTGGACCGCGGACAAGGAGACTTCGTTCGCGGTGCTCGACGCCTACGTCGAGGGCGGCGGCAACTTCATCGACACGGCCGACGTCTACCCCCACTGGGTGACCGGCGAATCCACGTCCGAGCTGATCATCGGCGAGTGGATGGCCGCCCGCGGCAACCGGGACTCGGTGGTGGTGGCCACCAAGGTCGGCATGCTGGAGGGGCTCGAAGGGCTGGCCCCGGCCACCATCCGGACGGCCGTCGAGGACTCGCTGCGCCGCCTGCGCACCGACTACATCGACCTGTACTGGGCGCACGTGGACGACCACGACACGCCCCTGGTGGAGTCGCTGGCCGCCTTCGACGCCCTGGTCAAGGAGGGCAAGGTGCGCCAGATCGGCGCGTCCAACTACGGCCCGGCCCGGCTGGCCGAGGCCCTGCGGATCTCCCGGGACGAGGGGCTGGCCGCGTACGTGGCACTGCAGCAGCCGTACAACCTGGTCGACCGGGGGTACGAGGGCGAGCTGCGGGACGTGGTGGCCTCGGCCGGCCTGTCGAGCACGCCGTACTTCGGGCTGGCCCGCGGGTTCCTGACCGGCAAGTACCAGCCGGGCGTCACGGTCGACAGCCCGCGGGCCGGGAAGGCGGCCGAGTACCTGGAGACCGAGCACGGGCGCAGGACGCTCGAAGGGCTGCTGAAGGTGGCGGCCGAGCGCGGCGCCGAGCCCGCCTCCGTGGCGCTGGCCTGGCTGGCCGCCCAGCCCACGGTCACCGCGCCGATCGCCAGCGCGCGCGACCCCCGCCAGCTCAAGCCGCTGCTGGCGGCGGCGGAGCTGGAGCTGAGCGAGGAGGAGCTGGTCCTCCTCGAGGAGGCCTCCCGCCCCTGACGCCCCGCCCCTGACGCCCCCCGGGCCCGCGCCGGGCCCGCGCCGGGCATGGGCCGGGCATGGGCCGGGCATGGGCCGGGTCAGTGGCTGCGGTTGGTGACCGAGACGCACAGGGCGCGCAGGGCGGCGGCGCGGGGCAGGTGCTCGTCCATGACGGCCAGCGCCGCCGACAGGTGACCGGCGGCCACCTCCTCGGCCAGGGCCCGGCCGCCCGCCTCCTCGACCAGGCGGGCGGCCCGCCGCGCGGTCTCCTCGTCCCCCGCGCCCTTCGCCAGCACCGTGGCCAGCTCCTCGGCGGCGGGCCCGCCGGCCGCGAGCGCGGCCAGCACGGGCAGGGTCTTCTTGTCGCGCCGCAGGTCGCTGTGCACGGGCTTGCCGGTCACCCGCGGATCTCCCCAGATGCCGAGGACGTCGTCGGCGATCTGGAAGGCGATCCCGAGGTCGAGACCCATCTCCCACATGCGGTCGGACAGCGCGGGCGCACCGCCGAGCGCCGTGCCCACCGCCGCCGCGGCGGCCAGCAGGCTGCCCGTCTTGCCCGAGGCCATCCGCGTGTACTCCGCCACGGTGACCTCCTCTGGACCGGTCCACGGGCGGGTCTCGAACGTCATGTCGGCCGTCTGCCCCCGCACCAGCTCCGTGAGGGCCGCCGACAGGTGGTGCATCGCCTCGCCCCGGCCGCTCAGGCGGCTGACGGCCAGCGCCAGCAGGGAGTCCCCGGCCAGCACCGCCGGGCCGACGCCGTACGCCTTCCAGAGCGCGTCCCGGTGCCTGCGCCGCTCGTCGCGGTCGATGATGTCGTCGTGCACGAGCGAGAAGGCGTGCACGAGCTCGACCGCGACCGCGCCGGGCAGCGCCTGCTCGGCGGTGCCGCCGACGGCCTCGGCGCTGAGCATGGCGATGGCGGGCCGGAGGATCTTGCCGCCGTTACCGGAATTGCCCGGTGTGACCGGGTCGGCGCCGTCGCCGACGTCGGGCCAGCCGAGGGCGAAGGAGGCCATCCGGGCGCCCCACGGCTGCAACTCGGCGACGGCCTCGCGGAGGGCGGGTTCGAGCAGGGAACGGCAGCGCGCGATCACGTCGTCGTCGCGTCGTGCCGCCGGCCGGCCGGGATCCATCGCCGCTCCACCCCCAAGTACGATCTTGAGCCTGCCCGGAAGACCGCACCGTCCCGCGGGCAAGCGCCCAGGTCGGATGAGGGGCAGGCCGTCAGCGAAGTGTACGGCCCCGGCCGCGCGCCCCCACGACGCGGCTCGCATGATCCCACAAGAAGCACAACCGTATCATCGTGCCCAACCTTGATCACGGGCGGATGATCATGCCATAATCACGCAAAAAGTCACATATGGCGATATAGCCACTCTTGCCTTCAGCGTCATCCTCAGGATCGGGGCTCCCCCCAATGCCGCCACCCCCCGCGAGCAACCCCAGAACGCTTCCCCTTCACCGAGTGGTCCCGCGGCTGATCAAGGATCCGGTCAGCGAACTGGCGAAAATGGGGACGGAGGCGGACGGGCGGATCGTGCGGCTCGATCTGGGCCCGTTCCGCCCGTACCTGATCTCGCATCCCGACCACGTGCAGCAGATCCTCAAGACCGACGCGGCGAACTTCGTCCGCGAGGGCACGCTCTGGCAGGCCGTGCGCCGGGTGACCGGCCACGGCATCCTCAGCGAGGGCGACACCTGGTCGGTCACCAGGAAGATCCTCCAGCCGCTGTTCACCGTGAAGCACACGGCCTCGCTGGCCGAGGACATGACCGAGCTCATCGACGACTACCTGCGCGCCTTCGACGACCACGCCCGCACGGGCCGGCCGGTGGACGCCGGGCGCGAGATGACCACGATCATCAACCAGGCCGTCGCCCAGGTCCTGTTCGGCGGCCGGATCTCGCGGGAGACGGCCGCGGTGCTGGCCCCCGAGTTCGCCACCTGCGCCACGTCCATCGCCTTCCGGCTGCTCCTGCCGTTCGTGCCGGACTCCGTGCGGCTGCCCGGGGACCGCGCGTTCCTCAGGGCCAAGAAGAAGATCGACGAGATCGTCTACCCGCTGATCGAGCAGGCCGTCGCCGAGACCCCGGACGACGGGGCCACCGACGTGCTGGCCGCCCTGGTCAGGGGCAGGCGCGGCCCGGACGGCGCGGTCGACGTCCACCAGGTGCGGCACGACCTGGTCAGCGTCTACGGCACGGCCACCGAGACCACGGCGATGTCGCTGACCTGGCTCTGGGGCCTCCTGCACGAGCACCCCGAGGTGGCGGCCCGGCTGCGCGCGGAGATCGCCCGCCTCGACGTGGCCGGCCCGGTACGCCCGGCCCAGGTCGCCGAGCTGCCCTACCTGCGCATGGTCCTGCAGGAGCTGCTGCGCATCTACCCGACCGCGTGGATCGTGCCCCGCCAGACGGTGGCCGACACCGAGGTCGGCGGCGTCCGGATCAAGGCGGGCACGCACGTGCTGATCAGCCCGTTCAGCACCCACCGGCTGCCGGAGTTCTGGGACCGGCCGCTGGAGTTCGACCCGGACCGCTGGGCCGACGGCAAGGGCGAGCGGCGGCACCGCTACGCCTTCATCCCCTTCGGCGCGGGCCCGCACATCTGCCTCGGCCAGCACCTGTTCTACGTCGAGGCCCCGCTCGTCGTCGCCAACCTGCTGAGCCGGTACCGGCCGGAGCTGACCAACCCCCAGCCGCTGACGGCCCTGCCCGGCGCCTCGACCCGGCCCAAGGAGAAGCTGATGCTGAGGCTGCACCCGATCGAGCGGACCGCACGCGCGTGACCCCGACGAGCATCGCCGCCGGCGCGGCGGCGGACATCACCGCGCGCGCGGGCGAACTGATCTCCAGCCTCATGCTCCGCCCATGGGGACAGGTCTCCACGTCGGTCTACGAGACGGGCCGGCTGGTCTCCCTCGCCCCCTGGCTGATCGGGCACCGGGAGCGGCTCGACCACCTCCTCACGGCCCAGCACCAGGACGGCTCCTGGGGCGCCCCCGACGGCTACGGGCTCGTGCCGACGCTGAGCGCGACCGAGGCGCTGCTGGCCGCGGCGCGCCGGGGCGACCCCGACGTGGACCACGACGCGGCCGCGCTGGCGGCGGGACGCGGCCGGGACGCCCTCTCGATCCTGCTGTCCGGGTCGTCGTCCGGGGCGCTCAGCCTGCCCGACATGCCGGCCATCGAGCACATCGTCCCCTCGCTGGTGTCCCTCATCAACGGCTACGACGGGCACCCGCCGCTGCCCCTCCCCGCGGGGATGGGCTACCGGAGCCTGGACGCGGTCAGGTCGCTGGTCGCCTCCGGGCAGGACGTCCCGGACAAGTTGCTGCACGCCCTGGAGATCGCGGGAGAGGCCGCCCGGGGCGCGGCCGGGGCGCGTCCGACGGCCATCGGCACGGTCGGCGCCTCGCCCGCCGCGGCCGCCGCCTGGCTGGGCGGCCGGGTCGCGGGCCCGGTCCTGGACCATCTGGAGGCCGTCGTGCGCATCCACGGCGGCCCGGTCCCGGTCGGGCTGCCGATCACCGTGTTCGAGCGCGGCTGGGTGCTGAGCTGGCTGGTCCGCGCGGGGGTGCCGGTCGAGGTGCCGCCGGAGATGATCGCCGACCTGCGGGCGGCGATCGGGCCCGAGGGCACCCCGGCCGGGCCGGGCCTGCCGGCCGACGCCGACACCACCTCCGTCGCGTTGTACGCGCTGGCGCTGCTGGGCTCGCCGTACGAGCCGGACTGCCTGTGGCACTTCCACGACGGCGCCCACTTCGCCACCTGGCCCGGCGAGCAGGGCGTGTCGATCAGCGTGAACGCGCACGTGCTGGACGCCTTCGGCCAGTACGCCGCCCGCCGCCCCGACGCCGCGCCGCGCTACGGCGAGGCGATCGCCGGCCTGTCCGCCTGGCTGCGCGACCGGCAGGACCCGGACGGGTTCTGGACCGACAGGTGGCACGCCTCGCCGTACTACGCGACCGTGAGCTGCGCGCTCGCGCTGGCCGACTTCGGCGGCCCGGAGTCGGCGCGGGCGGTGGCGGCGGCCGTCCGCCGGGTCCTGGACACGCAGCGTCCCGACGGCTCGTGGGGCCGCTGGACGGGCACCAGGGAGGAGACGTCGTACGCGATGCAGACCCTGCTGCTGACGCCGGGCCGCGCCGAGCCCCGGCGGCGGGCGGCCGTGGAACGGGGGCTGGCGTACCTGACGCGCGCGGCGGGCGAGCGGCACGTACCCCTCTGGCATGACAAGGACCTGTACGTGCCGGTCGCGGTGGTGAGGTCGGCCGAGCTCGCCGCGGCCCACCTCGCGCGTTCCGCCTAGCCGCCGTGCGCCCCGGCGTCCCCCGTCAGCTCGCGGACCGTGTAGGCGTGCGTGTCCCTGGCCAGGTACCAGGCGCCGTTGAAGGACACGCTCCTGCGCTGCCCCTCGGCGATCCCCGCCAGCTCGGGGGGCAGCTCGGCGAGCGCGTCCAGGAAGCGCGCGTTGAGCTCGGCGATGTGGGCGGCGACGCGGGCGACCGCGGCTTCGGTGTCCGTGCCGGCGTGCTCCAGGATGAGGACGGAGTTCGGCTTGCCCTCGCCGCGCTCCCGTTCGAACGTCCTGATGTCGTTGGCCAGCCGCATGCAGGTCGCGCCGAGGTGGGTGGCGGGCAGGACGGCCCGCCAGTGCCGGTCGTGCGCGGGCTCGGGGCCGCGGACGCCGAGGCCGGCCACCCACCACGTCCTGTACATGATCGTCTGGGTGCCGTTGTCGACGTACGTCGCGTAGTCCGGCCACGGTTCGCGGCCTTCGGCCCACACCCGCTCGCGCGCCATGGCCGCGCCCGTCAGGTCGAGCTGCTCGGCCAGGACGGGCGCGTACGCCGCCATGCCGGGGTGGGCGCCGATCCGCGTCCACCAGTCCCGCCAGGCGCTTACGGCCTCGCCTACCGGCCCCTCGCCGGGCTCGGTCGCCTGCCCGCGCAGGACGGCGGACAGCAGGCCGAAGATCCGCACGATGTCGTCCGGGGTCCAGGAGCCGGCGATGTTGTCGGCAATGTCGTCCAGACCGAAAAGGATCGCGGTGAGTGTGCCGAGTTCGGCGACTTCGTCACGCCCCGCTTGCGGAAACGTGGCCGCGGCGGACAGGCAACTGAAGGCCAGCCTGCTCGCGGAGCTGTCGCCGTCGGCGAACAACGCGGAGTAGGGCCGCAGGAATCCCGCCGCCACCGGGACGGCCTCCAAGGCGTTGCCGAGGACCGCGGCCCGGTCGGGTTCGGGCACGCCGGCGAGCTGGTCGGACTGCTTGAGCAGGGTATTTCTGATGCCGAAGTAAGCGGGGGAAGCGGAGTCAGACATCAATAAAGGGTACCCATTTTGCCCGTTTTTGACGACCAGAGTCAAAAATGGGATATAAGTACAGATAGTGCCTAGTGTTGCTTGAGGGACGGTTTGAAACTGCGCTAAAGTTTCGTGATCGACAGCGTCGATATGCCATGACGTGTCCGGATGAGCAAGCGAAATGACTTTCACAGGGTGGGTATAATGGGCTTCCGCAATACGAGCCTGCGGACCAAAGTCACTGCTCTACTGCTCTCCCTCACGGCACTGTGGGCGTTCGCTGCGTGGGTCACCCTGCGCGAGGGTGTCAACCTGCTCTGGGTCTCCCAGGTCGACTCCAGCGTAGTGGGCCCCAGCGAGCCCTTGCTCATCGAGCTCCAGCGGGAGCGCCGGATCTCCGTCGTCAAGCTCAGCGACCTGTCGGGCGGCCCGCGCCGCGACCTGGAGCAGCAGCGCAGGCAGACCGACGGCCTGCTCGCGGCCTTCCGCGAGGCGGCCGGCGGCGGCCTGGTGAGCTGGGCCGTCGACGACGAGGGCAACGCGCGGCTGCAGGAGGTGCTCGCCGGTCTCGGCACGCTCAAGGAGACCCGCAAGGCCATCGACGCGGGCCGGCTGGACAAGCTCCAGGCCACCGCCGCCTACAGCGAGCTGATCGACTCCGTCTTCACCCTCTACGGCTCGCTGGCGACCGTCGACGACAAGACCGTCGCCAAGGACATCCGCACGCTGCTGGCCCTGAACAGGTCCCGCGAGGTGCTCGCGCGTGAGGACGCCCTGCTCGCCGGCGCGCTCGTCCAGGGCCGGATCACGGCCGAGGAGCAGGCGCAGTTCACCCGGACGGTCGGCGCCTGGCGCGTCCTGGCCGAGCAGGCCGGGGACGAGCTGCCCGACTCCGAGCAGGCCGCCTTCGACAAGCTGATGAAGGGCGAGTCGCTGAGCAGGCTCCAGATCATGGAGAACCTGATCGCCGACCGGGGCCCGCAGGCCGGAGCGCTGCCGTTCGGCGCGGCGCAGTGGAAGACCACGGCCGACCGGGCGCTGGCCGACTTCAGCACCCTGGTGCTCGCCGCCGGCGACCGCCTGGTGGACCGGGTCGTGCCCGTCGCGGCCGGGGTCATCGTCCGGCTGGTGCTGGCCGCCGGTCTCGGGCTGGTGGCCGTCGTCGCCTCGATCATCCTGTCCATCACCACCGCCCGCTCCCTGTTCGCCCAGTTGCAGAAGCTGCGCGACGCCGCCCACGAGCTGTCCGACGACCGCCTGCCCGGCATCGTCGAGCGCATCGGCCACGGCGAGGTGGTGGACGTCGCCAAGGAGGCGCCCGCGCTGGAGTTCGGCGACGACGAGATCGGCCAGGTGGGCCAGGCGTTCAACACCGTGCAGCGCACGGCGATCAGCGTCGCGGCCGAGCAGGCGGAGCTGCGCCGCAGCATCCGCGACATCCTGCTCAGTCTCGCCCGCCGCACCCAGGGCCTGGTGCACCGGCAGCTGACCGTCCTCGACGTGATGGAACGCCGGGAGACCGACCCCGAGGAGCTGAAGGAGCTCTTCCGCCTGGACCACCTGGCCATCCGGATGCGGCGCAACGCCGAGAACCTGATCGTCCTGTCCGGTTCGTCCCCTGCCCGTACGTGGCGGCGGGCCGTCCCCATGGTGGACGTCGTGCGCGGCGCGCTGGCCGAGGTCGAGGACTACACCCGGGTCACGCTCATGCCGATGGGCGAGGTGGTGCTCGTCGGCCGGGCCGTCGGTGACGTCATCCACCTGCTGGCCGAGCTGATCGAGAACGCCGTGTCGTTCTCGCCGCCGTACACGAACGTGCAGGTCAGCGGCCAGCTCGTGGCCAACGGGTACGTCATCGAGATCGAGGACCGCGGGCTCGGCATGAAGCCCGAGGACCTGGAGGCGGCCAACGAGCGCATCGCCGACCCGCCCGAGTTCCGCATCTCCGGCACCGCCCGGCTGGGGCTCTACGTGGTCAGCCAGCTCGCCCGGCGGCACGACATCCAGGTCGTGCTGAAGCCCTCCCCGTACGGGGGGACCACGGTCGTGGTGCTGCTGCCGCAGGAGCTCGTCGAGCTCGACCCGGCGCCGCGGCACCCGGAGGGCGACACCCGGCCGAGCCTGCCGCGCCGGACGAGCACCGGAACCACGCTGGCGACGGTCGCGCGGCCCGCCGAGAACGTGCGCACCCTGACCCCGCCGCGTCCCGCCCCCGCCCAGCTCCACGCGGTGGCCACCCCCTTCCCGGCACCAGCACCCTCGCCTTCACCTGAACCAGAACCGCCCGCGGAACCGGAGCAGCAGCCTGTGACCGAGTTCACGCCGTCCGGCCTGCCGTTCCGAGTCCCTCAGGCCAACCTGGCGCCAGCGCTGCGGGACGACACGCCGACGCAGCCCGACTTCGAGGAGGACGATGACGAGCGCTCGCCCGAGGAGATCCGCGCCATGATGGGATCCCTGCAGTCAGGCACCCGTCTTGGCCGCACGGAGGCGGCCAGGCTGATGGAAGAGCAGCCGGGAGGCGAGGCATGAGCGCCGCGGCCCGGCTCCCGACGGGAGGCCCGACATGACGCCCACCGCGGGCACCGACCTCAACTGGCTGCTCGACGACCTGATCGGCCGGATCAAGGAGGCCGAGCACGCCATCGTGCTGTCCTCCGACGGCCTGCTCATGGCCTCGTCGGCCGGTCTGCAGCGCACCGACGGGGAGCACCTGTCGGCCGTCGCCTCCGGCCTGCAGAGCCTGGCCAAGGGCGTCGCCGACCACATCGCCGCCGGCGCGGTGCGGCAGACGGTCGTGGAGTGGAAGTCGCAGTTCCTGATCGTGACGACCGCCGGCGAACGCGCCTGCCTGGCCGTGCTGTGCGCCCAGAACGCCGACATCGGGCTGGTGGCCTACGAGATGGCGATGCTGGTGGCGCGGGTCGGCCAGTACCTCACCTCCGGCGCGCGCAACGCCGAGGCCGTGGCCAGGAGCGACCGGTGAGCACCACGGGTGAGTCCACGGACGAGCACTGGATCGATCCGGAGATCATCCGGCCCTACGTCGTCACGCGCGGGCGGACCCAGCCCGCGCACGGCAAGTTCGACCTCATCTCCATGGCGCTGGCGGTGGGTCCGCCGCCGGGCCCCGACGCCGGGCTGGACCCCGAACACCTGCGCATCCTCCAGCTCTGCCGCGAACCCAAGTCCGTCGCCGAGATAGCCGCGCACCTCAACCTGCCGGCCGGCACGATCCGCGTGCTGCTCGGCGACCTGTTCGACCGCGAACTCGTCTCTGCCCAGGAACCGCAATCCGAGGTGGACATGCATGACATGAAGATGTACAGGGCGGTGCTCGATGGTCTTCGCTCGCTCTGAGCGCCCGCGCCTCCCGACGGCGATCAAGATCCTGATCGCCGGAGGGTTCGGGGCGGGCAAGACGACGATGGTCGGAGCCGTGTCCGAGACCCGGCCGTTGCGCACCGAGGAGGTGCTGACCGACCGCAGCGTGGGCGTCGACGACCTGACCTCCGTGGAGGCCAAGCGCACCACCACGGTGGCCATGGACTTCGGGCGCATCACCCTGGGCACCGACTACGTCCTGTACCTGTTCGGCACCCCCGGGCAGGAACGCTTCTGGTTCGTGTGGGACGAGCTGGCCGAGGGCTCCCTGGGGGCCGTCATCCTGGCCGACACCCGCCGCCTGGCCGACTGCTTCCCCTCGGTCGACTACTTCGAGCGGCGCGGGACGCCGTTCGTCGTGGCGGTCAACTGCTTCGAGGGGTCGCCGACGTTCGAGCTTGACGAGGTGCGGCTGGCGCTGCAGCTCAACCCGTCGATCCCGATCGTGATGTGCGACGCGCGCAAGCGGGACTCCAGCCGCGAGGTGCTGATCACTCTGGTCAAGCACTCGGCCCGGCTGCGCGCGGAGCCGGTCGGAAGCTGATTCGCCCGCCTTCCGGGCCGGTGCCGCACCGGGCCGGCCCGGAGGGCGGCGCGACTCATCTGCCGCCCGAGGTGGCGATGCCCTTGACGAAGTGCTTCTGGCCGAGGAAGAACAGCACGATCATCGGGATCGTGGTGAGCACGCCGGCGGTCATGACGATCTCCCAGTGCCACTCGCCGCCGAACCCGTACTGGTCGAGCAGGGCCTTCAGGCCGCGCGGGACGGTGAAGGTGCCGGAGTCGCGCAGGTAGATCAGCGGCCGCATCAGGTCCGTCCAGGCCATCTGGAACTCGAACAGCAGCGTCACCACGACGGCGGGCCGGCACAGCGGCAGCGCGATCCTGGAGAAGATTGTCCAGTTGTCCGCCCCGTCGATCCTGGCCGCCTCGAACGGCTCGCGCGGCAGCGTGAGGAAGAACTGCCGCAGCAGGAAGATGTAGAAGGCGCTGCCGAACAGGTTCTGGGCCCACAGGGGCGTGAGGGTGCCCACCATGCCGAGGGAGTTCCAGATGAGGAACACCGGGATCATGGTGACCGCTCCGGGCAGCATCATCGTGGCCAGCACGAGCCCGAACAGCGGCCCTCTGGCGGGGAAGCGGAAGTAGGCGAACCCCCAGGCCACCATGGCGCTGCTGAACGTGACCGCGACCGCCGCCAGTACGGTGACCAGCAGCGTGTTGGCCATCCAGAGCGCGAGCGGCGCCTCCTGCCAGACCTTGATGTAGTTGTCGAAGGTGAAGGTCTCGGGCAGCAGCCGGTTGTCGAACACCTCGCCGCGCGGCTTGAACGAGGCGCTCAGCAGCCACACGAACGGGTAGATGAACACGCCGGCGAACGCGGTCAGCGCCGTGAACGCGGCGACGCGCCGCAGGCGTCTCACGGCTGTCCCCCTTCGTAGTGCACGTACCGCCTGGTCACCAGGATCTGCACGGCGGTGATCAGCATGATCACGATGAACAGCAGCCAGGCCAGCGCCGAGGCGTACCCCATGTGCAGGAACTCGAAGGCCTGCTGGAACAGGTAGATCACGTAGAACAGGGCGGCGTCGTTGCTGTAAGTCGTGTTGCCCGCGCCGAAGAAGGCCGTGTACGCCTCGGTGAAGGACTGCAGGGCGTTGATGGTGTTCACGATGAACAGGAAGAACAGCGTCGGGCTGATCAGCGGCACGGTGATGCGCAGCGTGCGGCGCCACCAGCCGGCGCCGTCCACCAGCGCGGCGTCGTGCAGCTCCTGGGGGACGCCGCGCAGGGCGGCGAGCAGGATGATCACCGACGAGCCGACGGTCCACAGGTGCATCAGCACCAGGCCCGGCTTGACCCAGTCGGGATCGGTGGTCCAGGCGGGGCCGTCGATCCCCAGCAGGCCGAGCGCGCCGTTGATCAGCCCGTTCTGGCCGTTGAACAACATCAGCAGCAGGATGCCGACCGCCACCGGCGGCGTCATCTTGGGCAGGAAGTAGGCGGTGCGGAAGAACCCGGTGGCCCGCGCCGCCGTGTTGAGCAGCAGGGCGAGCCCGAGCGCGACGACGATGTGGGCGGGCACGGACAGCGCGGTGTAGACGAAGGTGTTCCACAGCGCGAGTCCGACCTTCGGGTCGGCGAAGAGCTGCCGGTAGTTGTCGAGGCCGACGAAGTCCGGGTCGTTGATGACGTCGTAGTCGGTCAGCGACAGGTAGGCGCTGTTGACGATCGGCCAGGCGGTGAAGATCAGGAAACCGGCCAGCCACGGGCTGATGAACAGCAGCGCCGCCCGGGTCTCGACGAAGCGCGCGCTGCGGATGCGGGTGCGGGCCATGTCAGTCGGTGCGCTTCGTCCACCCGGCCCACGCCTTGTCGAGTGCGGCCTGGGCGTCCCGCTGGGCCTCGTCGAGCGCCTGCCGGGGCTGCTCCTGGCCGTTCAGCACCCGGTTCACCGCGCCCTGCCAGGCGTCCTTGAACTCCTTGTCGGCCGGGTTGGCCGGCAGGCTGAAGGTGTACTCGCTGGCCTCGTAGAACGCCTTGACGCCCGAGTCCCAGGGCTCGCCGCCCGAGGTGACCATCTTCCGGATCTCCTTGTCGGCCCGCACGTTGCCGGTCAGCACGCCGGTGAACGGCTTGCCCTGGCCCTTGCGCTTGTCCAGCCGGGCGCGGGCGGCGGCCGTCCAGGTGTCCACGAGGGTCATCGTCCTGGCGAAGCGGCAGGCGGCCGCGGCGTTCCCGGCCCCCTTGGGGATGGCCCAGGCCGATCCGGACGAGTAGGCCAGCGGCTCGCCCTGCGGCGTGCGGAAGGCGTCGAAGGCCAGCGACGCCCTGGGCGAGACGTCGTTGAGCACGTTGACGTACCACTGCTCCATGGGCATCGCCCCGAGCCCGTGCTCGGCGAACTGGTTGCCCTTGCCGAAGAAGTCGGCCGCGTCGCGCACCGCCTTGACCTTGGCGAAGCCGCCCTGCGCGGCGTAGATCCCGACGGCGAACTCCAGCGCCTGGACCACCTGCGGGCTGTTGAGCCGCGCGGTGCGCCCGTCGGGCGACAGCAGGTCGGCGCCGTTGGCCTTGGCCCACAAGGGCAGGAACTCGGGCAGCTTGCTGTCGAAGCCGATCACCCGGAGTTTGCCGCCCGGCGCCTTGACCAGCTTCTTCGTCGCCTCGGTGATCTTCTTCCAGTCGGAGCCGTTGACGTCGGCGACGGTGAGCCCCGCCTCCTTGAGCAGGCCGGCGTCGGCCATGACGATCTGGACCTGGTTGAACTCCGGGACGGCCCAGACCTCGCCGCCGAACGTCACCTGGGCCAGGGCGTTCCTGTCGTACATCGAGGTGTCGATCCGCTCGCCCTTGACGCAGGCGGTGAGCGGGACGATCGCACCGCGGGAGGCGAAGGTGCCGATCTGGTCGCGATTGGCGTAGACGAGGTCGGGCGGGTCGCCGGCCGCCACCGAGGACAGGAACTGCTGGATGTCGAGGTCGCCCTCGACGAGCTTGACGTCCGCCCCGCCGAGCGCGGCCTCGGCCTTGTCCAGGCGGGTGGCGCCGATCTCGTCGCCGGCGCCGAACCCCATGACGGTCAGGGTGCCCGTGAACGTGGCGGCCGGGTCGTACCGGCTCGGTTGCTGGGCGGCGGCCGTCCCGCCCCCGGTCCCCCTGGCGCACCCGGCGAGGGCCAGAGCCAGGGAGAGGGTGAGCGCCGGCCAGCGGACGACGGGGGATCTCATGGGGGATCTCATGGGTTTCGCCCTCCACACTGTCAAGGCGGCGCGGGGCGGTGTGGCCGCGTTCGTCTGCCTGAGAACGCACCGGTGTCGCCGAGATCGCGTCGACCACTCATGTCACTGGGTTCTCGCTGCCGGTCAGGGGTGACAGCGGAGCCCGGGACCGCTTCCCCTGCCGGGCACCCGTAAACGGGGCCCGGCCTGTGGCAGGCCGGGCCCCGTCACGCAGGGAGAGCGAGGGTCAGTGCTCGGCGGCCTTCTCGGCGCCCACGCCGGTCAGCGAGCGCACCTCGATCTCGGCGTACTTGGCGGCGTTGTACTCCTTGCTGAGGATCGTGCCCAGCCAGCCGAACAGGAAGCCGAGCGGGATGGAGACGATGCCGGGGTTGCTCAGCGGGAACCAGTGGAAGTCCACGCCGTGGATCAGCGCGGTCACCGCGGCGCCGGGGGGCGGCGGCGGGGCCGAGACCACCGGCGAGAAGATCACCAGGATCAGCGCCGAGCCGAGGCCGCCGTAGATGGCCGCGACCGCGCCCGCCGTGTTGAACCTCTTCCAGAACAGGCTGTAGAGGATCGCCGGCAGGTTGCCCGAGGCCGCGATGGCGAAGGCCAGGGCGACCAGGAACGCGACGTTCTGGCCCTGGGCGAGGATGCCGAGGCCGATCGCGATGGCGCCGATCACCAGGGCCGAGACGCGGGCCACCACGACCTCCTGCCGCTCGCTGGCGCCGCCGCGCTTGAAGACGTGCGCGTACAGGTCGTGGGCGAAGCTGGAGGAGGAGGCGAGGGTCAGGCCGGCGACGACGGCCAGGATCGTGGCGAAGGCCACGGCGCCGATGAGCGCGAGCAGGATCGTGCCGCCGACGTCGCCGAAGATCTGCGCGCCGATCCGCTCGGCGAGCAGCGGGGCGGCGGTGTTGGCCGCCTTGTCGGCCTTGAGGATGTCGGTCTTGCCGACGATGGCCGCCGCGCCGAAGCCGAGCACCAGGGTCAGCAGGTAGAACACGCCGATGATGCCGATGCCCCACAGGACCGACTTGCGGGCGTCCTTGGCGGTGGGGACGGTGTAGAAGCGGATGAGGATGTGCGGCAGGCCCGCCGTGCCGAGCACCAGCGCGAGACCGAGGCTGATCAGGTCGATCTTGCCCGCGAGCCCCTGGGCGTCGGTGCCGTACTTCAGGCCGGGGATGAGGAAGTTGCCGGGGTTGGCCTTCGGGCCGCTGGTGGCGGCGGCCTGGCCGAGCAGGGACGACAGGTTGAAGCCGTACTTGCCCAGCACCAGTAGCGTCACCAGCGCGGCGCCGGTCATCAGCAGCACGGCCTTGACGATCTGGACCCAGGTGGTGCCCTTCATGCCGCCGAACACCACGTAGACGATCATCAGCGCGCCGACGCCGATGATCGTCCAGACCTTGCCGGCCTCGCTGGTGATGCCGAGCAGCAGGCCGACCAGCGCACCCGCGCCGACCATCTGGGCCAGCAGGTAGAAGATGCTGACCACGATCGTGGACACGCCCGCCGCCGTGCGCACCGGGCGCGGGCTCATCCGGAACGCCAGCACGTCGGCCATGGTGAACTTGCCGGAGTTCCGCATCAGCTCGGCCACCAGCAGCAACGCCACCAGCCAGGCGACCAGGAACCCGATGGAGTACAGGAACCCGTCGTAGCCGGAGACGGCGATGATGCCGGCGATGCCGAGGAAGGAGGCGGCCGACATGTAGTCGCCGCCGATCGCCAGGCCGTTCTGGACGCCGCTGAAGGACCGGCCGCCCGCGTAGTAGTCGGCGGCGGTCTTGGTCTGGCGGCTGGCCCAGAACGTGATGGCCAGGGTGCCGGCGACGAAGGTGAGGAAGAGGATCATCCCCAGCGTCGTGGAACTCACTGCGTCTTCTCCTCGACCTCGTGACGGAGCTTGTCGGCGATCGGGTCGAGCTTCTTCTCGGCGTGCCGCGCGTACGCCCACGCGATGAGGAACGTCGAGACGAACTGCAGCAACCCGAAGATCAGCCCGACGTTGATGTCGCCGAACAACTTGATGCCCATGAAGCCGCGGGCCCAGCCGGACAGCACCACGTACAGCAGGTACCACACCAGGAAGGCCACCGTCATGGGGAAGGTCCAGCGGCGGAAACGCCGCTTCAACTCCTGGAACTCACTGCTCTCCTGCACCTGTTCATAGACGGACGCGTCATGTTCTCTGGTCGTCACGAGACCTCCACTGTGATGCGGATCACGCTCAACGTAAGAGCGCAACCTACCCGTCGTGGAGAGCCGTGGGGGTGCTGTTCGGCGAGCCGCTCGCGTACCGCGATTAGTTGGGGATGGCCTGCGGTGAAAGGTCTGTTCGGCGCGATGAGCGGTCGGGTATTCCGTTCACCCCGATATCGGACGCGGCGGGCCGGGCAGGGCGCCCAGCGCCTGGTCCAGGTCCTCGATGAGGGTCGCGGCGGGCTCCAGGCCGATCGACAGGCGGGCCAGGCCGACGGGGATGCCCATGGTGGCCCGTACGCTCTCCTCGACGGTCAGGGCGGGGGCGTTGACCAGGCTCTCGAAGCCACCCCAGGACACCCCGATCCTGAAATGTCGCAATTTATCGAGGAAAAGTGCGGCCTGTTGGCGATCGTCCGTGGCGAGCTCGATGCTGAACAGGCTGGAGAAGCCGGACATCTGCCGCAACGCGGTCGCATGGCCCGGATGCGAGGGCAACCCCGGGTGGTTCACCGCCCGTACGGCGGGATGCCCCTCCAGGAACGCCGCCACCGCGAGCCCCCGCTCCTGGTGGGCGGCCATGCGCACGGGCAGCGTGCGCAGCCCCTTGATCACCTTGGCCGCGTCGTGCGGCGACATGGCCGCGCCGTAGAGCTGGTACTCCGTCAGCGCCAGCGGCCGGATCAGCCGCGCCGGGCCGACCACCACGCCGCCGACCAGGTCGCTGTGCCCGCCGACGTATTTGGAGAGCGAGTGCACGACCAGGTCCACGCCCAGCGTCAGCGGTTTCTGGAACAGCGGCGTGGACCAGGTGTTGTCCATCACCGTGACGAGCCCGCGCCCGCGCGCCCAGGCCGCCACCTCGGCGATGTCCACGATCGCGTACGCCATGTAGGAGGGCGACTCGAAGTAGAGTAGGCGGGTACTCGCCCTGATAGCGCTGTCACATCCCGCGAGGTCGTCGACGTGCGTATGCGTGACGCCGTACTTCTCCAGGTAGCGCAGGAACTGCGTGGTCGGCCCGTACACCGCGCCGAGCACCAGCACGTGGTCGCCGGCCGAGACGAGCGAGGAGATCGTCGCCGAGATGGCGCCCATCCCCGAGCCGAAGCACTTGGCCCGCTCACCGCGCTCCAGCGCGGCCAGCTTGCGCTGCGCCACGTCGACGGTCGGGTTGGTGCCGCGGCCGTAGACGTACCGCTCGTCCTCGTCCCGGATCGCGGCGCCGAGCTCGGCCGCCGTCCCGAAGGTGAACAACGAGTTCTCGAACACCGGCGGGTTCACCGCGCCCAGCGTCCACGGCTCGTCCTCGCCCATCCGGCCGCAGATCCATTCATCCTCCATGGGGGCAGACTATGACAACGCGTAAGCCCACCATGGCGGACGTGGCCCGGCACGCGGGCGTCAGCCTGAAGACGGTGTCCCGCGTGGTCAACCAGGAGCCGCACGTCCGGGCCTCGCTGCAGCAGCGGGTGCACGACTCGATCAGCGCGCTCGGCTTCCGCCGCAACGAGGCCGCCGCCCGGCTGGCCCGCGGCGCGACCATGCTCACGCTCGGCCTGGTGATGGAGAACATCTCCAACGAGTTCTACGCCCGCCTGGCCGCCGCGGTGGAGGCGGCGGCGGCCGAGCACGAGGCGCTGGTGGTGTTCGGCTCGTACGAGGAGCGTCCGGACAAGGAGCGCATGCTGATCGAGTCGATGCACGCGCGGGGCGTGGACGCGCTGATCGTCGTGCCCTCGGCGGCCGACCACTCCTGGCTGGCCGAGCACGGCCGTCCGCGCACGGTCTTCGTCGACCGGGTGCCGCGCGGGCTCGACCGCGCCGACGTGGTCATGCTCGACGACGAGCACGGCGGCCGGACGGCGACCGCGCACCTGCTCGCCCACGGGCACCGCCGCATCGCGCTGATCTCCGACGACGACGGGCTGAGCTCGGTGCACCACCGGGCCCGCGGCTACCGGGCGGCGCTGCGCGAGGCGGGCGCGGCGGCCGACGAGGCGCTGGTGGTGCGGGGGGTGTTCGATCCGGGGCGGGTGTCGTACGAGGTGGGGCGGCTGCTCGACCTGCCCGGCCCGCCGACGGCGTTCTTCGCGACGAACAACCGGGCGGCGATCGGGGTGCTGCAGGCGTTGCGGGAGCGTCCCGAGCGGCCGGCGTACGTGGGGTTCGACGACTTCGCGCTGGCCGGCCTGTTCAGCCCGGGGGTGACGGTGGTGCGGTACGACATCGACCGGCTGGCGCGCGGCGCGGTGGAACTGCTGCTGGATCCCGTACGCGAGCCGCGCCGGATCACGGTTCCCGTGGAGCTGGTCGCCCGGGGGTCCGGCGAGTTGCCGCCTGTTGTCTGACCTTCCGGTCAAACCTCCCCCAAGTCCCCTTATTTCGGAGCCTGATGGGATACGGCAGGGGTAATCGCAGGTCATGGCCGAGAGCAGCCCGTACCGCCACGACCGTACGCCCGAGGAGCAGGCGCCCGGCTCCGGCGCGCCCGCCCGTCCGAGCCCTGAGGTGTGCCTGGAGATCTCCGGGCTGCGGGTGGAGGAGGCCGGGCCGGAGGGCCGGCGCGACGGCCCGCGGGCGCGGGCGACGCTGCGGGTGCGGCTGGACGACGTGGCGCACCTCATCGGCCATCTCCTGACCGCCGCCCCCCACCTCCTGGACCACCTGACCCCGGCCACCGCCGCTCCCCCACCCCGCACCCCGCGACACGCCTTCCCCGCCACCCCGGACTCCCCGGCCGCGGAGTCGTCCTTCTTCGAACCGGCCACCGCAGCCCCCCGCACCCCGGGCACACCCGGTCCGGGCACGCCCGCTGCCGGGACGACCGCCTCGGCCGCGCGGGGAGGCGGGGTTCGGGGAGTCCCGCCGGAAGAGGGCCGCGGGATGCGGGGAAGCCGGCCGGAGGAGGGCGGCGGGGTGTGGCGGGGGTGGCCGAGGGGCGGCGCGCCCTCCTGGCGGCCGGAGCGGAAGCACGCGGGCGACCTGGGCGCGGCCACCGGACGGACCATCCGCCACGCGGCCCCGGGCGAGCAGGCCCCGCACACCGTCCCGGGACACGAGGTGCTCGACGTCGAGACCCACGCCGGCACGGCCGCCAGACCCATGACCGAACAGGCCGCCCGGCACGGCGACGCCTCCCCGCCCACGCCCCCGACCAGACCGTACTTCGCCCCCGACGAGGGAACCGTCCCTGACGAGCCCGCCCGGCAGGCCCGGGACGTCATGCCGCCGCCTGCGGACAGGCGTTCCCGCGCGGCCGGGCCCGACGTCCGTGACCCGGGGCCCGGACGTTCCAGGACCCCGCACGCCGGCGTCGGCCCCCGCCCGGGTCTGGACCCTCCGCCGCAGGAGCCGTCCCACCCCGGCCTGGCCCACCGGGTACCGTCCCAACCCGGCCCTCGGGCGCAGGCGCCGGTCCAGCCCGCCCACGCGCCGCAGGCGTCAGCGCAGCAACAGCAGCCCGGCCGCCCCGCGTCCCACCCCGGCGGCACGTCACAGGAATGGACCCGTCCGCACGTCCCGCCCCAGGGGACCGCCCGGCCACGCCCTGGCCGGTCCCCGGCCCCACCCGACACCGAGCCGGAGGGGCCGGCCCGGCCGGAAGTGGCGGATCAGCCCTGGCCCGGCCGGAGCACGTCCCCGCGCCCCGCCGGCCCCTACCGGCCCGGCCTGGACCCGCCGCCCCAGAGCGAACAGCCCCACGACCGGGGCGCCATCCCGCGTCCCACGCGAGGCGACCGTACGCCCCGAGCCGCGAGCGACCGCACGAGCCCGGCCGCGTCAAGGGCAGCGGGCGGCGCGGGGGCCGCAGGTGTGGCGCGGAACGAGGGCGCCGCCGGGAACGGGGTGGCGTCGGAGCGCCTGGGAGGCGTCGCCGCGGGCTGGTCGTGAGAGGGAAGGTCCCGGCGCCTGGGCAAGGCGGCAGGCGGCCGGACGCCCACCGGCACGCCGGCCGGGCGCGGGGTCATGGGGAGCGGGGGTGCCAGTCGCCGCGGTCCAGGTCGAGGTTCTCCGGGGTGTGGAGGCGGACCATCGTGCGGGCCACCCCGGGCGGCACGCGGTGCGGCGTCAGGAACGACACCGACACCATCACGGTGAACGCGATCGGCACCGTCCAGGCCGCCGGCTGGGCCAGCAGCGCCCCCGCGAGCCCCTCGTACGGCCCCCCGGTGATCGTGGCGAGCACGGCCGAGCAGGCGAGCCCGCCCCCCACGAACAGCCCGGCCAGCGCCCCGGTGGTGGTGAGCCGCCGCCACCAGATGCCCAGCACCAGCAGCGGGCAGAACGACGAGGCGGCCACCGCGAACGCCAGCCCCACGACGTCCGCGACCGGCAGCGCCCGCGCCCACAACGCCAGCGCCAGCGGCACGGCGACGGCCATCAGCGTGGCGATCCGGAACGAGCGCACCCCGCCCTTCAGCAGGTCCTGCGCGATCACCCCGGCGACGGACACGGTCAGCCCCGAGGAGGTGGACAGGAAGGCCGCGAACGCCCCGGCCGTCACCAGGGCGGTGAGCAGGTCGCCGAGCGTGCCGCCGATCATGCGGCTGGGCAGGGTGAGCACGACCGCGTCGGTGCGCACGAGGTCGGGGGCGTAGAGGCGGCCGAGCCAGCCGTACAGGGCGGGCAGCAGGTAGAACGCGCCGAGCAGGGTCAGCACGACCAGCGTCGTACGGCGGGCGGCCCGGCCGTCGGGGTTGGTGTAGAAGCGCACGAGCACGTGCGGCAGTCCCATCGTGCCGAGGAACGTGGCCAGGATCAGCGAGTACGTCGAGTAGAGCCCGTACTCCTTGGCCCCGGCCAGCGGCATCTGCCAGGTGGCGGCGTCCTGGACGCTGAGGGCGGGCGCGCCGTCGCCCTTCCAGGCCAGCAGCAGGAACACCAGCGGCACGGCCAGCGCGGTCAGCTTGAGCCAGTACTGGAACGCCTGCACGAACGTGATCGACCGCATGCCGCCGGACAACACGTTCACCGCCACCACCCCGGCGACCAGCAGCCCGCCCGCCCACACCGGCGCGCCGGTGATCGTGCGCAGCACCAGCCCGGCGCTCTGGAACTGCGGCATCAGGTACAGCCATCCGATCAGGACGACGAGCACGCTGGCGGTCCTGCGCACGGTCATCGACTCCAGCCGGGCCTCGGCGAAGTCGGGCAGCGTGTACGCCCCCGAGCGCCGCAGCGGCGCCGACACCAGCACCAGCAGCACCAGGTAGCCGCCGGTCCAGCCGACGGGCAGCCACAACATGTCCACGCCGTAGGACAGGATGAGCCCGGCGACGCCGAGGAAGGAGGCCGCCGACAGGTACTCGCCGCCGATGGCGGAGGCGTTCCACAGGGGGCTGACGGTCCGGGAGGCGACGTAGAAGTCGGAGGTGGTGCGGGAGAACCTGATGCCGTACGCGCCGATGAGCACGGCGGCCGCCATCACGACGACCACCGCGGTGAGGCTCACGAGGGGCCCTTCGCGCCGGTCACCGGCGTTCCACCAGCTCGGCGAAGTGGCGTTCGTTGCGCTCGGCCTGGCGGACGTACAGCCAGGCGCCGATGACGAAGGCGGGGTAGATGAGCCCGGCCAGCACCGCCCAGGGCAGGGAGACGCCGAGGACGTCCACCTCGCGCAGTTCGGGGATGAGCAGGAACAGCAGCGGCAGGCCGCCGACCACGCAGGCCAGCACGGTGCAGACGAACAGGGCGAGCCGGAACTGGGTGCGCAGCAGCGAGCGCATGTAGACCTCGCCGAGGCGGGTCTGCTCGTCGATCTCCCTGGTGGCCGGGTAGCGGGGGCGGCGGGCGGCGGCGGTGCGCGGGCTGGTGACGCTGACCCGGCGCGGCGTCTCGGAGCGGCGGAAGGCGTCCATGCGGCGGGCGGCGTCGGTGCGGCGGGCGGCGGGGTCGGTGCGCGGCGAGCCCGCCGGACGCCCCGGCCGGGGATCGGGGGTCATTCCGTCCTGCCCTTCCTGGCGCGGCGGACCAGCAGGTCGCGCAGCTCGCGGGTGTGCCGGCGGCTCACCGGGAGCTCGGTGTCGCCGACCCGCACGCTGCACCGGCCCGAGTCGATGTGCAGTTCCTCGATGTGCTTGACGGCCACCAGATGGCTGCGGTGCACCCGGACGAACCCGGCCGGGGCCCAGCGTTCCTCCAGCGTGGCGAGGGGGATGCGGACGAGGTGGCTGCCGTTCGCGGTGTGCAGCCGGGCGTAGTCGCCCTGGGCCTCCACGTAGAGGACGTCGGCGCTGGAGACGAACCGGGTCACGCCGCCCAGCTCGACGGGGATGGTGTCGCTCTCGCCGGTCTCGGCGGGCACGTCGGCCGAGACCGCCACGCGCCTGATGGCCTCGGCGAGCCGTTCGGGACGTACCGGTTTGAGCAGGTAGTCCTCGGCCTTGATCTCGAAGGCGTCCACCGCGTGCTCCTCGTAGGCGGTGACGAACACGACCCGCGGCGGGTTGGCGAACTGCGACAGCAGCCGTCCGAGCACGACGCCGTCCAGCCCGCGCATGCGGATGTCGAGGAAGACGGCGTCGATCGGGCGGCCCTCGGCGATGCCGCGGTCCAGCAGGCGCAGCGCGGCCGCCCCGTCGCGGGCCGTCACCACCTCGCCGATGCGGGCGTCGGCGCGGAGCAGGTAGGACAGGTCCTCCAGCGCGGGTAGCTCGTCGTCCACCGCCAGGACGCGCAGCCCGGTCACACGTCACTCCTCACACCTCGAATGCATTAGACAGTGATGAAACCGGCACCAAACGTCAAGGCCGTCACGGCGGGGTCACAGGTGGGGGCAGGTATGAGGGCGGCCTCGTTGAAGGTCAGCGGGCCGAGACGCCGGGGTGGTACTTCGGCAGGCGCACGTTGACCTTGGTGCCCGCGCCCGGGCCGGTCTCGACGACCAGGCCGTACTCGTCGCCGTAGACCTGGCGGAGCCGTTCGTCGACGTTGGCCAGGCCGACGCCGCCGGTGGGGGCGATCTCGCCGGCCAGGATGCGGCGCAGCCGCTCGGGGTCCATGCCGAGGCCGTCGTCCTCGACGGTGATGCGGCACTCGGCGCCGGCGTCCTCGGCGATGATCGTGATGCGGCCGACGCCGTTGCGGCTCTCCAGGCCGTGCCGGACGGCGTTCTCGACCAGCGGCTGCAGGCACAGGAACGGCACCGCCACCGGCAGCACCTCGGGGGCGATGCGCAGGGTGACCTGCAACTGGTCGCCGAACCTGGCGTGTTCGAGGGTGAGGTAGCGCTCGATCGAGTGCAGCTCCTCGGCCAGCGTGGTGAACTCGCCGTGCCGGCGGAAGGAGTAGCGGGTGAAGTCGGCGAACTCCAGCAGCAGCTCGCGGGCGCGTTCGGGGTCCGTACGGACGAAGGAGGCGATCGTGGTGAGCGAGTTGTAGATGAAGTGCGGCGAGATCTGCGCGCGCAGGGCCCGGACCTCGGCCTCCATGAGCAGCGTGCGCGAGCGGTCGAGCTCGGCGAGCTCCAGCTGCGAGTTCACCCAGCCGGCCACCTCCTGCGCCGCCCTGACCAGGCCGGCCGAGGCGTTCTGCCCGTAGGCGGCCAGCGCGCCGACCAGCCGGTCGTCGGTGGTGAGCGGGACGACGACGGCGTGCCGGATCGGGCATTCGAGCAGCTCGCAGTCGATGGTGAGCACCTGGGTGCGGCCGTCCCGCAGGGTGGCGGCGGCGTGCTCGAACGCCTGGGCGGCGTGGTGGTCGCCGGCGCCGTCGTAGACGAGCAGGCGCTCGCGGTCGGTGATCGCGAGCGCGGCCGAGCCGAGCAGCGCGCGCAGGTGGCGGGAGGCGCGCTCGGCGCCCTCGGGGGTCAGCCCGGCCCGCAGCGGCGGCCCGGCCATGGAGGCGGTGTGCAGGGTCTCGAACGTGGCCCGCTCGGCCGGGCTGGTGCCCAGCTCGCGGCGGCCCCGCATGACGCGCCAGAGCACGATCGCGGGCACGCCCACCAGCACGGCCACGACGGCGACGCCGACCAGGTACTCCACGCGCCCCGAGCCTAGCGCCCGCCGCCGCCCATGCCGTCCGCGGCACCTGCACCTGCACCGGCACCACGTGCGAGCCTCACTCGGCCGCCAGCGCCTTGGCGACGGCCGCCGCGTAGGTCTCGGCCTCCTGCGCGGACTCGTAGGTGGTGCGCGGCCAGAAGAAGCCGCGCAGCCCGTCCTTGCGGTTGCGCGGCACGACGTGCACGTGCAGGTGGGGCACGCTCTGACTGATCCGGTTGTTCATCGCCACGAACGTGCCGGCCGCCTCCAGCCCCTCCTCCACGGCCCTGGCCACGGCCTGCACCCGGGAGAAGAACGGCCCGACGTCGGCGAGGTCGGCCAGCGTCTCGACGTGCAGCCGCGGCACGACGAGCACGTGCCCCTTGAAGACCGGACGGGTGTCGAGGAAGGAGACGGCCACCTCGTCGGCGCTCACCACGTGGGCGGGACGCGCGCCGGCGATGATCTCGCAGAACAGGTCGGTGCTCACCGACCGACCTTATCGGCGAAGGCCGTCCAGCTCGTCATGTTGGGCGCGCTCCACTCGGCGGGGGCGTGCAGGAAGTGCTCGCCGACGCGCTCGCGCAGCCGCCCGGGGACGTCGGCGACCTTGGCGCCCCGGCAGTGGTAGACCAGCCCGCCCGGCCGCTGCCTCATGGCCATCCAGGGCAGCCAGGGCGAGACCCGGCACCAGGAGAAGACCGCCGGCACGTCGGGCATGCCGGACTCGACGTCGGCGGCCGAGGCGAAGAACTGGAACAGCTCCAGCGCCCGGTACGTGTCCCGAGCCGAGTTCTCCGGATATTTCGCGACAGGTAGTGGCGAGGGGTAGGAAAGGCGGATGTCGGCGTTGAAGACGACCTGCTCCCCCAACCGCGTCACCGGCACCGGATAGGCCCCGAGCCGCTGGTTGACCGGGTCGTTGAAGACGTGCTGCACCTCGACGGACCGTCCGGTGAGCGGGTTGTCCCACACGTCGATCGGTTCCCTGGTCCTCGGGTCGAGGTAGAGCGCCGCCTCCCTGGTCAGCAGCTCCCAGCCGCCGTCGGCCGGGCGGGCCCGCGCCACGTTCAGCCCCTCGAAGCCGAACAGGTGATGGGGGCCGTCGTCGTCCTGCCAGCCGTAGACGTCGCCGGTCCAGTAGGAGATCGTCTCGGCGCCGTCGGCCGAGGCACGCACCCGGATGAAGTCCATGATCCGGAGCTTACCCCTTGTTTCGAGACAGCATGTTGCTATCTTTAGGGACATGGTGTCGCTAAATGCGCGGACCCGGCAGAGCTGGCTCCCGCTGATCGTGCTCGGCGTCGGGATGTCGATGATCATCATCGACGCGACGATCGTGAACGTCGCCGTCCCCGCGATCATGGGCGATCTGGGCCTGTCGGCCACGGACGTCGAATGGGTCAACTCCATCTACTCCCTGGCCTTCGCCGCCCTGCTCATCCCCCTCGGCCGGACCGGCGACGTGCACGGCAGGCGCCGGATGTTCGCCGTCGGCCTGGTGGTGTTCCTGGCCGCGAGCATGCTGGCCGCCTCCGCGCCGAGCGGCGCGCTGCTCATCGCCGCCCGCGTCGTCCAGGGGGTCGGGGCGTCCATGGTGGTCCCGATGACGCTGGCGATCATCAACTCCCTCTACACGGGCTCGCGCCGGACGATCGCCTTCGCCGTCTGGGGCTCGATCATCGGCGGCATGGCCGCGCTCGGCCCGCTGCTCGGCGGCTGGGTGGTGACCGACTTCGGCTGGCGCTGGGCGTTCTGGGTGAACCTGCCCATCGGCCTGCTCGTGCTGCTCGGCACGGCCAGGGTGCCCGAGTCGAAGGACCCGGCGGCGGGCGGCTCGGACGTCCCCGGCGTGCTGCTGTCGGTGGCCGGCCCGGCCGCGCTGGTGTTCGGCCTGATCGAGGGCCAGCGCTACGGCTGGTTCACGCCGACCGGCGAGGCCACGCTGTTCGGGTGGGACTGGCCGCTCGGCGGCGTCTCGCCGATCCCCTTCGCCTTCGGGCTCGCCGCGCTCGCGCTGACCGCGCTGCTGCTGGTCGAGCGGTCGCGGGCACGATCGGGCCGCCCGGTCGTGCTGGACCTGTCGCTGTTCGCCATCCCCTCCTTCAGGTACGGCGGCGCCGCCGCGATGATCATCAGTCTCGGCGAGTTCGGCCTGATCCTGGTGCTGCCGCTGTTCCTGCAGGCGGCCATGGGGTTCACCGCGTTCGCCACCGGCCTGATCATCGCCTCGCTGGCCGGGGGCACGTTCCTGGCGGGCGGCGTCGTGCCGCGGCTGGGCCTGGCGCCCAGGGTCGTCGTGCGGCTGGGGCTCGTCCTGGAGGCCGTGGGCGCGATCGCGATCGGCCTGGCCGTCTCCCCCTCGCTCGGCCCGTGGACGCTGGTGCCGTGGCTCGTCGTGTACGGCGTCGGCGTCGGCTTCGCCTCGGCCCAGCTCCCGAACGTGATGCTGGCCGACGTGCCCGCCCGCCGCTCCGGCGTGGCCTCCGGGCTCCAGAGCACGATCCGGCAGCTCGGCGCCGCCGTCGGCATCGCGGTGCTGGGCGCCGTCCTGGTCACCGGCCTGGACGCGGCGATGGCCGCACGCCTGCCCGGCAAGCCCGCGCTCGGGCAGGCCGTACGGGAGAGCGCCGGCGCGGCCGTCGCGGCGATCAGGGAGCCGGCCGACCACGCCGCCGCGGTGGCGGCGGCGGCCGATGCCACCCGCCGGGTCACGATCGTGACCGGCATCGTGCTGTTCGGCGGCGTCGGGGCGACGTTCCTGCTGCCCGATACTGGGGGGAGACGACGCGAGGAGGAGTGAGTCCGGTGCCGAGGATCAGCGCCGCCACGGTGGCCGACCATCGGGCCAGCCAGCACGCGGCCCTGCTGGCGGCCGCCATGGAGGTCCTGGCGGCCGAGGGCCCGGCCGGGCTCACCCCCGCGGCCGTGGGCGCGCGGGTCGGGCTGGCCCGCTCCAGCGTCTACCGCTACTTCTCCTCCACCGCCGACATCCTGGCCCAGCTCGTGGAGGACGCGATCCCCCGCTGGGCCGACCGGCTCGTCACGGCCACCCGCGACGGCGGCCTCGAGGAGCGGGTGCGCGCCTTCGGCGCCGTGTCGCTGGCGTTCGTCACCAGCCCCGACCACGCGCTGCTGCGCGCGGTGGCCGCGGCCGACCTGCCCGCCGAGTGCCGCCACCGGCTCGACCAGCTGCACGAGACGATGATCGAGCCGCTGCGCGGCCTGCTCGCCGAGGCCGGGGAGCCGCATCCGGACCTGGTGGCCCACCTGGGGTGGAGCATCCTGGGCGAGGGCCGGCGCCGCCTGGCCGCGTGCGCCGAATCCGGCGCCGACGCCGGCGCCGAGGTGATCACCGCGACCACCCTCGACGTGTTGTGCCGGGCCGTGCTCAGCGCACGGTGATCTCGAAGACCGCCTCGCCCGACTGCCGCCTGCTCTCCTCGTCGGGCGGCGTCGAGCTCCGGCCGCAGCGCCAGCAGTCGCGCAGCGTGATCTCGGCGGTGCCCGGACTCTTGCTGTTGAAGACGAAGTAGGCCGTGCCGCCGCTGCCGGGGCCCTGGCCCGCGCTCCTGCGCTCCTCGCTGATGTAGGAGGCCACCCTGGCGTCGGGCACCGCCGCGAGGCGCCAGTCGTCGCCCACCGACGGGTTGTCCGGGACGGCCAGCGAGAACCGCTGCCCGGGGCGCAGCTCGGCGCGCACGGTCGTGCCCTTGGCGCCCTTGACGACGGTGCCGAAGTCGCTGACCGCCGAGCCGTCGCTGCAGCCGGCCACCAACCCCGAGGTCAGCAGGGCCAGTGCGGCGACGACGGCCTTTCCACGCTTCACTCGGGAAGGCTATCCTCCTTCGGCGGGTCCCTGGGCTCCACGTACGGCTCCTGCCCGACGGGCTCGCCTTCGGCGATCTGGCGTTCCCTGATCAGCTCGGCGTCCAGCTCGGCCCCCAGCAGCAGGGCCATGTTCGACAACCACAGCCAGATCAGGAACACCACGACGCCGGCCAGCGTGCCGTAGGTCTTGCCGTAGGACCCGAAGTGGCCCACGTACAGGGCGAAGCCGCCGGAGACCACGACCCAGAGCACCACCGCGAGCAGCCCGCCGGGGGTGATCCAGCGCACGCCGGGCTGGCGCACGTTCGGCGCGGCCCAGTAGAGCACCATGATCAGCCCGGCCGCGACGAGCGCCAGCACCGGCCATTTCAGGATGTCCCAGGCGGTCACCAGCGCGCTGCCCAGGCCGAGCGCCTTTCCGACGCTCCTGGCCAGGTCGCCGGTCAGCGCGACGGAGATCGCGCCGAGCGCCAGCAGCACGGTGGCCAGCACGGTGAGCCCGATCCGGAGCGGCGTCACCTTCCAGAACGGACGCCCCTCGTCGATGTCGTAGATGGTGTTGCCGGCCCGGATGAACGCGCCGATGTAGCCCGACGCCGACCAGAGCGCGACCAGCAGGCCGACGATCGCGACCAGGCCGGCCGAGGCCGCGTTCTCCTGGACCGAGCGCACGCCCGTGACGATCAGAGAACGCACCTCGTCGGGCGCCAGCACCACGAGGTTGCCGACCAGGGTGGCGGTGTCGCGCCTGCCGAGCAGGCCGAACACCGACACCAGCACGATCAGCGCGGGGAAGATGGACAGGACGGCGTAGTAGGTGAGCGCTGCCGCGAGGTCCTGGACGCCGTCGTTGCGGAACTCGACGACGGTGCGTTTGAGCACGCTCCACCAGGCCCTGCGGGGCAGTTCCGCAGGTCTTTCGGGGGAACGCACGCCTACTTCGCCCTGTTGCGCTTCCTGAGCCGCCGCACGACGAGGGCCGTCACCGCCGCCGCCGCGGCCAGCAGCAGCACCGGACGCTTGCGCGCCCCGGTGGCGGCGTCCTTGACCTGGTGGGGGGTGGCCTCGCGGACCTTGCCCGCGACCTCGCCGGCCATGCCCTTGGCGGTGCCGGTCACCTCGGCGGCCTTGCCCTTGGCCACGCCGGTGATCTCGGCGACCTTGCCCTTGGCCGTGCCGGCCGCCTCGGCGGCCCGGCCCTTCAGGTCGGCCTTGTGGGCCAGGGCGCTGACCGTGTCGCCCAGTTCGTTCCTGGTCTCCTTGATGCTTTTTCGCACGTCGTCCTCTTCCTCGTCGTCCTCGCCACGGCCCCCGCCCCCGCCGCCGCCCAGCGACTCCTCCTCGACCGCGCGGCTCTCCACCGCCTCGGTCCGGTCGTCGGGCACGGGGGTCTCGGGGATGAAGGTCTCGTGTTCCTGGCGGGCCAGTTCGGCCCGTTTCGCGTTCTCCGCAGCCCCCGGTCTTGTCGGAGGCACGTTGATCGACTCGCGTTCGGTCGGCGTGCCGACGGTCGCCCTGCGGGCGCCCACGTCACCGGCGTGCTGCTCGCTGTATCCGGGGTCCGTCTCGCTCATCGGCGTGCCCTCTCCTTGACCATGTCGATATCGGCCTTGACGCTCGCGATGGTCTCCTCGGGGACCGGCGGCGTGGCCTGTTTCACCTGGTTCTTTCCGGTCAGGCCGAGCAGGGCGGCGGCGATGAGCAGGACCGCCCCCACGATCGCGGCGGCCGCCCACGCGGGCATGACCAGAGCGAGGAGCAGGACGACGGCGGTCACCAGCGCGGCACCGCCGAAGAACGCGGCCATCCCGGCCGCGCC
The DNA here is from genome assembly GCF_040675235.1 of Nonomuraea sp. NPDC049637. Taxonomy (NCBI): domain Bacteria; kingdom Bacillati; phylum Actinomycetota; class Actinomycetes; order Streptosporangiales; family Streptosporangiaceae; genus Nonomuraea; species Nonomuraea sp. NPDC049637. The sequence continues at coordinate 50,265 of NZ_JBFAOM010000007.1, forward strand.
GAACAGCCCCGCGCCGAACCCCGCGCGCCTGCCCTTCTCCGCGAGCTCCAGCCTGGCCAGGCGCAGTTCGTCCTTGACAAGCCTGGAGACCTGGTCGGAGAGATCACTGACCAGCTTGTGGGTATCGTTCACGACGTCGCCTCCTCCGCTGAGCAAGGCGACTACCCAGCTGACCGCCTGTTATTACCTCTTGGCGGCCTTCAGCAGGAACCGCAGGACGGATTCCACCGGCGACTTGGGCGCCTCGCACCAGTTGTCAGGCTGCTTCGGCCTGCTCCACGGAGAGGGGAGCTCGCACGAGGGAGCCTGCGGCTCAGGCCGCTCACACCACGATCCGGGAGTGTTCATACTTCGATGGTACGACTTCCGGCCCGGCCCGCAGAAGACTCGCGGACCGGTCGCTCCGGGCCGGCGGTAACCTGCCGGGGTGCTGGTACACGGGGTGTGGGCGGGTGACGGGCTCGCCTTCTGGGGAGAGGTTCCCGGCCGGGCCGCCGCCGTGTCCCGTGGGGCGGGCGCGCGGCCCCATCCGTTCGCCGCGTCCCCTGACGAGCTGGCCGGCGCGCCGGGGCTCGGGGTGGGCGGGACGCCGTCCAGGGTGCTGGAGCTGCTGCTGCCGGGGTCGGCCAAAGGGCCGCTGCCCTCGCCGGAGACGGGGCTGCTGACGGAGGTGGTCAGGCCGCGGCTGCTGCCGTGGCGGGTGCCCGCGGTCGTGCTGCCGCCCGCGGAGGCCCTTGACGCGCTGGACGGCCCTTCGGGCGAGGCCACCGCCACCGTCCGCCACTGGGCCGCCGTCGCCGCGCTCGCCCGCGACCTGGTGGCCCGCGGCCGGGTCGTCCCCCAGCTCGTCCCCCGACCCGCCCCCGCGCCCGGCCCCGAGCTCGGTCCCGGGCCCGGCAGCGACGGCGGCAGCGGTGCCGACGGCGCCGACGGAGCCGCGCTGGCCCTGTGGCGGCCCGTGCTGACCGGGGCCGACGCCGCCTACTTCCGCGACCTGGCCCTGGCCATGCCGCCGGCCTGCCGCACCTGGGCCGCCGAGCGCCCGGCCGCCGAGGTGCAGCTCCAGGCTTTGGAGGCGTTCACCGACGCGCTCGTCCGGCGGGCCGTCACCACTCCCCTGGCCACCGCGCCCACGACGCCGCGGGAGCGGTGGCTGGCCGCGCTGACCGGCGACCCGGCCTGCCCCGACGACCCCGGGCTGCGCGAGGAACTGGACCGCTGGCGGGCGGCCGTCACGGCGGCCGAGGGCGCCACCCGCGTCTGCTTCCGCCTGCTCGAACCGGCCGCCGGCGACGACTGGCGGGTCGAGCTGGCGTTGCAGGCCGCCGACGACCCCAGCCTGTACGTCCCGGCCGCCCGCGTCTGGGGCGGCGAGAAGGGCCTGCCCGGCCGGCCGGAGCGCGAGCTGCTGGCCGGGCTCGGCCGGGCCGTGCGGCTCTACCCGGAGCTGGACCGGGCCCTGCGCGTGCCGGAGCCGAGCGAGCTGGCCCTCGACACGGCGGGCGCGTTCGGCTTCCTGCGCCAGGCCGCGCCGCTGCTCCAGGCGGCCGGGTTCGGGGTGCAGCTGCCGCGCTGGGCGGGCCGTACGAAACTCGGGCTCAAGCTCACCACCAGGACCAAGCCGCAGACGGCGGCCGTCAGCCAGGGCTTCGGGCTGCGCGAGCTGGTCGACTTCCGCGTCGACCTGGCGGTGGGCGAGGAGACGATCAGCGAGGCGGAGCTGGCCGAGCTGGCCAGGCTCAAGGTGCCGCTGGTCCGGGTCCGCGGCCAGTGGGTGGAGCTGGACGACCGGCAGCTCAAGGCGGCGCTGCGGGCCGTGGAGGGGGTGCGCGCGGGCGAGGCGGCGGCGGCCGACCTGCTGCGCCACGTGATCCAGGGCGACGACGAGCTGCCGTTGCTGGCGGTCGACGCCGACGGCGTGCTCGGCGACCTGCTGTCGGGCCAGGCCGAGCGGCGGCTCACCCCGCTCGCCACCCCGCCGGGCCTGGACGCCGTGCTGCGGCCCTACCAGGAGCGCGGGCTGGCGTGGCTGAGCTTCCTGTCGGAGCTGGGCCTCGGCGGCGTGCTCGCCGACGACATGGGCCTGGGCAAGACGGTCACCACGCTGGCGCTGCTCGTGCACGAGCGGGCCGCCGCGCCGACGCTGCTGGTCTGCCCGATGTCGCTGGTGGGCAACTGGCAGCGGGAGGCGGCCAGGTTCGCCCCGGGGCTGCGCGTGTACGTCCACCACGGCCCCGGCCGGGACGCCGCCCGCATCGCGACGGCCGACCTGGTGATCACCACGTACGGCACCGCCCACCGCGACCTGGAGGCCCTGCGGGAACACGAGTGGCGCCGGGTGGTGTGCGACGAGGCCCAGGCGATCAAGAACAGCGGCACCCTGCAGGCCCGTGCCGTACGGTCGATCCCCACCGGCACCCGGCTGGCGCTGACCGGCACGCCGGTCGAGAACCACCTCGCCGAGCTCTGGTCGATCATGGAGTTCGCCAACCCCGGTCTGCTCGGGCCGCGGGCCCGCTTCCGCACCCGGTTCCAGGAGCCCATCGAGGCCCGCCAGGACGAGCAGGCCGCCGCGGCGCTGAAGCGGGCGACGGGCCCGTTCATCCTGCGCCGCCTCAAGACCGACCGGTCCGTCATCTCCGACCTGCCGGAGAAGATCGAGATCAAGGAGTGGTGCCCGCTCACCCCCGAGCAGGCCACGCTCTACCAGGCGGTCGTGGACGACATGCTGGCCCGGATCGACGACAGCGAGGGCGTCGAGCGGCGCGGCCTGGTGCTGTCGGCCATGGCCAGGCTCAAGCAGGTCTGCAACCACCCGGCCCACCTGCTGAAGGACGGCTCCCGCCTGGCCGGCCGCTCGGGCAAGCTGGCCCGGCTGGAGCAGCTGGCCGAGGAGGTCCTGGCCGAGGGCGAGAAGGCGCTGCTGTTCACCCAGTACGCCGAGTTCGGCACGATGCTCCAGCCCTACCTCGCCCAGCGGCTCGGCCGCCCGGTCCTGTGGCTGCACGGCGGCCTGCCCAAGAAGACCCGCGACCGGCTGGTCGAGCGGTTCCAGAACGACCAGGAGCCGATGTTGTTCCTGCTGTCGCTCAAGGCGGCCGGCGTCGGGCTCAACCTGACGGCGGCGAGCCACGTCGTCCACGTCGACCGCTGGTGGAACCCGGCCGTGGAGGACCAGGCCACCGACCGGGCCTTCCGCATCGGCCAGCGCAGGAACGTCCAGGTGCGCAAGCTGATCTGCGCGGGCACCCTCGAAGAGCGCGTCGACCAGATGATCGAGCGCAAGAAGGCGCTGGCCGAGCGGGTGGTCGGCGCCGGCGAGGAGTGGCTGACCGACCTGTCCACCGACGAGCTGCGCGAGGTGTTCCGCCTCACGGGAGGGTCCTGACCATGCCCGACTGGTACGACGGCGGCGGCCCCATCGAGGTCGAGGGCGGCCTGCGGGCCCGGTCGCGGCGCGGCAGCATCGGCTCGGCCTGGTGGTCCAGGCGCTTCGTCGACATCCTGGAACGCGTCTGCGACAAGGGCCGCCTGTCCCGCGGCCGCGCCTACGCCCGCAAGGGCCAGGTGCTCTCGATCGAGCTGTCGGCGGGGCTGGTCCGGGCGTCCGTGCAGGGGTCGCGGCCGAAGCCGTACGACGTCGTGGTCAGGATCGACGTCTACGGCGAGGACGTGTGGGCGCGGCTGGAGGAGGCCGTCGCGGCGCAGGCCGTCCACCGGGCCAGGCTGCTGGCCGGGGAGATGCCGGTCGAGATCGAGGAGCTGTTCGCCGCCCATGGCGTCGACCTGTTCCCGCGCGACCTGGACATGGACTGCTCGTGCCCCGACTGGGGGTTCCCGTGCAAGCACCTGTCGGCCGTGCTCTACCTGCTGGCCGAGTCGTTCGACGACGACCCGTTCCTGGTGCTGGCCTGGCGCGGGCGCACCCGCGAGCAGCTGCTCGGCTCGCTGGCCGACGACCCGCCCGCGCCGGACCCGCTGGAGGTGGCCGACGTGCCGTTCGCCGACCGGCTGGCCGACTTCTACGCGCCCGGCGCCACCGCGCACCGCCCGGAACGCCGCTCCGCCGCGGCCGCCTCCGACCTGCTGCCGCGGGTCTTCCCGCCGCCCGCGGGCCTGGCGGACGCGCTCGCCCCCGCCTACCGGGCGCTGGGCGAGGGCTGAGGTCAGTTGTCCTCGAAGGAGTCGGGGACCATCACCCGCACGCCGTTGGGCACCACGCGCAGCGTGATCGGGGTGCGCAGGCGCACCTCGCCGTCGACGTCGGCGGCCATCGGCGGGTCGGTCTCCAGCAACATCTCCCGGCCGACCACGAACGGGCCGCCCGCCAGGCTGCGCCAGCGGCCGGTGGTCGCGCGCAGCAGCGTCTCGCCGAGCAGGCGCAGCTTCTTGCCCGAGCCGAGCTGGTAGGCCACCAGCATGCCGTTGTCGATGCTGATGTCCTTGGCCACCTGCCAGCCGCCGTGGAAACGCCCGTTGGCGATGTTGAGCTGGTGGGTGAGCAGCTCGTGGCGCTGGCCCTCGACGGTGATGTAGGCCCGGAAGGGCCGGTGGCCCGGCAGGACGGTGAGCGCGGTCATCGGGTAGGCCGGGCGGCCCACGATGCGCTTGAGCCACGGCTTGACCCGGCCGGCCACCTCGACCGAGACGCCGAAGCTGGCCAGGTTGGCGAAGGGCCGGTCGCCGGCCATGCCGAGGTCGATGTCGGCGACCTTGCCGGTGGAGAACACCCGGATGGCGCCGGCCAGGTCGAGCGGCAGGCCGAGGCTCCTGGCGAAGTTGTTGGTGGTGCCGAGCGGCAACACGCCGAGCGCCACGTCGCGGTGGGCGACGTGGCGCACGGCCGAGGAGAGGGTGCCGTCGCCGCCGCCCACGATCAGCAGGTCGGGGTCGGTGGCGAGGGCGGTGTCGAGCAGGTCGCGCAGCCGCTTGGGGTTGTAGACCGACAGCTCGGCCAGCGGCTCGAACCCCAGGTTGTGCAGCTGCTCGATGACCTCGAAGTAGTGGCGGCGGCCGCGGCGCGAGCGAGTGTTCACCACCACCGCCACCCGGCGATCCCGCCGGATCGCCTCAGTGTGCTCGATCTTGGTGCGCAGTTCGCTCATGGTCATCAATCGTAGGCGCTGTGTCCGCCGCTCCGTGCTGGATCGGGGGCCGCCGGAGACCCGGCGGCCCCCCTCACGCTACTTCTTCGGCGGGACGACCTGGACGATGGCGCCCAGGTTGCCCGGCAGCGGGCTGATCAGCTTGAACTGCACGCCCAGCGCCTTGCCCTCGTCGCCGGGGTTGCCCGAGCCGGCGACGTGGCCGTTGCCGAGGTCGGTGCCGTACAGCTCGGTGGCGGGGGTGCCGTCCAGGTGCACCACGCGGGTGCTGTACGGCTGGTCGCCCTTGCTCGGCACCACCGTGGAGGCGTCGAAGTCACGGTAGTAGAGCGAGCCGTTCTGCAGCTCGAAGCCCGGAACCCAGGTCTTCGCGTCGGTGAAGTTCGGCACGCCCTTGAGCGCGGGGACGTTGGTGCAGTACTCGCTGAACGGCTCGTCCGGCGCCTCCAGGCACTCCTTCAGCGGGTAGGTCTTGTTGAAGGAGAACGCCGCGTTCGAGGACTGCGTACGGCCCTCCAGGTTCTTGTGCCTGGACGGGTCCTTCTCGGCGGCGGTGCCGGTGCGGCGCAGCGGGTCGTAGTGCGAGTCCACGACCAGCAGGCTGCCCTTGGAGCCGATGCTCGGCGGCAGGGTCAGGTTGTTGACCACCGAGTTGTTGGTGAAGGTCGAGTCGCGGTACCAGACCAGCAGGCCGGGCGCGTTGTACTTGACCTTCTCGACCTTCCACGCCCCGTCGCGGGAGTAGTTGGTGTCGTAGGCGTACTGCAGGCCCTTGTCGAAGCCGTCGAAGTTGCGCCACTCGGCGAGGTAGAAGCGGGAGATCTCGCGCGAGCCGTTGTTGATGGTCCAGCCCTGGCCGCTGGTGTTGGTGAACGTGCCGCCGGTGGCCTTCCAGCCGTTCTCGCCGTTCTCGACGTCGTCGCTCCAGACGGCGGTGCCGCCGTTGGTGAGCGAGAAGTCGTCGGCGTGCCAGCCGCGCGGCTCGAAGGCGGCGTCGGTGTTGTAGGTCAGGCGCAGCTTGATCGACTGCCCGGCGTACGGCGTCAGGTTGACGTAGTCGTGCCGCCACTGGCCGCCGGTGTCACCGGTGAGCCCGTACTTCTTGTTGCCGAACGTCTTGAGGTTCTTGTTCGGGTCGGGGTAGCCGTCGGGGGTGGTGACCTCGGCGCCGGCCTCGTCGTAGACCTTGAGCTGGGTCCAGGTCTGGCCGCCGTCGGTGGAGACCTCCACGAAGCCGAAGTCCCAGTCCTGCTCGATCTCGTAGTTGTTCCACATCCAGAACCGCACGTCGGAGCCCGCGGGCACCGGGACGTCGCGGGTCAGGGTCTGGTTGGCCCAGTCCTGGTCCAGGTTGGACCACCAGGCCTTCGTGCCGCTGTGCGGGTCGATCATCTTCAGCGGCGTGGAGGCCAGGTTCACCCGGACGCCGTCCTCGGTGAGCTTGGGCGTGCGCGAGGACTGCCCGACCGTGACGAGCCTGGAGGCGTCACCCGGGTTGAACGTCTTCGGGTTGGCCCAGCCGAGCACCCACTTGTCCCACAGGCCCATGTGCGTGGGCATGGACTGGAAGATGGGGCCGGAGTGGGAGCCGCTGGACATCAGGTCCCAGAAGTCCACCGCGGAGCTGGCCTGGCCGCTGGTGTCGTACAGGTCGGGCAGGCCCAGGTCATGGCCGTACTCGTGGGCGAAGACGCCGACGCCGGAGTCCTCGGGCTGCACGATGTAGTTGGAGATCTTCTTGTCGCTGCCGGGGATCTTGTAGCCGCCCGCGACCGCGCTGGAGTGCGCCCAGATGGCGTAGGTGCCCTCGGCGCCGCCGTCGGAGGACTTGTCCTTGCCGGCGTGCACCATCACCAGGTGGTCGATGACGCCGTCGGGCTCGTCGAAGTTGCCGTCGCCGTCGGAGTCGGCCACGTCCTCCTGGTCGTAGTCGGCCCACGGGAAGTTGGGCTGGGCCGCGGCCAGGGCGTTGACCGTGTCGATGGCGAGCTGGCCCGCGCCGGTCGGGTTGCTGGGGTGACCCGACATGTCCTGCGGCTGGCCGCCACAGGCCGCGGCGCCGTAGTACGCCTCGGAGTGGGGTGCCTTGATCCAGCCGACCGCCGAGCCGGTGACGGAGTAGGCGCCCTTGGACAGCTCCTCGTACATCTTCTTCATCGTGAAGCCGGAGATGTCGATGCCGGGCTTGCCGTCGCGCGGGTCCTTGAGGTCCTTGCGCACGCGCTCGGTGATGCCCTTGTCGCTGTAGAGCATCTTGTTGAAGTGGTCGGTGCTGAAGTCCTTGAGCCAGAAGGAGTTGTTGTCCTTCTGCGGCAGCGTCGCCGGGTCGGGAATCTTGTTGTGCAGCGGGCCGTTCTTGAGCGTGCCCGGCGGCTCGACCACGCAGTCGTCCGGCGGGCTGTCGGTCGTGCGCAGCCGGTTGAAGCCGGAGAAGTCGTCGTTCGCCTGCTCGTTGAACTCGACCAGGACGGTGAGGAGCTTGGCGGTCTTGACCTGCTTGGAGTTCTTGAAGATCCACTCAGCCGGGTTGCGGCCGGTCCTGATCGCCTGGTTCTCGCGGGCGGCGAGGACGCGGGCCGCGGCGGGGTTCCCGCTGACGAACTTCCTGTCGAACTTCTCCGCCGGTGAGAGCGAACGGGCCTTGCCCTTGTTCAGGCCGGGTTCCTGCGGCTCCTTCTCGACCCGCGGGGGAGCGTAGTTGATGTAGTAGTCCGCCGCCGTTGGCTGGTAGCTGGCCACTGACGTGGCCTGGGCCGCCGGGACGGTCAGCGCGGCGCCGAGGAGGGCGACCGCCGGGAACGCGACTAACAGGCGCTTTGAGCTTGGCACCAGGTACCCTCTCTGCCCGGGGTCGCCGGGCGCATGGCCATAGGGTGTGCAATGCCGGACGCTAGAGGGTGGATAAACGGGTCGTAAAGTACGTTGTTGAAACGTGATCAAACCACGACATTTTGACCAACAGAATTGCCGCGGCGGCGTCGCCCGCAATGGTCCCGCATAAACCGAACAACGCGATCTTGAAACGCCGGACCGGCCGGCAGGTCAGTCGGCGGCGAGCACCGGCGGCGGCTGCTCGGGGCCGGGGTCCGGCTCCCCGGGGCCGGGGTCCGGCTCCACGGCGGGCGTCGCGTCCTCGTGCGGGTAGTGCAGGTCGAACGCGGGCCGCTCGGAGCGGATCGGCGGCATGCTGGTGAAGTTGTGCCGCGGCGGCGGGCACGAGGTCGCCCATTCCAGCGAGTTGCCGTATCCCCAGGGGTCGTCGAGCGTGACCCTGGGCGCGTGCCTGGCCGTCCGGTACACGTTGTAGAGGAACGGCAGCGTCGAGGCGCCGAGCAGGAACGCCCCCGCCGAGGAGATCTCGTTGAGCGCGGTGAAGCCGTCGGCCGCGCTGTAGTCGGCGTACCGGCGCGGCATGCCGAGCTGGCCCAGCCAGTGCTGGACGAGGAACGTGGTGTGGAAGCCGATGAACAACGTCCAGAAGTGCACCTTGCCGAGCCGGTCGTCCAGCATCTTGCCGGTCATCTTCGGCCACCAGAAGTAGAAGCCGGCGAACATGGCGAACACGACCGTGCCGAAGACCACGTAGTGGAAGTGCGCGACGACGAAGTAGGTGTCGCTGATCTGGAAGTCCAGCGGCGGCGAGGCCAGGATGACGCCGGTCAGCCCGCCGATCAGGAACGTGACCAGGAACCCCACCGCGAACAACATCGGCGTCTCGAACGACAGATGGCCGCGCCACATCGTGCCGATCCAGTTGAAGAACTTCACCCCCGTCGGCACCGCGATGAGGAACGTCATGAACGAGAAGAACGGCAGCAGCACCTGCCCGGTCGCGAACATGTGGTGCGCCCACACGGTCATCGACAGCCCGGCGATGGCGATGGTGGCCCCGATCAGGCTCATGTAGCCGAAGATCGGCTTGCGGCTGAACACCGGGATCACCTCGGTGACGATCCCGAAGAACGGCAGCGCGATGATGTAGACCTCGGGATGGCCGAAGAACCAGAACAGGTGCTGCCACAGCAGCGGCCCGCCGTTCGCGCCGTCGAAGACGTGCGTGCCGAGCTTGCGGTCCGACTCCAGCACCAGCAGCGCGGCGGCCAGCACGGGGAAGGCCATCAGCACGAGCATGCTGGTCAGCAGCACGTTCCAGGTGAAGATGGGCAGGCGGAACATGGTCATGCCCGGGGCCCGCATGCCGATGATCGTGGAGATGAAGTTGACCGCGCCGAGGATCGTGCCGAGGCCGGACATCACCAGGCCCATGATCCACAGGTCGCCGCCGACCTGCGGCGAGTGGACGGCCGACGACAGCGGCGTGTAGGCGAACCAGCCGAAGTCGGCGGCCCCGCCCGGGGTGAGGAAGCCCGCCAGCACCATCAGGCCGCCGAACAGGAACAGCCAGTACGCCACCGCGTTCAGCCGGGGGAAGGCCACGTCGGGCGCGCCGATCTGCAGCGGCATGACCACGTTGGCGAACCCGGCGAACAGCGGCGTGGCGAACAGCAGCAGCATCACCGTGCCGTGGATGGTGAACAGCTGGTTGTACTGCTGCTGGCTGACCACCTGCATGCCGGGCTGCGCCAGCTCCGCCCTGATCAGCATGGCCATGACGCCCGCGACGAGGAAGAAGCCGAAGGAGGTGATCAGGTAGAGGTACCCGATGACCTTGTGGTCGGTCGTCGAGAGCCAGGAGGCGATGACGGTCCCGGTACGGCGGCGCCTGACCTGCTCGATCGAGGTGTCCCGAACAGTCGTCACGGCTGCTCCCTCCTTCGCGGAGTTGTGCCTGCCCCGATGTCCTCCATTCCACTCCGGCGATCGCCGGACGGGAAGCGCTTCTTTAGAACGTCTTTGAACCGGTGTCCCACATGCCGGGCGATTACCGGACCCCTGGGGGACTTCTTCTATCCTTTGGACCGAACCGACTCGGAGGAGAGATCTCGTGACCGCACAGAGTGACTACGCCGCCCTCGTCCAGCGGGGGCTCTCGCTCGACCTCACCCGGGGCAAGCCGTCACCGCGCCAGCTCGATCTCTCCGACGACATGCTCAAGCTGCCCACCTCCGTCAAGGCCGCCGACGGCACCGACGGCCGCAACTACGGCAACCTCCAGGGCCTGCCCGAGCTGCGCGAGATCTTCGCGCCGCTGGTGCAGGTGCCCGCCGGGCAGCTCGTCGTGGGCGGCAACTCCAGCCTGACGCTGATGCACGACACGATCGTGCACGCGCTGCTGTCGAAGGTGCCGGGGGCCGAGCGCCGCTGGGTCGAGGAGCCGGAGATCACGTTCCTGTGCCCGGTGCCCGGCTACGACCGGCACTTCACCATCTGCGAGCGGCTCGGCATCAAGATGACCGCCGTCCCGATGAACGCCGACGGCCCCGACATGGACGTCGTGGAGCGCCTGGTCGCCGCGGACCCGGCGGTCAAGGGCATCTGGTGCGTGCCGAAGTACAGCAACCCGTCCGGCGTCACCTACAGCGACGAGACCGTGCGCAGGCTGGCCGCCATGCCGACGGCGGCCCCCGACTTCCGGATCATGTGGGACAACGCCTACGCCGTCCACCACCTCACCGACACGCCGGACGAGCTGGCCGACCTGCTCGCGCTGGCGGCCGAGCACGGCAACCCCGACCGCGTGTTCGTCTACGCCTCCACCTCGAAGGTGACGTACGCGGGCTCGGGCGTGTCGTTCTTCGGCTCCTCGCCGGCGAACGTGGAGTGGTTCCTCGCCAACACCGCCAAGCAGTCCATCGGCCCCGACAAGCTCAACCAGCTCCGGCACGTGGAGTTCCTGCGCGACGCCGCGGGCGTGGCCGCGCACATGCGGCGGCACGCCGAGCTGATCGGCCCGAAGTTCGAACTGGTCGACAAGGTGCTGACCGAGCGGCTCGGCGACCTGGCCACCTGGACCAGCCCGCGCGGCGGCTACTTCGTCAGCCTGGAGGTGCCGCACGCCGCCGAGGTGGTGGCCAGGGCCAAGGCCGCGGGCATCGCGCTCACCCCGGCCGGCGCCACCCACCCCTACGGCCAGGACCCGGCCGACCGCACGATCCGCATCGCCCCCACCTTCCCCGAGCTGGAGGAGCTGGAGCAGGCCATCGACGGCCTGGCCGTGTGCGTCCGCCTGGTGGCGGAGGAGCGCGGCTAGATCGCCCGGCCCCGGAAGCCGAAGATGTACTCGCGCGTCTCGCCCGGATGGAACGAGACGCCGACCCCCGGCTCGAACGCGACGTTGTCGCGGGCGCAGTAGTACAGCCGTTCCCACACGGCCAGCGCCTTCTCCCGGGCCGGGGCCTCGGCGTGGTCGCGCCTGCGGGCGCCGCGCGCGCCGAGCACGAACAGCAGCCCGAGCCCCCAGAACAGCCCCGTGAGGCAGAACGGCGCGAGCAGCACCTCGCTCCACTGCGAGTCCTTGCCCATCGCGATCACCAGCGACACGACGAGGTGCACCAGGGCCGCCACGCCGAGCATGATCCACCCCTGGTTCCTGGCCCAGGGCGTGTAGTGGCGGCTGGGGAACGACATCCACACCGCGAGCTGCGTACGGCTCATGACGTGCTTCGACGCGCCCATCGACGGCGCGGTCGGCAGGTCGGCGACCTCGCGCTGGCTGGGCAGTCTGACCCTTCCGATCCGGTATGTCGTCCCCGCGGCGACCGCGCCCGGAACCGAGACGAGCTGGTCAGCCTGCGTACATACCGGGCACCTGACTTCCACCCAGGGCAGTCTGGCCTTAAGGAACGGTCCGCGCAAACCGTAGGGTTCAGGTGTGAGACCGATTGATGCCCTGGTGAACTCGCTGTCCGAAGCTCGCGTGCTGACCGACCCGGACGTGATCGACTCCTACGCCCGCGACCGCACGTTCGTCGAGCCGGGCAAGCCGCTCGGCGTGGTGCTGGCCGCCTCCCGCGAGGACGTGGTGACGACCCTGCGGTGGGCCACCGAGCACCGGGTGCCGGTCGTGCCGCGCGGCGCCGGCACGGGCCTGGCGGGCGCGGCCACGGCCGGCGACGGGACGATCGTGTTGTCGCTGGCCAGGATGACGGCCATCAGGGAGCTCTCGCCCGCCGACGAGATCGCCGTGGTGGAGCCGGGGGTCATCACCGCCGACCTCGACCGCGCCGCCCGCGAGCACGGGCTCATGTACGCGCCGGACCCCTCGTCGTACGAGATCTCCACGATCGGCGGGAACCTGGCCACCAACGCCGGCGGCCTGCGCTGCGTGAAGTACGGCGTCACCAGGGACGCCACGCTCGGCCTGGAGGTCGTGCTGGCCGACGGGCGGATCCTGAACACCGGCCGGCGCACGATGAAGGGCGTCACCAGCTACGACCTGACCGGGCTGTTCGTCGGCTCGGAGGGCACGCTGGGCGTGATCACCGCGGCCACCGTGCGGCTGCGGCGGGCGCCGGCCGCGCCGCCGGCCACGTTCGCCGCCGAGTTCGGCTCGCTGCGCGAGGCGGGCGCGGCCGTGTCGGCGATCATGGCCGCGGGCTGCCAGCCCTCGCTGATGGAGCTGCTGGACCGCGCCACGCTGGAGGCCATCGACGACTGGCGCAACATCGGGCTCGAACCGGCCACGCAGGCCATGCTGATCGGCCAGTCCGACGCCGCCGACGGCCAGGCGGTGGCCGCCCGCATGGAACGGCTCTGCCTGGACAACGGCGCCTCGTTCGTGGCCCTCTCCACCAGCCCCCAGGAGACCGAGGAGCTGGTCGGGCTGCGCAGGATGGCCTACCAGGCCAAGGAGCGGCTGGGGGCGTGCCTGGTCGAGGACGTGTGCGTGCCGCGCTCGGCGCTGCCCGAGATGATCACCGCGATCGAGGCGGCGGCGGCCCGGCACGGCGTGCGGATCTGCACGGTGGCCCACGCCGGCGACGGCAACCTGCACCCGGTCTTCATCTTCGAGCACGGCACGGCCGAGCCGCCCGCGCAGGTGTGGGCCGCGGCCGACGAGGTGTTCCGGCACGCGCTCTCCCTCGGCGGCACGCTGACCGGCGAGCACGGCGTGGGCGTGCTCAAGCGGCGCTGGCTGGGGCTGGAGTCCGGGCCGGTGGCGGCCGAAATGCAGCAGGGCATCAAGGCGGTCTTCGACCCGCTGGGCATCATGAACCCGGGCAAGGCCATCTGAATTTGCCAAGCCGTGACCTTGGGCTCCGGCGCGGACACGACCTGCGACGAAACACTGACATGTCCCGTCAAAAGGCGAAACTTACTTACAGGTCCGGCAGACGTCCCACATGTCACGCTGGTAGCGTTTTGCCCCATCTATTGGTTGTCATGGGGGTCCGACGTGAATCAGTTCCAGCCGTTGGCGGCGGACGACCCGCGGCGGCTGGGGGCGTACGACATCGTCGCCCGGCTCGGCGAGGGTGGTCAAGGCGTCGTCTATCTGGGCAAGAGCGACTCAGGTGACCAGGTCGCGGTCAAGCTGCTGCACAACGCCCTCGTGGCCGACGCCGACGCGCGGACCAGGTTCCTGCGCGAGGTGGCGGTGGCGCAGCGGGTCGCCCGGTTCTGCACCGCGCCCGTCCTCCACGCCGACCTCGACGGGAGCCGCCCGTACATCGTGAGCGAGTACGTGCCCGGCCCCTCGCTGCGCGAGCTCGTCATCAACGAGGGCCCGCGGCGGGGCGCGGCGCTGGAACGGCTCGCGATCAGCACGGCCACCGCGCTGGCGGCCATCCACCGGGCCGGGATCCTGCACCGCGACTTCAAGCCCGCGAACGTGCTCATGGGCCCCGAGGGGCCGGTCGTGATCGACTTCGGCATCGCCCGCGCGCTGGACTCCCCCGGCGCGACGGCCACGGGGATGGCGATGGGGACGCCGTCCTACCTGGCGCCGGAGCAGCTCAGCGGGGCCGCCGTGTCGGAGGCCGCCGACGTCTTCGCGTGGGGCGTCACGATGGTGTACGCAGCCACCGGCAAGCCCGCGTTCGGGGCCGACTCGATCCCCGTGGTGATGAACCGCATCCTGAACGAGGAGCCGCAGCTCGGCGGGATGGAGGGCGAGCTCGCCGCGCTGGTGGGCCTGTGCCTGTCGAAGGACCCGGCGCAGCGGCCGAGCGCCGACGAGCTGATCGTCCGGCTCACGGGGCAGCCCGCGCCCAAGGCCGCCGTCGAGCCGGTCACCGGCGCGACCGCCACCCCGGCCGTGCCCCATCTGGCCGGGCCGGTGAACGGCCCCTCCGGGGCGGCGCAGGACGCCTACCCCGGTCCCTGGACCCAGCCGACCGGCGCCAACGCCGTGCCCCGGCAGCCCGGCCCCGACAACCGTCCCGCCCCCGGCCTCCCCCAGGGACCGGCGGGCGGCCACCAGGGCGCGGCGGGCCCTCAGGGTGCGGCGGGCGGCCCTCAGGGCCTCCCGACCGGCCAGGGCGCGCCGGGCGGCCCCCACGCGGCCGCCATGCCCGGCGCCGCCCAGGGCGGCCCCCACCCGGGCGTCCCGCAGGCCGGCGTTCCCGGCGGCCCGCACACGCCGGGCGGGCCCCAGACGGGCGCTCCCCATGGCGGCGCCCCCGCCGGCACGCCCGGCGGCCTCCAGAGCGGCGTTCCCGGTGGGCCTCAGGGCGGGGTTCCCGGCGGTCCCCAGGCGGGTGGCATGGGTGCACCGGGCGCGCAGGGCGCGGGGCCGCACGGGCACCCGCACGGCGGCATGCCGGGCACTGCTCAGGCAGGACATCCCGCCGGCCCCCAGGCGGGGCACCCTGGCACCCCTCAGGCGGGGCACGCCGGTGGACCTCAGGCGGGGCACGCCGGCGGCCCCCAGGCGGCGAACGCGGGGGCGACCAGGGTCGGCGGTCCCGGTGGTCCCGGCGGTCCGCAGGGCGGGTCCCCCGGCGCGTCGTCCGGTGAGGCGTCCGGCAAGGCGCCGGACAAGCAGCGCCGGACGCTGACGCTCGCGCTCTCCGGCGCGGCCGCCGCCGCGCTGCTGGTGGTGGCCGGCGCCGTCGTGGTGCAGGCCAACAGCGACAAGGTCGCCGTGAACACCACCGGCAACTCCTCCCAGAACCCCGCGGGCGACGGACAGGCCGGGCAGCCCGAGCCGCCGGTCGCCGAGGTGACCCCGGACCCGATCCTCACGGCGGAGACCGGCGAGCCCGTCCCCACGCTGGACGTCGGCCAGGCCGAGCCGCCCAAGAAGGTCAAGCACACCAAGGAACCGGTCATCACGGTGCCGCACCCGGTGACGACCGTGCCGACGACCCGTCCGGCCACCAAGAGCCCCACGCCCAAGGCCACCCCCACCAAGAAGAAGAAGCCGACCGGGCTGATCAACGGCGAGGAGCAGCCGACGGCGCCCCCGACCGCCGGCCCCACGACGACGGTCCCGGCCAAGAGGCCGGCGGCGAGCAGGCCCTCCCCCAAGCCGAACACCTACAACGTGGTGACCGTCTGCGGCTCCGGCTACAAGGTGATCGACAAGCACGCGCTGGGCGCCTCGGCCACGATCTACCTGCTCTACAACACCGGCGCGGGCAAGAACTGCGTGGTCACGATGTCGAAGCTGGTCTATCCCGGCAAGGTCTCCATGAACGCCACCCTCCAGGTGCAGGGCGGCGCGAGCGGCGGCAACCCGGGCAAGTTCACCGCGTACGCGGGCCCGGTCCGGCTGGCGGCCGTGAAGAAGTGCGTGATCTGGGGCGGTTCGTGGAACTCGCTGAGCTGGAAGTCCGGCTGGAGCCACTGCACCTGACGTGACGGCGCGCGGCGGGAACCCCTTCCTTCCGCGCGCCCCGCTCGCTACGGTGACTGACGTGATCGTCAGATCCTTGACCCTGCGCGGCAAGCGCACGCGGGCCACGTTGCTCGCGGCCGGGCGTGAGGCGTTCGAGGAGCACGGGTATGACGCCGTGCGGATCGACGACGTGTGCGCGCGGGCCGGGGTCTCCCACGGCACCTTCTACACGTACTTCGACTCCAAGGAGTCGCTGTTCGGGGAGGTGGCGCAGACGGTGGTCGGCGAGATGTTCGCGGCGAGCGCGGTCGGCGACGCCGCCTCCGGCGACCCGTACGCCCGCATCGAGGCCGCCAACCGCCTCTACCTGCGGGCCTGGACGGCCAACTCGCGCCTGGTCCGCATGGTGGAGCACGCCGCCGACGCCGATCCCCGCTTCGGGCGGCTGGTGCTGGAGCTGCGCGAGGCGTTCGTCCGGCGCGGCGCCGACGGGCTGCGCCGGCTGCAGGAGCAGGGCCTGGCCGACCCCTCGCTCGACCCGCGGCTGACGGCCGTCATGCTGGGCGGCATGGTCGAGCACTTCGCCCACGTGTGGCTGGACCTCGGGGAGCGGGCCGGCGAGCAGGACGCCGTCGACCACCTGACCCGGCTGTGGGCGCGGGCCATCGGGCTGACGTCCACGTCGACTTCGCGACAGGAGGCCCCGTGATCAGGAGCCGGCTCGATCCGCGCGACGCCGAGCACCTGGCCCGGCGCGCGGCCATGCTCGCCAAGCTGGCCGAGCTCGACGCCGAGCACGCCAAGGCGGTGGCCGGCGGCGGCGAGAAGTACGTCGAGCGCCACCGCCGGCGCGGCAAGCTGCTCGCCAGGGAGCGCGTCGAGCTGCTGATCGACCCCGATTCGCCGTTCCTGGAGCTGTCGCCGCTGGCCGCGTGGGGCAGCGAGTTCCAGGTGGGCGCGGGCATGGTGACCGGCATCGGGGTGATCGAGGGCGTCGAGTGCGTGATCACCGCGAACGACCCCACGGTCAGGGGCGGCGCGTCCAACCCGTGGACGCTGCGCAAGTCGCTGCGCGCGGCCGACATCGCGCTGGCCAACCGGCTGCCGTACGTCAACCTGGTGGAGAGCGGCGGCGCCGACCTGCCGACGCAGAAGGAGATCTTCATCCCGGGCGGCCGGATCTTCCGCGACCTGACGCGGCTGTCAGCGGCGGGCGTCCCGACGGTGGCGCTGGTCTTCGGCAACTCCACGGCCGGCGGCGCGTACGTGCCGGGCATGAGCGACTACGTGGTGATGGTCCGCGACCGCGCCAAGGTGTTCCTGGGCGGGCCGCCGCTGGTGCGGATGGCCACCGGCGAGGAGTCCGACGACGAGTCGCTGGGCGGCGCCGAGATGCACGCCAGGACCAGCGGGCTGGCCGACTACCTGGCCGAGGACGAGCACGACGCGCTGCGCATCGGCCGCGCCGTCGTGCGCTCGCTCAACTGGCGCAAGCAGGGCGTGGCGCCGCTGCCCGCCCGCGAGCCCGCCTACCCGGCCGACGAGCTGCTGGGGATCGTCCCGGAGGACCTGAAGATCCCCTTCGACCCGCGCGAGGTGCTCGCCCGCGTGGTCGACGGCAGCGAGTTCGAGGAGTTCAAGCCCCTGTACGGCCCCTCGCTGGTCACCGGCTGGGCGCGCGTCCACGGTTACCCGGTGGGCGTGCTGGCCAACGCGCGCGGGGTGCTGTTCAGCCAGGAGTCGCAGAAGGCCACCCAGTTCATCCAGCTCGCGAACCAGTCGCGCACGCCGCTGCTGTTCCTGCAGAACACCACCGGCTACATGGTGGGCAAGGACTACGAGCAGGGCGGCATCATCAAGCACGGCGCCATGATGATCAACGCCGTGTCGAACTCGACCGTGCCGCACCTGACCGTCGTCATGGGCGCCTCCTACGGCGCCGGCAACTACGGCATGTGCGGGCGCGCCTACGACCCCCGCTTCCTGTTCAGCTGGCCCAGCGCCAAGTCGGCGGTGATGGGCCCGGCCCAGCTCGCCGGGGTGCTGTCGATCGTCGGCCGGGCCGCGGCGCAGGCCAGGGGGCAGGTCTACGACGAGGAGGCGGACGCGGCGATGCGTGCCATGGTGGAGTCCCAGATCGAGGCGGAGTCGTTGCCGTTCTTCCTGTCGGGGCGGCTCTACGACGACGGGGTGATCGACCCGCGCGACACCCGTACGGTGCTGGGCATGTGCCTGTCGGCGATCAACAGCGCGCCGGTGCCGCCCGCGGCGGGGTTCGGGGTGTTCCGCCCGTGATCACTCGTCTGCTGGTGGCCAACCGGGGCGAGATCGCCCGCCGGGTCTTCCGCACCTGCCGCTCGCTGGGCGTCTCGACGGTCGCCGTCTTCTCCGACGCCGACTCCGGCGCGCCGCACGCCCGCGAGGCCGACCTCGCCGTCCGCCTGCCGGGGTCCCATCCGGCCGAGACCTACCTGGCGGCCGACCGGATCATCGAGGCGTGCCGGGCCTCCGGCGCCGACGCGGTGCACCCGGGCTACGGGTTCCTGTCGGAGAACGCCGCGTTCGCGCGGGCCGTGCTGGACGCCGGGCTCACGTGGGTGGGGCCGCCGCCGGAGGCGATCGAGGCGATGGGCTCGAAGATCGCGGCGAAGCGGCTGATGACCGAGGCCGGGGTGCCGGTGCTGCCCTCGCTCGACCTGGCCGCGCCGGGCGAGTTCCCGCTGCTGGTGAAGGCGTCCGCGGGCGGGGGCGGGCGCGGCATGCGGATCGTCCGGCACGCCGGTGAGCTGGCGGCCGAGGTGGAGTCGGCGCGGCGGGAGGCCGAGGCGGCCTTCGGCGACGGCGCCGTGTTCGCCGAGCCGCTGCTGGAGGCCGCCCGGCACATCGAGGTGCAGGTGCTGGCCGACGGGCACGGCACGGTGTGGGCGTTGGGCGAGCGGGAGTGCAGCGTCCAGCGCAGGCACCAGAAGGTCGTCGAGGAGTGCCCGTCGCCGGGGATCTCGGAGCGCACCCGCGAGCTGTTGTGCGCGGCGGCCGTGCGCGCGGCCCGCCGGATCGGCTACGTCGGGGCCGGCACGGTGGAGTTCCTGGTCAAGGGCGAGCGGGTGGCGTTCCTGGAGATGAACACCCGGCTCCAGGTCGAGCATCCGGTCACCGAGCTGGTGTTCGGCGTCGACCTCGTCCGGCTGCAGCTGGAGGTGGCCGAGGGCGCGGCGCTGCCGCCTGAGCCGCCCGCGCCGCGCGGCCACGCGATCGAGGCGCGGCTGTACGCCGAGGACGCCGCCTACGTGCCCCAGACCGGCGTGCTGCGCCGGTTCGAGGTGCCGGGTGACGTCCGGGTCGACTCGGGCGTCGAGTCCGGGTCGCAGGTGTCGCCGCACTACGACGCGATGCTGGCCAAGATCGTCGCGTACGGCGCGACGCGGGCGGAGGCGGCGCGGAAGCTGGCCGCGTCCCTGCGCGGGGCCCGGCTGCACGGCCTGACCACCAACCGCGACCTGCTGCTGGACGTCGTGACCAGCCCGGCATTCCGCGCAGGTGAGACGAACACCGCCTTTCTTTCCCCCGGCGGCCCGCTGTCGCCGCCGTCGTCCCCGTCGTCCGGGGACGACGCCCTGCCGGCGCTGGCCGCCGCGCTCGCCATGGCCGCCGCGCACCGGCGGGACGCGCCCGTCCTGGCCGGGCTGCCCGGCGGCTGGCGCAACGTGCGCTCGCAGCCCGCCCGCGCCCGGTTCGAGGAGGCCGACGTCGTCTACGACCCGATGCCGGCGGGCGTCACGGTGGTCTCCGCGCGGCCGGAGGAGGTGGTCCTGGAACGCGACGGGCTGCGGCGCACGTTCCAGGTCGCCCGGTACGACGGCGACGAGCGCGTCTACGTCGACTCCCCCATGGGCGCGGCCGTGCTGACGCCGGTGCCGCGCCTGCCCGAGCCGGTCGAGCACGTCGCCCCGGGCTCGCTGCTCGCGCCCATGCCGGGCAGCGTGCTGCGGGTCGAGGTGGCCGAGGGCGACACGGTGGCCCGAGGCCAGCCGGTCCTGGTGCTGGAGGCGATGAAGATGGAGCATCGCATCGCCGCCCCGGCGGGCGGCGTGGTGTCGGACGTACGCGTCGAGAAGGGACAGCAGGTCGAAGCCGGGGCCGTGCTGGCGATCATCCAGGAGGAGACCACATGACGAGCCTGGTGCACAGGGAGCTGGCGGACGGCGTGGCCACCGTCACGCTCGACTCGCCGGCCAACCGCAACGCGTTGTCCAGGCGGCTGCTGGCCGAGCTGGCCGAGCACCTGCGCTGGGCGCTGGCCGAGCCGGGGGCCCGGGTGATCGTGCTGACCGGCACGGGCCGGGTGTTCTGCTCGGGCGCCGACCTGAAGGAGCAGCGCGGCGACGCGGACGCGCCGGTGACGGCGTCCTTCCCGGAGATCATGACGCTGCTCTGGGAGAGCCCGAAGCCGGTGATCTGCCGCCTGAACGGCACGGCCCGCGCGGGCGGCCTCGGCCTGGTCGCCGCGTGCGACTTCGCCATCGCGCCGGACACGGCGTCGTTCGCGTTCACCGAGGTGCGGCTCGGGGTGGTGCCCGCGATGATCTCGGTGCCCGTGCTGCGCAGGCTCGACCCGCGGGCGGCGGCCGAGTACTTCCTGACCGGCGAGGTGTTCGACGCCGCTACGGCGGCCCGCATCGGCCTGCTGACCAGGGCCGTCCCGGAGGACGAGCTCGACGCGACCGTACGGCACTACGCGGGGATGCTGGCCAGGGGCGGCCCCGAGGCGCTGGCCATCACCAAGCGGCTGGTGCGGGAGGTGCCGGCGGTCTCGTTCGAGGAGGGGCTGCGGCGGATGAGCGAGCTGTCGGCCGAGCGGTTCACCTCGGCGGAGGGTCAGGAGGGCATCGCGGCGTTCATGGACAAGCGTCCGCCCAAGTGGGTGCCGTGATGGCGCTGCGCGTCGCGAACTGCAGCGGGTTCTACGGCGACCGGCTCTCGGCGGCCAGGGAGATGGTCGAGGGCGGCCCGATCGACGTGCTCACCGGCGACTGGCTGGCCGAGCTGACCATGCTCATCCTGGCCGGCAACCGGCTCAAGGGCCGTCCCGGCTACGCACCGACGTTCCTGCGCCAGCTGGAGGACGTGCTCGGCCCGTGCCTTGACCGCGGCATCAGGATCGTGACGAACGCGGGCGGCCTCGATCCGGCCGGGTGCGCCGAGGCCGTGCACGAGCTGGCCGCCCGGCTGGGCCTGTCCCCCAAGGTCGCCCACGTGACCGGCGACGACCTCATGGGCCGCCCGCTCGACCTGGTCCACGCCGACACCGGCGAGCGCGCGCCGGCCGCGCCGCTGACCGCGAACGCCTACCTCGGCGGCCGTCCCATCGCCGCCGCGCTGTCGGCCGGCGCGGACGTCGTGGTGACCGGCCGCGTGACGGACGCCGCCCTGGTCACCGGCCCCGGCATCTGGCGGTACGGGTGGGGCCCCGGCGACCTCGACCCGCTGGCCGGCTCGGTCGTGGCGGGCCACGTCATCGAGTGCGGATGCCAGGCCACGGGCGGCAACTACGCCTTCTTCCAGGACGTGCCCGACCTGGCCCACTGCGGCTTCCCCATCGCCGAGCTGCGCGCCGACGGCTCGGCGGTGATCACCAAGCATCCGGGCACGGGCGGCCTGGTCTCGGTCGGCACGGTCACCGCGCAGCTCGTCTACGAGCTGGGCGGCCCGCGCTACCTGGGCCCCGACGTGGTGGCCAGGTTCGACACGATCACGCTCTCCGACGACGGCCCCGACCGGGTGCTGATCTCCGGCACGCGGGGCGAGCCGCCGCCGGACACGCTCAAGGTCGCCGTCAACTACCCGGCCGGCTACCGCAACACGATGACGCTCGTCCTGACCGGCCTGGACGTCGAGGCCAAGGCGCGGGTGGCCGAGGAGGCCGTCTGGGCGCGGGTGCCGCGCGAGACCTTCGACCAGGTGGACGTGACGCTGACGGACGCGGGCCTGCTGCGGATCACCGTCATGGACGCCGACCGGCGCACGGCGGGCCGGGTCTTCTCCTCGGCCGTCGTGGAGACCGGCCTGTCCAGCTACCCGGGCTTCCACGGCCTCACCCCGCCCGGCGACGCCTCCCCGTACGGGGTGTACTGGCCGGTCCTGGTGCCGGCCTCGCAGGTAAGCCCGCGGGTCTTCCTGGACGGCGTGGAGCTGCCCGCCCAGGAGGAGCCTCCCGTCCCCCGGGGCGGGCCGGTCCCGGAGCCGCTCGCGCCGCCGGTCCCGGAGCCGCCCGAGCCGTCCGCGCCGCCGGTTCCGGCGCCGCCCGGCGGGCCTGCCGTGCGCGTGCCCCTGGGCCGGGTCGCGGGGGCGCGCTCCGGCGACAAGGGCGGCGACGCCAACCTCGGCGTCTGGGTCGCGACCGACGAGCAGTACGCCTGGCTGGCGGCCACCCTCACCGCCGACCGGCTCACGTCCCTGCTGCCGGAGCTGGCCGCCCACCGCGTCGAGCGGCACGAGCTGCCCAACATCAGGGCGCTCAACTTCGTCGTGCACGGGCTGCTGGGCAGGGGCGTGGCGGCCAGCCCGCGCCTGGATCCGCAGGCCAAGGCCCTGGGCGAGGAGCTACGCGCCCAGGTGGTCGACGTGCCCGCCGCCCTGCTCCCCCAGCGCCCGCAGGCCGAGCAGCCCGGCGCCTAGCAGGCCCGCGTCCACGCCGAGCGCCGACGCCCGTACCTCGGGCGCGGGGCGGAAGGCGAGCCGCGCGGCCAGCCGGGCGCGCAGCGGGATCAGCAGGGCGTCCCCGGCCAGCGACAGGCCGCCGCCGACGACGATCACCGCGGGGTCCAGCACCAGCGTGTACGTGGCCAGCGCCAGCGCCAGCGCCTCCACGGCCTCCGCCCACACGCGCGCGGCCGGCTCGTCCCCGGCGGCGGCCCGGCGGACGACGTCCTCGGCGGAGGTCTCGCCGGCGCGGGCGGCGACGGAGGCGGCCGAGGCGTAGGCGGACAGGCAGCCGCGCTGCCCGCACGGGCACGGCAGCCCGCCGGGACGCACCGGGATGTGCCCGATCTGCCCGGCCCAGCCGGCGGCGCCGCCGTACAGGGAACCGGTCAGGACGACGGCTCCCGCTATGCCGGTGCCGATGGGCAGGTAGAGGGCGTCGGGGGCCGCCGAGCCGTACGCGAGCTCCGCCTCGCCGGCCGAGCGCACGTCATGGCCGAGGGAGAGCGGGAGCGTCCCGTCGGTGAAGGCCGCCGCGGGCACGTCCCGCCAGCCGAACGCGGCCGAGAACACCGCCCGCCCGGACGCGACCAGGCCGGGCACGGCCAGGCCCACGGCCGCCGGGCGGAGCAGGGCGCCGGCGACGGTCCGCGGCGCGCTCAGGTCGGCGACGAAGGCGGAGATGGTCGCGATCACGCGGTCCGGCCCCTCGGTGCGGGGGGTGGGGCGGCGTTCCCGGTGGAGGATGCCGCCGTCCGGGGCGATCAATCCACCCTTGAGAGTCGTTCCACCCACATCAATGGCCACAACACACTTCATCCACCCATGTTCTCCCAGCAGCGGCCGTCATCGGCCCGGTCGTGGCCCAGGACGAGCCGACCGGTCGCGGCCGTTCCCACCGTTCATGCCGGCACCGGGTTGACCGGGCGTCGGGGGCTCTCGTAGGTTGAAGCCTCCAGAATATCGTTCTGTCAAAGGGCGGCCATGACCTCCACCCACATCGACGTCAGCGCCATCGACCTCGACGACCTCGGCGCGTGGATGGACGCCGAGGGGCTGCCGGGCGGGGCGATCACGGAGGTCGCGGCGATCCCCGGCGGCACCCAGAACGTCATGGTCCGCCTCGAACGCGGCGGCCGGCCGTACGTGCTGCGCAGGCCGCCCCTGCACGCCCGGGCCAGGAGCAACGAGGTGCTGCGGCGCGAGGCGCGGCTGCTGGCGGCGCTGAGCGGCACGGCGGTGCCGGCGCCCCGGCTGGTGGCCGCGCAGACCGCCCGGGAGCCGGTGTTCTACCTGATGGAGCCGGTGGCCGGGTTCAACCCCTCGACCGGGCTGCCCGAGCCGCACGCCTCCGACGCCGCGATCCGCCACCGGATGGGCCTGGAGGCCGCCGCCGCGCTGGCCGAGCTGGGACGGGTCGATCCGGCGGTGCTGCCCGGGTTCGGCCGTCCCGAGGGCTTCCTCGACCGGCAGGTGCCGCGCTGGCTGAAGGAGCTGGACTCCTACGGCGAGCTCGACGGCTACCCCGGCCCCGACATCCCGGGCCTCGACGCCACCGCCGACTGGCTGACCCGCCACCGGCCCGCCGCGTTCGTCCCGGGGATCATGCACGGCGACTACCACTTCGCCAACCTGATGTTCGCCCTCGACGGGCCCAGGGTGGCGGCGATCGTCGACTGGGAGATGTGCACGATCGGCGACCCGCTGCTCGACCTGGGCTGGCTGCTGGCCACCTGGCCGGTGAACAACGGGCACGTGCCGGGGCTGCCGTCGGAGCGGGAGCTGGTCGCGTACTACGCGGCGCTGTCGGAGCGCGACCTGCCGGCGATCGACTGGTACGCGGTGCTGGCCTGCTTCAAGCTCGGCATCGTGCTGGAGGGCACGCACGCGCGGGCGTTCGCCGGCAAGGCGCCCCGGGACATCGGCGACGTGCTGCACGCGACCACGCTCGGTCTGTTCGCCCGCGCCCACGACATCATGGAAGGCTTGTTGCGCTGAACCCGATGCGGAAAAAGGATCACGCCGGACGCCCAGATGCGTACAATTGCGCGCAATTGCATCTGGCATTCGGGGAAAGGATCGTCATGCGCATGCGGTTCCTCGGCTCCACCTCGGAGGCGGGCGCCTGCCCCACCCTGTACGAGACGGATCGCGGCACCATCGTCGTCCAGGGACTTCAGGTCACCGACCCCGAGGCGCTCGCGGACCTTCGCGACGTGCTCGACGGCGAGGCCGCCGTCGAGGTGCCCCGCGAGCTGCTCACCGAGATCGCCCGCCGGGTCCTGCCCGACGGGTCAGCCGGCGCCCGGCCCACCAGCGACGGGACACCGTCGGCAACCGCTTGATCACGATTGCGCGGCTGGGCCTGGCCTGATCGGTGCCCGCGGAGCTAGCCTCTTGCCGCGTGACGTCCTATCAGCAGGCGCGCATCGACCTCGGCGGCCAGCTTCGCCAGCTGCGCGAGGCCGCCCACCTGTCGGGCAAGGACCTGGCCGAGCGGCTGCGCTGGCAGCCGTCCAAGGTCTCCCGCCTGGAGAACGCCAGGCAGACGGCGACCGAGGACGACGTGGTCGTGTGGGCGCAGGCCGTGGGGGCCACGCCCGACACGACCGACGAGCTCATCAGGCAGGCCATCGCGCTGCTGGAACGGCACGACGACTGGAAGCAGCGTCACCGCAGCGGCCTGGCCGCCCTCCAGGAGGACATCCGCGACCTGGAGGCGCGCACGAAGCTGTTCCGCGTCTTCGAGCCCGGCATCGTCGTCGGCCTGCTCCAGACCTCCGAGTACGCCCGGCACGTGTTCCGCAAGGTCAAGCGCCTCTACAGCGCGGCCGACCAGATCGACGCGGCCGTCCGCGTGCGCATGCAGCGCCAGGAGATCCTCTATGACCGCACGCGCACGTTCCGGTTCGTGGTGCCGGAGTCGGCGCTGCGCAGCGCGCTGGCCCCGGCCGACGTCATGCGCGGCCAGCTCGACCGGCTGCTGGCCGTCAGCACGCTGCCCAACGTGGAGTTCGGGGTGATCCCCTTCGGCACCGAGCTGCCGTCCGCGCCGATCAACGGGTTCTGGATCTACAACGAGGCCATGGTGGGCGTCGCCACGATGACCAAGGACCTCGTGCTGCGCGACCCCGACGACATCGCCTTCTACGTGCGGGCCTTCGACGACTACGCCAAGGTGGCGGAGTTCGGCGAGCCCGGGCGAGAAGTCATCATCCGTATTCTTCGCGAATACCTGCAACAAACCCCACATTAACCTCAGCAATTGCTTGCCACCCGCAGCAAGATCGTGCAATTCTGTCGCGAGACGTTGCGGAGGTGACGCATGATGCTTGATACCGCGCTCTGCCTTGAGCGGTTCGCGTGGCACGCGGGCCGTCACGCCGATCTTTCGGTGCAGAATGTCGCGCTGGCCAGCGACCCGGCGTACGTGTCGGTGCGCAACCGGTTCTCCGCCACCCTGGCCGAGACGGTGACCTGCTCCGACGACGGCGCGTACATCACGTCGTGGGGCTACCGCCTCGGCACCGCCGAGGACGTCGAGTCGGCCGCGGCCCGCCTGGCCTTCCTGCTGGCCGCCCTGCCCGCCTGACGCGGGCCCGGCTCAAGCTCGCCTCAAGCCCGGCCCAGGCCCGGCCCGGTTCAGCCGAACCGCTCCACCGCGATGCCGGCCTCCCCGGCGGCTGCCGTGCGCGCGTGGGCCAGCAGCCGTGCCCGGTCGAGCACGTTGGGATGCAGGGTGTAGCGGATGATCAGGCCGTCGAGCATGGCGTCGATGCGCTCGGCCGCGCCCGCCGGATCGGCGCACGCGAACTCCCCCGCCTCGGTGCCGGCCGCCAACACCTGGGCCAGCGCGTCGAGCCAGGCCGTCTCCAGCTCCAGCATGATCGCGTTGACCGCGGGCTCGCGCAGCGCGGTGTTCCAGGCGTCGATCCAGAGCAGCCAGCTCTGGTCGGAGCGCGACTCGGGGATGTAGTAGCGCAGCACCCGGTCGAGGCGCTCCACCGCCGTGCCGGGGCCGTCGGCCAGCTCCTTGAGCCGGGCGCTCTCGATGTCGAGCGTGGCCCGCAGCATGGCGGTGATCAGCTCGTCCTTGGTCGCGAAGTGGTAGTGGATCAGGCCGCCGCTGACGTTGATGGACTTGGCGATGTCGGCGATGCGCGTGTTGGCCAGGCCGCGTTCGAGCACCACTTTGCGGGTGGCCTCGAGAAGCTCTGCTCTGCGCTGGTCGGCCTGATCGGCCCGGGTCGTACTCGCCACCCGATCAGCCTATAGCGCGCCGCGGGGACGGGCCCCGCGGCCGCCGTCGCTTCCTTCCTCAGTGTGCGCAGTCGTACAGGCCGGTGTGGCCGGCCACGGCCGCGCAGTTGGCGGTGACCCAGGCGGTCACCTCGGTCTCGCCGCCGCCGGGGCCGCCCCGGCCGCCGGGCAGCACGTACCTGAGCCGTCCGGAGGAGAGGAGTTCCCGGAGGCGGGGGACGGTCATCGCGGGGTCGGAGCCGGTGAAGCCGCCCATGGCGATCACCGGGCGGCCGGTGGCCAGGATGATCGAGGACGCCTGCTGGGCGCTGCCCACGGCCACCAGCCACGTCGCCCTGCCCTGGTTGGCGACCAGGTACTTCACCGTCGCATCGGCCACGCCGCCGCCCATGGGACCGCGGCTCCGGACGCCCGGCTGCCCCTGCGGCGGCTCGCCGCCCTGGAGGGCGTCCGTCCGGACGCCGGGGAACTCGCCGCCCGGCGGCGGGCCGCCGAAGCCGCCGGGGCCGCCGGGGCCGCCCATGCGGCTCGTGGACGGGCCCGCCGTGGGGTTGGTCCCGTTCACCCGCGCCCCCAGCGGTGAGACGGCGTAGGCCGCCGGACCCGCCAGCCCCGCGACCAGAGCGGCCGCCAGCGCCACGACGGTCACCCGGCCCGCCCCCCGCCCCCTGCCCGCCACGAGCCCCGCCACGGCCCCTGTCACGGCCCCTGTCGCGGACCCTGTCGCGAGCCCGGTCACGATCACTGTCACCAGCGCCGCCACGGCCACTGTGGTCGCCCCGAGCACGACCCAGGCCAGCCACGGCAGCCACTCCGGCGTACGGCGCAGCACCACGAACGCCCACCCGCCGGTCACCGCGACCGCCACGGGCAGCGCCCACGCCCAGCCCCGCGACCCCCGGTAGGCCTGCCACATCACGGCCGCCCCCATGCCGGTCAGCGCGGCCACGGCGGGCGCCATCGCGGTCGTGTAGTAGGGGTGGAACGTGCCACTGGAGAAGCTGAACACGGCGTAGTGGACGACCAGCCAGCCGCCCCACAGCAGCCAGGCGGCCCCGTCGAAGAGGGTCCCGCGCACCCGCAGCAGCACGGCGAAGGCCAGCGCCACCGCGCAGAACGGCAGCAGCCAGGAGATCTGCCCGGCCATGACGTCGTTGAACAGCCGCCCGGCCCCGGCCTGCCCGCCGAAGTTCGCGCCGCCGGGCCCGCCGCCGGCCCGGTCCTGGCCGAAGATCCGGCCGAGCCCGTTGTAGCCGATCACCAGGTCCCGGACCGTGTTGTCGGTCGAGCCGCCGACGTAGGGCCGCGAGGCGGCGGGCCAGAGGTCGACGACCACCATCCACCAGGCGCTGGACACCACCAGCACGCCCCCGGCGGCCAGCAGGTGCCCCGCCCGCCTGGCCAGGCCGTGGCGGGCGCACACCAGGTACGCCACCCCGAACGCCGGCACCACCAGGTACGCCTGCAACATCTTGGCGTTGAACCCCAGCCCCACGAACAGCGCGGCGAGGAGCAGCGGCCGCAGCCGGGCGGTGCGCAGCGACTCCAGGCAGAACCAGGCCGCCAGCACCAGCAGCAGCACGAGCACGGTGTCGGGGTTGTTGTCCCGGTTGATGGCGACCGTGATCGGCGTGAGCGTCATGACCACGGCCGCGACCAGCGCCGCGACGTGCCCCTGACGGGTGCGCCCGAAGGACCGGCGGACCGCCGAGTACACCGCCCCGACGGCCGCCACACCGGCGAGGACCTGCGGCATCAGCATGCTGTACGTGCCGTAGCCGAAGATCCGCGCCGACAGCCCCATGACCCACAGCGCGAGCGGCGGCTTGTCCACCGTGATGAACGACCCGGCGTCGATCGCGCCGAAGAAGAACGCCTTCCAGCTCCGCGTGCCGGACAGGACGGCGGCGGCGTAGTACTCGTTGGCGTCCCCGCTGAGCGCCCAGGCGTACAGGACGAAGGCGGCGGCCAGCACCGTCCACATCGCGGGCCGCGACCAGCGCGGGTCGCCCGCGGCGCCGGTCAGCGCGCGCGCCCGGGCGGGCGCGGCGACGGCGGTCACCGTCCGCTCCTGCGCCGGGGGTTGAACACCCACACGCGCAGCAGCAGGAACCGGACGAGAGTGGCCGCCGCGTTGGCCGCGATGACCGCCACCAGCTCCACCCCGTGCGAGACCCCGCCGGGCAGCAGCGCGAGGCTCCCCGACGTCAGCGCCAGCCCCACCAGGAACGCGATCAGGCCCTCGAACTGGTCGCGCAGCGCCCCGCCCGAGCCCTTGACCCCGAAGGTGAAACGGCGGTTGGCCGCCGTGTTGGCCACGGCCGTGACCAGCAGCGCGACCGCGTTGGCCGGCTGCGCGGGGACGACCTGCCGCGACATCGAGAACAGCGCCAGGTAGGCCAGCGTGCTCACCACGCCCACGATCGCGAACCTGGGCAGCTGCCTGGCCATCCCCCTCGGCAGCTCGGCCCGCCGCACCCGGGCGGGCATCGGCAGGCGCGCCGCACCGGACAGCGTCCTGCGGGCCACCCTGGCCAGCCCGCGCAGGTCGTCCAGGGCGGTCCGCAGGAGGTCCACGCGGCTGTCGGGGTCGTCCACCCAGTCGACGGGGACCTCGTGGATGCGCAGGCCGTGCCGCTCGGCCAGCAGCAGCAGCTCGGTGTCGAAGAACCACTCCTCGTCCTCGACGGCGGGCAGCAGCGCCTGCGCGATCTCCGTGCGCACGGCCTTGAACCCGCACTGGGCGTCGGAGAACCCGGCGCCCATCACCGAGCGCAGCAGCAGGTTGTACGAGCGGGAGATGAACTCCCTCTTGGGCCCGCGCTCCACCCGCGAGGCCCTGGCCAGGCGGGTGCCGATGGCCAGGTCGCTGTGGCCCGACAGCAGGGGGGCGACCAGCGGGAGGAAGGCGTCCAGGTCGGTGGACAGGTCGACGTCCATGTAGCTGACGACGTCGGCCTCGCTCGTGGCCCAGACCTGGCGCAGGGCCCGGCCGCGGCCCTTCTCGTCGAGGTGCACGGCCCGTACCTGCGGCAGCTCACGGGCCAGCTCGGTGGCCAGCCGCCAGGTGTCGTCGGTGCTGGCGTTGTCGGCGATGGTGATGCGGAAGCCGTACGGGAACGTGGTGGCGAGGTAGGCGTGCAGCCGGGCGACGCTCTCCCGCAGCGCCCGCTGCTCGTTGTGGACCGGGACGACCACCTCTACCAGGCGCGTCCTTACCGCTGTTGTCTCCATGCAGCCAGCTCACGATTCGGGTCTTTAAGAGGACTTATCCGATTGTGAGTGACGAGTGAGAGTTCCGGGAAGATCGATGGTCGCGATCGCGCCGCCGCCGGGCGCGTTGGACAGCCGTACCCTGCCGCCGGTCTCGGACACGGCCTGCGCCACGATCGCCAGGCCCAGCCCCGAGCCGGGCAGGCCGCGGGCCGAGGGCGAGCGCCAGAAGCGCTCGAAGACGTGCGGCAGCTCCTCCTCGGGGATGCCGGGGCCGTGGTCGCGGACCGTCAGCCGGCCGTCCTTGAGCGAGACCTCGACCTGGCCCTCGGGGCTGAACTTGCGGGCGTTGTCGATGAGGTTGAGCACGGCGCGTTCGAGCGAGGCGGGGCTGCCGACGACGTACCAGGGGCTCAGGTCGGTGCGCACGTCGGCGCCGCGCAGCCGGGCGCGTTCGGCGGCGGCCGTGACGACGTCGTGCAGGGCCAGCTCGACGTGCGGCTCGTGGTCGGTGTCGCCCCTGGCGAGCTGGAGCAGGTCGCCGACCAGCGTGGACAGCTCGGCGAACTGCGCCTTGACGTTGACCAGCAGGCGTTCCTTGGCGCCCGGGTCGAGCTGCCTGCCGGTCTGTTCGCTGCGCAGCAGCAGGTCGATGTTGGTGCGCAGGGTGGTGAGCGGGGTGCGCAGCTCGTGACCGGCGTCGGCGACGAGTTGCTGCTGGCGTTCGCGGGAACCGGCCAGGGCGGCGGTCATGGCGTTGAAGGAGGAGCTGAGCCGGGCGATCTCGTCGTTGCCCTGGACGGGGATGCGCGTGTTGAGGTCCTCGGTCTCGGCGATGTGCTCGGCCGCCTTGGTCAGCCGGCCCACGGGCCGCAGGGCGGTACGGGAGATGGCCCGTCCCGCGAGTGCGGCGCCGATCACGCCGACGGCCGCGATGGCGGCGAGCGCGAGCGCGGTGTTCCGCAGGGTGATCTTGATGTGATAGAGCGGCCTGGCCTCCAGGACGGCCACGCCGGGCGCGAAGTTGACGGCCACGACCCGGACCTCGCTGCCGTCCCGCGTCACGCCGTTGCGGTAGACCGGCTCGCCCGGTCCGGGTATCGCCTTCTTGTCGTCCTCCACCGGCACGATCGGCGAGCCGAGCGAGCAGGTCCTGCCGTCGGCGAACAGCAGCGTGGCCATGTCGTGGTAGTCGGAGGAGCCCTCCGGTGTGCAGTTCTTCTGGAGGAACCGCTTGTCCCCCTCGCCCTCCGGCTCCAGGATGGTCTGGTCGAGCTGCCTGATGACCTGGTTCTGCACGATGAACCAGGACAGCCCGGCGCACACCGCGATCGCGATCGCGACGGCGGCCGTGACCAGCAGCGTCAGCCGCGTGCGCAGGCTGTTGCGGATCACGGTGTCGCCCGGAGGACGTACCCCACCCCGCGGACCGTGTGGATCACCCGGGGCTCTCCCCCGGCCTCGGTCTTGCGGCGCAGGTACATGACGTACACGTCGAGGGAGTTGGAGGTGGGCTCGAAGTCGAAGCCCCACACCTCGTTGAGGATCTGGTCGCGGGTCAGGACCTGGCGGGGGTGGGCCAGGAACAGCTCCATCAGCAGGTATTCGGTCCTGGTCAGGTCGAGCGCGCGGGCGCCGCGGGTGACCTCCCGGGTGGCCGGGTCCATGCGCAGGTCGCCGTAGGACAGCGTGCCGCCGTCGGCGGCGCCCGTGCTGAGCGCGCCGCGGCGCAGCAGCGCGCGCACCCGGGCCAGCAGCTCGTCCAGCTCGAACGGCTTGACCAGGTAGTCGTCGGCCCCCGCGTCGAGCCCGGACACGCGGTCGCCGACGGCGTCGCGGGCGGTGAGCATGAGCACGGGGATGTGGTTGCCCTGGGCCCGCAGCCGCCGGCAGGCGGTGAGCCCGTCGAGCCGCGGCATCATCACGTCGAGCAGCACCGCGTCGTACGGCTCGGCCGCCAGCGCCGCCAGCGCCGCCTGGCCGTCGTTGGCGGTGCCGACCCGGTAGCCCTCGAACTCCAGGCTCGACTGCAGCGCCTCGCGCAACGCGGGCTCGTCGTCCACCACCAGCAACCGTGCGGGCTCACTCATGTGTCACAAGATATGAGCCCACTATGAGAGCACGATGAACGGGTTCACGAGGTGTCCTGAGAAATACGGGGAAACGGGCGTCTCCGGCGCGGTTCAGGGCCGCAGCAGCGCCATGGCCGCGTTGTGGCCGCCGATCCCGCTCACGCCGCCGCCCCTGCGGGCCGCGGCGCCGCACAGCAGGATGCGTTCGTGCCCGGTCTCGACGCCCCAGCCCTTCTCCTGCGCGTACGGCCAGCTCAGGTCGGCGTGGAAGATGTGGCCGCCCGGCAGCCCCGCGTCCCGCTCCAGGTCGACGGGGGTCTTCACCTCGACGCACGGGGTGCCGTCGGGGGCGCGCAGCAGGCAGTCCTCGATGGGCTCGGCGAGCACCGCGTTCATGGAGGCGAACGTGGCCCGCAACGCATTCTCACGCGCTTTTTCTGGATTTTCCCGGAAAAGTCGGGCGGGCATGTGGAGGCCGAACAAGGTCATCGTCTCGGCCTTCCCTCGCAGTTCCGGCCCCAGAATGGACGGGTCCGTCAAGGAATGGCAGTAGACCTCCGCGGGCGGCGATTCCGGGATCTCCCCTCGCGCCGCCTGCTCGTACGCCTTCGCCAGCTGGTCGCGCCCCTCGTTGATGTGGAACGTGCCGCTGAAGGCGGCCCGGGGATCGGCCGAGGGGTCCTTGAGCCGGGGCAGCCGGGCGAGCACCATGTTGACCTTGAGCTGCGCCCCCTCCGGCACGGCCGCGGGCTCGCCGAGCACCCGGCCCAGCACCGCCGGGGGCAGGTTGACCAGCACGTGGCGGCCGTCCACGGTGTGCTCGCCGTCCTCGGCGACGTACGTCACCTCGCCCGACGGCGAGATGCCGACGATCTCCGCGCCGGTCCTGATCTCGGCCCCCGCCCGCCTGGCCGCTCGCTCCAGCGCGCCGGAGACCGCGCCCATGCCGCCCACCGGGACGTTCCACTCGCCGGTGCCGTCGCCGATCACGTGGTAGAGGAAGCACTTGTTGGCCAGCAGGTCGGCGGACGGGTCGGCGAACGTGCCGATCAGCGCGTCGGTGAGCACGACGCCGCGCACGGTGTCGTCGGCGAACCGCTCGTCCACGGTCTGGCCGACGGGCCGGGCGAACAGGTCGCGCCAGGCCTCCGGGCCGACCAGGCGCTCGATCTCGGCGGGGGTGCGCAGGGGTTCGAGCAGCGTGGGGGCCAGGGTCCTGGCCACGTCCGCCGTCATGGCGTAGAAGTCGCGCCAGGCGCGGTGGTCGTGCTCGCCGCCGGCGACGGTGCGGAAGGAGGCGGCGGTGCGGGCCTCGTCCTCGTTGTCGACGAGCAGGCCGGTGTCGCCCTTGGGGGTGTAGGAGGCGTACCGGCGGCGGCGCAGGTCGAGGTCGAGGCCCAGGTCGCGGACGATCTGGGTGGGCAGCAGGCTCACCAGGTAGGAGTAGCGGGACAGGCGGACGTCCACGCCGGGGAAGGCGCGCGTGGAGATCGCCAGGCCGCCGACGTGCCCGAGGCGCTCCAGCACCAGGACCCGGCGGCCGGCTCCGGCGAGGTAGGCGGCCGCGACCAGCCCGTTGTGCCCGCCACCTGCCACGACGACGTCATACGCACCCATCCCCGCACCTTATGACCCGACCTGTGCCCTTAGTCAACGGTTTGCGAGGAGATGGTGCGGTCGCTCGCGGGTGGACCCGGCCGGGGTCCCCTCCCGGCCGGGCCCGGATCCGTCAGCCCGTCCTGTTGACCCAGACGCGCTTGACCGGCCACGGCGTGAGCCGTACCGAGGACACCCCGCCGACGGCCGTCCAGCCGCCGGTGAGGACGATGGGCCCGGCGTACGGGTGCGACTGCTCCACCCCGACGGCGTGCTGGCCGGTGCCGGAGGCGCAGCTGCTGTAGGCGTAGCCGCCGCTGACCCAGGCGGTGCAGTCGGTGGGCGCGGCCAGGGCGGGCGACGGCGCGAGGCCCGCCGCCGCCAGGCACATCACCGCCGATCCGGCCAGGGCGACGAGGGGACGACGAAGGCTCATACGGAGTCTCCTGAGGTTCGGGGGGTGAACACGCTCTTACTTTTAGGAAACTTTCCTAAGCGAAAGCTAGATCGTGCTTCGGGCGGCGTCAACGGCCCCTTTCCGGACGTCCTCAGGGACGGCTGGCGATGGCCAGCAGCGTGGCGGCCGGCGCGGTGAGCGAACGCCCGCGCCGCCACACCGCGCGCAGGTTGCGGACCAGGTTGAGCCCGGCGAGGGGCACCTCGACCAGGCGGCCGGTCGCGATGTCGGCCTCGACCGCGTAACCGCTGAGCACCGCGGGCGCGGCCCCCGCCTGCGCCGCCCCCTTGACCGCCGAGTTCGACCCCAGCTCCAGGCGGGGGCTGGCCCGGTGGAGGCTCTTGAACGCCACGTCGAGGGTCTCGCGGGTACCCGAGCCCGGCTCGCGTACCACGAGCGGCGTGGCGGCCAGCTCGGCCCCGCGCAGGGCCGTACGGCGGCGCGCCCAGGGGTGGCCGGGGGCCACCACGACGACCAGCCGGTCGGTGCCCACCACCCGGCTGTCCAGCCCCTCGGGCACGGTCGGCCCCTCGACGAACCCGAGCTCCACCTCCTCGCCCAGCACCCTGGCCGCGACGTCCGTGGAGTTGACCACGTCCAGCCCCACCTGGACCTCGGGCTCGCGGTTCTGCAGCTCGCCGAGCCAGCGCGGCACCAGGTACTCGGCCACCGTCATGCTGGAGGCCACCCGCAGGTGGGCCGCCTCGCTGTGCCGCACGGCCTCCACGGCCCGCATCAGCTCCTCGGCCGCGGCCAGCACCTGGGCCGCCCACCCGGCCACCATGCGGCCCTCGGCGGTGAGCGTGGACCCGCGCGGCGTGCGCTCCAGCAGCGGGACACCGAGGCGGCGCTCCAGCATGGCCACCCGCTTGCTGGCCGACGGCTGGGCCATGCCCGCCGCCTTGGCCGCCTGGCCCAGGCTGCCCAGCTCGCCCACGTCGACCAGGAGCTTCAGCGAGTCGAGATCCGGCAGCGCACTCATAGCCACAGGCTATGGCCTCCCAGTCAACGCGTGTCTACCGGCCGGTACGCGGGCCCCGAAGACTGGGATCATGCCTCTCCCCGACCAGCGGATCTCCCCGCTCACCGCGCCCCGGCCGGCCCTCGACCCCCGAGGCGGCGCGGCGCCGGCCGTCCCCGCGGCGTCGGTGTGGCCGGGCATCGGGCTGGCGGTCGTCGCCGTGGTGGTGGCCGTGGTGGCGAACCGGTTCGCCCCGGCGTTCAGCCCGGCGGTGATCGCGGTGCTGTCCGGGGCGGTCCTGGCCAACCTCGCGGCCTGGGCGGCGACGTCCGCGCGGTGGGCGAGGGCGGGGGCCGTCTGGGAGCGGTTCAGGCCGGGGCTGGCGTTCGTGGCCCGGCGGGTGCTGCGGGTGGCGATCGCGCTGCTCGGGCTCCAGATCGCGCTGCCGCAGGTGCTCGCGCTCGGCTGGCAGACGCTGGTGATCGTGGTCACGGCGACCGGCGTGACGTTCACCGTGACGCCGCTGATCGGCCGCCGCCTGGGCCTGTCGTCCGGCACGTCGCTGCTGGTG
The DNA here is from genome assembly GCF_040675235.1 of Nonomuraea sp. NPDC049637. NCBI lineage: Bacteria > Bacillati > Actinomycetota > Actinomycetes > Streptosporangiales > Streptosporangiaceae > Nonomuraea > Nonomuraea sp. NPDC049637. Next base: position 85,880 of record NZ_JBFAOM010000007.1, read on the forward strand.
GCGACCGGGGTGTCGATCTGCGGGGCGGCGGCGGTCGCGGCCATGCGCGAGAGCGCGGACGACGCCGACGACGACGACGCGGCCGCCGCGCTGAGCGTGGTCGTGCTCTACGGCAGCGCGGCCATCGTGGCCGTCCCGGCGCTGGCGGCGCTGCTCGGGCTGTCGCCGGCCCAGCTCGGCGTCTGGACCGGCGCGGCCGTGCACGAGGTGGCGCAGGTGGCCGCGATCGGCGCGGCGTCGGGCGTCCTGGCCGCCGCGGTGACGGTCAAGCTGGCCCGCGTCGTCCTGCTGGCCCCGATCGTCGCCCTGACGTCCTTCCGGGCCCGCCGCTCTGCGACCGGTGCGCCCGCGGCGAGCCGGCGGGAGGGGCGCCGCACGCCCGTCATGCCGCTGTTCGTGGCGGCCTTCCTCGTCATGGTGGCGGTCCGCAGCACCGGCTGGGTGCCGGACGTGGTCACGCGGGCGGTCCCGCAGGTCACCAACGTGCTCATGGCCGCCGCCCTGTTCGGCCTGGGCACCGGGATCGACGTGCGCAAACTCGTCAAGGGCGGGCGGGCCGTGCTGCTCGGCGCCATCGCCACCGGGCTCATCGCCGCCGTCTCGCTCACCGGGGTCGCCGTGCTGCTGTGAGGCCGCCCGAGTGGACGTCCTGGCCAGGCCACCGTACGCTGCTCTGTTCGGAACAAATTCCGTCAGGCACGCCGTTCTCCCTGAACCGGCCAGGACCACTCAAGGAGCTTGAAACCCGTCATGCGCAGCGCCACCGATCCCCTTCTCCAGCCGTCCGACGAGGTCGCCGAGGCCCTGGCGGGCGGCGCGCCCGTCGTGGCCCTGGAGTCCACGATCATCTCCCACGGCCTGCCGCAGCCGCGCAACCTGGAGGTGGCCCGCGAGCTGGAGGGAGTGGTCCGCGCGGCGGGCGCGGTCCCGGCGACGATCGCCGTCCTCGACGGCGTGGCCAGGATCGGCCTGAACGAGCTGGAGCTGGAGCGCATCGCCACCGAGTCCGGGCTGCGCAAGCTGGGCCAGCGCGACCTGCCGCTGGCCGCCGCGCTGAAGGCGAGCGGGGCGACCACCGTGTCGGCCACGTCGTTCCTGGCCGCCCGCGCCGGCGTGCGGATCTTCGCGACCGGCGGTCTGGGCGGCGTGCACCGCGGCTGGACCGAGGACCAGGACGAGTCCGCCGACCTCGACACCCTGGCCCGCACCCGCATCACGGTCGTCTGCGCGGGCGTGAAGTCGATCCTCGACGTGCCGGCCACGCTGCAGCGGCTGGAGACGCGCGGCGTGACCGTGGCGGGCTACCGCACCGACACCTTCCCCGGCTTCTACCTCAACTCCTCCGGCCAGCCGATCGAGTGGCGGATCGAGTCGCCCGAGGACGCCGCCGCCGTCATGCGCGGCCAGGACGCGCTGGCCGGCCCGGAGACCGCGTTCATCGTCGCCAACCCGGTGCCTGAGGACCGGCAGCTCGACCCGGCTCTGCACGACCGCGTGCTGGCCGAGGCGCTGGCCGCCGCCGAGCGCGAGGGCGTCAAGGGGCAGGCGATCACGCCGTTCCTGCTCAGCTACCTCGTCAACGGCACCGGCGGCGCGTCGCTGGAGGCCAACCTGGCCGCCGTGCGCGGGAACACCGCCCTGGCCGCCGAGATCGCCGTGGCCTGGTCGCGGGCGTGAGCGACACCGGTCTCCTGGTGATCGGTGACGTCGTCACCGACGTGGTGGCGCTGCACGGCTCCCCGGTCATGGCGGGCGCCGACACCGCCGCGGAGATCGTGCTGCGCCCCGGCGGCTCCGGTGCGAACACCGCCGCCTGGGCCGCCCACCTGGGGGCCGACTCGCGGCTGCTGGCCAAGCTCGGCTACGACAGCAGCGAGTGGCACACGACCGAGCTGGTCAGGACCGGCGTCCGGCCCCACGTGGTGGTGGACCGGGAGCATCCCACGGCGGTCGTCATCGCCATGGTGGACAAGACCGGCGAACGGTCCATGCTCACCAACCGCGGCGCGGGCGGGCTGATCTCCGACGCCGACTGGGACCCGTCCCTGCTCGACGGGGTCGGCCGGCTGCACCTGTCGGGTTACACGCTGTTCGCGGCGCCCGGCCTCCGCCTGGCCAGGGCCGCCGTCCGGGACGCCGTGGCCGCCGGGGTGCCGGTCAGCATCGACCCGGCCTCGACGGGCCCGCTGCGGGACTTCGGCGTCGAACGTTTCATGCGGGAGACGTCCGCGGCCGATTTGATCATCCCGAACCTGGACGAGGCGCTGGTCCTGACCGGCGTCACCTCGCCGGAACGGGCCGCCGTCCTGCTGAGCGAGACGTACGGCACGGCCGTCGTGAAGCTGGGCGCCGAGGGCGCGCTGGTGGCGGTGGACGGCAAGGTCACGGCGACGTGCGCGGGCGTGTCCGCCGAGGTCGTGGACTCCACGGGCGCCGGTGACGCCTTCGCGGCCGGGTATCTCGCCGCCACCCTTCAGGGGGCGGGCGCCGCGCTCGCGCTGGAGGCGGGTTGCCGTGCCGGTGCGCAATGTGTGGCCCAGGTGGGCGGCCGTCCACGGTACGGTTTGGATCTGAACCGTCTTTACCCTATTCACACTGATTGATAGCTTGCCGCGTAGGCTGCACCATTAGCCACATGCGTACCGGGTTGCCCACGCGGCCCACTGGGGAGGTTAAGGTCCGCCGATGGAAGTCGAGTCATCGATCTGCCTGAGCGACCTCGTCCCTGCTCTGCGCTGGAGCCGCCCTCAGCAGGTGGCCGAGGTGCTGGGTGATCCGCGGCTGCCGGCGGGGTGGTGGTCCTCGCTCGCGGTGTCCAGGGCGCTCGGCACGGCGGGTCTCGACTGGGTCTGCGAACGGCTCGCCCGGCTGATCTCCTCCCGCTGGGACCATCTGCCGCTGGTGGACCTGCTTCCCGCGCTCGCCGTCCATCAGGTCGATCCGGCGCTGCCCGGCTGGCCGGAGGCCACCCGTACGGCGATCGCCGGCCTCGGCGGCTGGCAGCGGCTGCGCCGCCTGTCGCCCGGCGATCTGGGCACCCCGTCGGCCACGCCCGAGGTGGTGGTCGGCTCGGTCCTGCGCGAGGTGCTCGGGCGCATCCCGGCGCAGCGGGAGGCCGTACCCGCCCAGCAGTCCGGCTCGCCGGACGTCACCCGCCCGCTCGCGCGCGGCGCGACGGGCTCCTTCCCGGCCGTCCCCGTGGCCGAACCCGGTGCGTACGCCGCCCAGCCCGGCAGCGGCCCCCAGCGTCCGCCCGCCTTCACCCCGCACAGCGACGCCTTCCCGGCCCAGCCCCAGAGCGCCCCGCAGCAGGCCCCGGCCGGTGAGGGCGGCCTGCCGCAGCGTCCGGCCGCGGCCCAGCAGCCCGGCTCGTTCGCCCCGCCGCCGGAGAACGCCCAGGGACACCAGACCGGCTCCTTCACCGCCCAGCCCGACGCCACCCGCCAGACCGGCTCGTTCCCGGCGCAGCCCGAAGGCGGCCGCCAGACCGGCTCGTTCCCGGCGCAGCCCGACGCCACCCGCCAGACCGGGTCGTTCCCCGCCCAGCCCGCCGACGGCCCGCAGACCGGGTCGTTCCCGGCGCAGGGTGGTGCGCGGCTGCCGCAGCGGCCCACCGCCGGGCGTCCGGACGGCGGCCCGCAGGCCGGCGCCGACGGCCCCCCGTACGCCGCCCCCGTCCCCGGCGGGACGGCCGCTCCCGGCCCGGCGCCCGCCGACCCCGACCACGCGATGGTCCGCGTCGTGGACGGCCTGTTCCGCGGCCTGGACAAGCTGGAGCTGGCCGTCGCCGTGCACCGGCTGTTCGCCGAGGACCCGGTCAGCCTGCGCACCCTGGCCCACAAGCTGCTGGTGGACCGCGACGTGCTCTCCCAGGCCCAGCGCACCGCCGAGGAACGCGTCCTGCACTGGCTGCGCTCGTCGGAGTCCGCGCCGGTCACCGGGCACATGTTCCGGCTCACCGAATGGCTCGGCGCGGCGGCCACCGAGGAACAGCTCATCGGCGCCGACCCGGCCCACCCGGCGATGGTCCCGTCGCTGCGCACGCCCCTGTGGCGGGTGCTGGTGACGCTCATGCCGGACCGCCGCCTCCAGGACGGCTGGCTGGTCGTCGGCGACATCCACGGCCTCCAGGCCCGTACGCGGCAGCTCCTGGCCGCCGCCCCGCCGGACACCGACGTCGTCGAGCTGCTGGCCGAGCTGGGCATCCGCGCCCACTCCGCCAAGGCGTGGCTCGACGCCCTGCCCTCGGAGTCGGCCCCCGGCCCGGCGGACGCCTCCCCGCAGCCCGCCCAGCCCCTCCCCCGCCGTACGCCGGGCGCCAACGGCCACCACCACCGGGGCGGCCAGCCCATCCCGACGGCGGGCGCGAACTCGATCGACCCCTCGGCGGCCCTGGCCACGTTGTCGGCGCTGTCCGGCGGCCGGTCGGGCATGCTGCCCGGCAGCCTGGCCGGAACGCCGTCCACGCCGCCTCCACCGCTGCCCAGCCCGTCGTCCGACCCGCGTCGCTGGCAGCGCATCGAGGTCACCCCGGAACACCTCAGGGGCGGCCCGGTGCCGGTGCCGGAGGGTTACGCGGCCCAGCTCGGCATGCGTCCGGGCACCCTGCTGTCGGTGACCGGCCCCGGCGACAACGCGATCGTCCTGGTCTGGCAGGGCCACCAGCCGGTCTTCGACTCGTTGCAGCCGGTGCTCATGCGCCTGAACGCCCGCCCCGGCGACCAGGTCTACGTCACGGTGGACGGCTACCGCCTGGAGGCCCAGCTCACCGGCTGACGCTCCTGCGCGGTCACCCGAACAGGCCGAGCCGGTGGGCCGTGGCCGCCGCCTCGCCGCGGGTGGCGACGCCCAGCTTGGCCAGGATGTTGGAGACGTGCACGCTGACCGTCTTCACCGAGATGAACAGCGCCTCGGCGATCTCCCGGTTGCTGCGCCCGTTGCTCACCTCGCGCAACACCTCCAGCTCGCGCGCGGTCAGCCCCAGCGGCGGCCCTTCGGGTTCGTCGGGGCCGCCGACGCGGGCCCGCCGTCCGAACACGTCGAGCTGTTCGAGCAGCGGCGTGGCGCCCAGCTGCGCGGCCAGCTCCCGCGCCCGCGTCACCATCGCGGCCGCGGCGCGCCGGTCGCCCTGGGCCAGCGCCGCCTGGGCGGCCCCCACCAGGCACTGCGCCTCCGCGTACGGCTGCCGCAACCCCGCCCAGGCCGCCACCGCCGACTCCCACGCCTTGAGCTGGGCTGCCCCGCCGAGCCCCTCCTCCGGCCCGGTCAGCGCCGCGAACGTCAGCCGCTGCGCCTCCTGCAGGTCGCCGTCGACGGCCAACTCCCGCGCCACCTCCCGCAGCCGCGCCACGAGGGCCGCCGCGACCCCCGCGTACGGCGCGCCGCCCTCGCCGAGAGCGGGCCGGGCGAGCTGCGCGAACGTCACCAGCAGCGGCCAGGCGTACCGCGGCGAGGGCAGCAGGTCCTGGTTCTCCAGCCCCCGCGACGCGGCCTCCAGCGCCTCGCCGAGCCGCCCCTGGGCCCGCAGCAGCAGAACCTGCCTGCGCAGCTGCGGCAGCACGGTCTGGTCCCGGTAGGTGCCGCGCGCGAACACGCTGGCGGAGGACGACAGCAGCTTGTCGGCCCGGTCGATCTCCCCCCGCGCTAGCGCGATGTCCGCCAGGAACCCCTGGAGACTGGCCCGGTAGGGGGCCGGCGGCGCGAGGTCGAGCGCCTGCTCGACCACCTGCAGCGCCTCGTCCCAGCGGCCCAGCGACAGCAGCGGCTCGGTCAGGTTGATCGCCAGGAACGTGCCGGACGTGCGCGCCAGGCCGTAGTGCCCGGCCTCCTGCACGCCCTCGCGGGCGACCTGGGCGGCCCGCTCGTGCCGTCCGGCGCCCTCCAGCGCGTCGGACTCGGAGATCGCGCAGCGCATCAGCGCGTTGTAGGCGCCCTGGGCGCGGGCGACCCGGCGGGCCTCGGCGAACTGCCCGAGCTGCGCCTCGATGTCGGAGAAGCGCGACCGCGCCCAGGCGAGGCTGATGAGCGCGTGGGCCTCGACGTTCGCGTCGCCCATCTGGTGGCCGATCTCCATGGCGAGCTGCGCCGTCGCCAGCTTCTCCGGCCAGTCCTCCGGACGGTGCAGCATGCGCGCCAGCGTCTCCAGGACCTGGCCGCGCAGCTTGCTCGGCGGCTCGGCGGGCACCAGCTCGGCCGCCTGGCGCAGGTCGTCGAGATATCCGGCGCGGCCCAGGTCGTAGCGGGTCAGGCCGCGCTGGCGCAGCAGGGTGGCCGCGGTGATCGGGTCGGCGTCGAGGTCGACCTCGGCGAGTGCGGCCCCGGCCAGGGCCAGGCTGCGCTCGTACTCGCCGGCGAGGTGGGCGACCGTGGAGGTCTGCCTGAGCACGTCGAGGCGGCCGCAGCCGATGCGCTCGGCGGCGTCGGGCACCTGGTCCCACAGCTCCAGCACCCGCGAGAGCATCCTGAGCTGCTCGTCGTAGGCGGTGGACTTGCGGGCCGCGGCGGCCGCGCGCCAGGCGCTGACCAGCGCCCAGGTGGAGTCGTGGGCGGAGTGCCAGTGGTGGGCCAGCTCGATCGCGCCGCGCGGGGCGGGCAGGATCGACAGGTCGCGTTCGAGCGCCTGCGCGTAGCGGGTGTGCAGCCGGGTGTGCTCGCCGGGCAGCAGGTCGTCGTGGAGCGCCTCGCGGATGAGCGCGTGCCGGAAGCCGTAGCCCTCGCCGTCGACCACCAGCACGTTGCCCGCCACGGCCGGGCGCAGCGCCCGCGACAGGGCGGTGTCGTCGAGCCCGGCCACGGCGCTCAGCAGGTCGTGCTCGATGCGCTGGCCGCCCGCGCTGGCCACGCGCAGCAGTTCCTGGGTCTCGTCGGGCAGCCGCTCGACGCTGGCCAGCAGCAGGTCGCGCAGCGACTCGGGCAGCATGTCGCCGCCGTCGGCCTCGCTCAGCAGCGCCTCGACGAACAGCGGGTTGCCCTCGCTGCGGGCGTAGATGAGGTCCATCGCGACGGCCGACGGCTCGCGCCGCAGGATGCTGGCCGCCTGCGCGACGGCCTCCCTGCGGGTGAGGCGGCGCAGCTCGATCCGGCTCACCCACTCGATGCGGCCCAGCTCGGCCAGCATCGGCCGGAGCGGATGGGTGCGGTGCAGCTCGTCGGTGCGGTAGGTGACCACGATCATCAGCCGGGCCGCCGTGCGCTGGTAGCGGACCAGGAACGACAGCAGGTCACGGGTGGAACGGTCGGCCCAGTGGGCGTCCTCGACCACCAGCAGCACCGGACGCTCCTCGGCCAGCCGCTCCAGCAGCCCGAGCACCTGCTCGAACAGCCGGGCCCGCGCCTCGGCGCCGTCCTTGTCCGGCTCGCCGAACTCGGGCAGCAGCCGGGCCAGCCCGCGTGTCGTGCCCCCGGGCACCAGCGCCGCCACGCCGTCGCGCCCGAGCTCGCGCACGAGCCCGCGCAGCACGGCCGTGAACGGCGCGAACGGCAGGCCCTCGGTGCCCAGCTCCAGACAGCCGCCGACGAGCACCCGCGCATCGCCCGCCCGGTCGATGAACTCGCTGATCAGGCGGGTCTTGCCGACCCCCGCCTCGCCGCCGACGAGCACGGTGGACGACGCGCCCGCACGTGCTCTGGCCAGGGCGTCGCCCAGAGCGTGCAGCTCGCGGGCGCGCCCGACGAACAAGGGGCTGACGGTGTGAATGCTCACGCCCCAAGGATGCCATCAAACACCGACAAAACGGACCGAAACTCCGGGCCGTCGTCTGTCAGCGCAAAACCTTGCGGAAGAAGGTCGCCGACGCCTCGTAGCCCAGGGCGTGGTAGAACTCCGGCGCCCGCCGGGTGGCCATCGCCACGTACCCGGCCTGACGGGTACGGGCCCACGCCTCGAACTCCTCCAGCAGCCGGCGGCCGATGCCCTGCCGGCGCGAGCCCGACTGGACCATCGCCTCCTCGACCCAGGCGACCGGCCCGTTGGCGAACAGCGTCAGGTGCACGAACCCCAGCAGGTACCCGTGGACGCGCCCGCCCACCACGGCCGTGAGCAGCAGGGCGTCCTCGTTGCGCAGGAGCTGCGGGAGCGCGGCGTCGAAGGCCGCCCGCTCCGGCCTGAAGGTCAGCCCGAACTCGCGCGCCAACGCGAACACCTCGTCCGCGTCCGCCTTCTCCGCCCTCCTGATGAGAAGATCGTCCGCCGTCATGAGGTACGACACTAGAACCTCTGTGCCCTTTCGTCCATCGTGCCACGGGAGTGTGCCGTGACGTCCGGTACGGCGTGCGAAACGGCCTCCGGTCAGAGGTCGCCGAGGCCGAGCTGGCGGGCGATGAGCATGCGCTGCACCTCGCTGGTGCCCTCGCCAATCTCCAGTATCTTGGCGTCGCGGTAGAAGCGGCCGACCGGGAACTCGTTCATGAAGCCGTACCCGCCGAACACCTGGGTGGCGTCGCGGGAGTTGTCCATGGCCGCGTTCGAGGACACCAGCTTGGCGATCGCCGCCTCCTTCTTGAACGGCGCCCCGGCCAGCATCTTCTCGGCCGCGTGGTAGTAGGCCAGCCGGGCGGTGTGGGCGCGCACCTCCATGTCGGCGATCTTGAACTGGATGGCCTGGTAGTGGCCGATCGGGTGGCCGAACGCCTTGCGGTCCCTGACGTACTTGAGGCATTCGTCCACGCAGCCCTGGGCCAGGCCCACGCTGAGGGCGGCGATGGCGATGCGGCCCTCGTCGAGGGTCTGCAGGAACTGCGCGTAGCCGCGGCCGCGCTCGCCGAGCAGGTTGGCGGCGGGCACCCGGCAGTCGGAGAAGGACAGCTCGCGGGTGTCGGAGGCGTTCCAGCCGACCTTGGAGTACTTCTTGGAGACGGTGAACCCCGGCGTGCCGCTCGGCACCAGGATCGTGGAGATCTCCCGCTCGCCGGTGAGCGCGGCCACGCCGATCACGCCGGTGATGTCGGTGCCGGAGTTGGTGATGAACGCCTTCGTCCCGTTGATCACCCATTCGCCGCCGTCGAGCACGGCGGTCGTCCGCATGCCGCCCGGCACGTCGGAGCCGCCGCCGGGCTCGGTCAGCCCGAACGCGCCCAGCATCTCGCCGGAGGCCAGCCGGGGCAGCCACTCCTGGCGCTGCTCGTCGGTGCCGAACCGGTAGATCGGCATCGCGCCCAGCGAGACCGCGGCCTCCAGGGTGATCGCCACGCTGGAGTCGGCGCGGGCCAGCTCCTCAAGGGCCAGGCACAGCGCGAAGTAGTCGCCGCCCATGCCGCCGTACTCCTCCGGGAACGGCAGGCCGAACAGCCCCATGTCGGCCATCTTGCGCACGATGTCGTAGGGGAACTCCTCGCGCTCGTAGTAGTCGCCGATCACGGGCGCCACCACGTCACGGGCGAACGCCTCGACGGTCTTGCGCAACTCTTGGTATTCGTCGTTCAGCATGATCAGCCTTTCGCGAGGGCCTGGACGACGCGCGAGGGGCTGGGCCGGCCCAGCCGCTCGGCCAGCCAGGTGCTGGTGGACACGAGTTTGTCCAGGTCGAGCCCGGTCTCGATGCCGAGCCCCGACAACATCCACACGAGGTCCTCGGTGGCCAGGTTGCCGGTGGCGGACTCGGCGTACGGGCAGCCGCCGATGCCGCCGGTGGAGGCGTCGACGGTGGTCACGCCCGCCTGCAGGGCGGCCAGCGTGTTGCCGAGCGCCTGCCCGTAGGTGTCGTGGAAGTGCACGGCCAGCCGCTCGGGGCCGCCGAACGCGCCGATCAGCTCGGTGACGTGGCCCGGCGTGCCGACGCCGATCGTGTCGCCGAGCGACAGCTCGTAGCAGCCGAGCCCGAGCAGCCGCTCGCCGACCGCGACGACCTGCGCGACCGGCGTGGGCCCCTCCCAGGGGTCGCCGAAGCACATCGACACGTACGCGCGCACCCGCACCCCGTGCTCCAGCGCTCTGGCCACGACCGGCTCGAACATGTCGAACTGGCTCTCCAGCGTGCGGTTGAGGTTCTTGGCGGCGAAGGTCTCGGTGGCGCTGGCGAAGATCGCGATCTCGGTGACGCCCAGCTCCAGCGCGCGGTCGAGCCCGCGCTCGTTGGGCACCAGCACCGGGTAGCGCACGCCGGGCCTGCGGTCGAGGCGGCCGAGCAGCTCACCGGCGTCGGCCAGCTGCGGCACCCACTTGGGGTGCACGAAGCTGGTCGCCTCGATCACCTGGTGGCCGGCGTCGGCCAGCCGGTCGATGAACTCGGCCTTCACCTCGACCGGCACGATCGCCGACTCGTTCTGCAGGCCGTCGCGCGGGCCCACCTCGTAGACCGTGACCCGCTCGGGAAGCCCTCGCATGCGGTACGGCATCACGCCTCCTCACCGGTGACCACGGCCAGCACGGCGTCCATGTCGACCGGCCTGCCCGGCTGGACGGGCAGCTCGACGACCACGCCGTCACAGGGGGCGGTGACCGTGTGCTCCATCTTCATGGCCTCGACGACGACCAGCGGCTGCCCCTTGCTCACCCGGTCGCCCGGCTGCGCCTTGACCAGCAGGACCGTGCCGGGCATGGGGCTCCTGACCACGCCGTCGCCCGTCCCCGCGGCGCCGGGCCGGTCGCCCGGGTCGCCGATGAGGTGGCGGGTGAACGCCCACGACTCGCCGTCCTTGCCGAGCCAGAGTGTGTCGCCATGGCGGGCGGTCAGGTAGCGGGCGGTCCGGCCGCCGAGCGTGACGGCCGCCTCGCCGCCGCCAGTCGTGATCCGGGCGGGCACCGCCTCTCCGTCGAGCAGCACCTCGGCCGACCGGCCGGGCAGGCCGCGGACGGGCGCCGCGTGCACGCCGTCGCGCGACTCCAGCCGCCAGGTCGTCCAGGCGGGCGCGCCGACCCGCCAGCCGTCGGTGACCTGCCAGGGGTCGGGGCCCTGCGGCAGCGTGTGGAAGATCAGCGCCGCCGCCGCGGCCACGTCGCGCGGCACGCCGGACTCCGGCAGCAGCTCGGGCAGCACCCGTTCGACCAGGCCGGTGTCCAGCTCGCCCGCCACGACCTCGGGGTGGCGGACGAGGGCGCGCAGGAACGGCACGTTGGTGACCACGCCCAGCACCGCGGTGCGGGCCAGCGCCCGGTCGAGCGACCTGAGCGCCGCCTCCCGGTCCGGCGCCCAGGCGATCACCTTGGACAACATGGGGTCGTAGTCGCTGCCGACGACCCCGCCCTCGGCCAGGCCGGAGTCGACCCGCACCCGGCCCGGCCCGTCGCCGCCGGGCTCGCGCAGGGCCAGCACGCGCCCGCCGCTGGGCAGGAAGCCGCGCGCCGGGTCCTCGGCGTAGACGCGCGCCTCGACGGCGTGGCCGTCGAGCCGCACCTGCTCCTGGCCGAACGGCAGCGGCTCGCCGGCCGCGACACGTAGTTGCAGCTCCACCAGGTCCAGGCCGGTGACCAGCTCGGTGACCGGGTGCTCGACCTGGAGCCGGGTGTTCATCTCCATGAAGTGGTAGGAGCCGGTGGTGCCGTCGACGATGAACTCGACCGTGCCCGCGCCGACGTACCCGACCGAGCGGGCGGCCTCGACGGCCGCGGCGCCCATGTCGGCGCGCATGCCGGGGGTCACGAAGGGCGACGGCGCCTCCTCGATGATCTTCTGGTGCCGGCGTTGCAGGCTGCACTCGCGCTCGCCCAGGTGCACGACGTTGCCGTGGGCGTCGGCCATGACCTGGATCTCGATGTGCCGGGGGTTCTCGACGTAGCGCTCGATGAGCAGGGTGCCGTCGCCGAACGCCGCCCGCGCCGTACGGCGGGCCGACTCCAGCGCGTCGGGCAGCTCGGCGGCCGAGCGCACCAGCACCATGCCCTTGCCGCCGCCGCCCGCGGACGGCTTGATCAGCGCCGGGAAGTCGGCCCACCGCGCCAGGTCGTCGCCCGGCTCGGCCCCGCCGGGGACGACCGGCACCCCGGCCGCCGACACGGTGGCCTTGGCCCGGATCTTGTCGCCCATGGCGTCGATGGCCTCGGGGGACGGGCCGACGAAGACCAGCCCGGCCTCGGCGCAGCGCCGCGCGAAGGCGGCGTTCTCGGCCAGGAAGCCGTAGCCGGGATGCACGGCCTGCGCGCCGGAGGCGAGCGCCGCCTCAACGATCGCCTCGATGTCCAGATATTTCGAGACTTCGAGGGCGATGTCTGCTTCGCGGGCGTGCCTGGCGCCCGCGTCGGGCGGCGTGAACACCGCCACCGACTCGATGCCGAGCGCGCGCAGCGTCCGGACGACCCGGACGGCGATCTCGCCCCGGTTGGCGATGAGAACACGGTCGAAGAACATGATCACATCCGGAAGACGCCGTAGCCGGCGGGTTCGAGCGGCGCGTTGGCCGCCGCGGACAGGGCAAGGCCGAGGACGGTGCGGGTGTCGAGCGGGTCGATCACGCCGTCGTCCCAGAGCCGGGCGGTGGAGTAGTAGGGGTTGCCCTGGTGCTCGTACTGGGCGCGGATGGCGTCGGGGTCGGCGTTGCCGACCGTGGTCAGCACGTTCGCCGCCTGCTCGCCGCCCATGACGGAGATGCGGGCGTTGGGCCACATCCACAGGAACCTGGGCGAGTACGCCCGTCCGGCCATGGCGTAGTTGCCCGCCCCGAACGAGCCGCCGATCACCACCGTGAACTTGGGCACCCGCGCGCACGACACGGCCGTCACCATCTTGGCGCCGTGCTTGGCGATGCCGCCCGCCTCGTACGCCTTGCCGACCATGAACCCGCTGATGTTCTGCAGGAACACCAGCGGGATGCGGCGCTGGTCGCACAGCTCGATGAAGTGCGCGCCCTTCATCGCCGACTCGCTGAACAGGATGCCGTTGTTGGCCACGATGCCCACCGGGTGGCCGTGCAGGTGTGCGAAGCCGGTGACGAGGGTGGAGCCGTACTCGGCCTTGAACTCCAGGAAGCGCGAGCCGTCCACCAGGCGGGCGATGACCTCGCGCACGTCGTAGGGCTGGCGGGTGTCGGCCGGGACGAGGCCGTAGAGGTCGCGCGGGTCGTGCCGCGGCTCCTCGGGCGCGACCGTGTCCCAGGGACGGGGCGCCCGGGGGGCCAGCGTCGAGACGATGTCGCGGACGATGGCCAGGGCGTGGGCGTCGTCCTCGGCCAGGTGGTCGGTGACGCCGCTGACCCGGGAGTGCAGGTCGCCGCCGCCCAGCTCCTCGGCCGTGACCTCCTCGCCGGTGGCCGCCTTCACCAGGGGCGGACCGCCCAGGAAGATCGTGCCCTGGCCGCGGACGATGACCGCCTCGTCGCTCATGGCCGGCACGTACGCGCCGCCGGCGGTGCACGAGCCGAGCACCGCGGCGATCTGCGGGATGCCGCGGGCCGACATCGTGGCCTGGTTGTAGAAGATGCGCCCGAAGTGCTCCCGGTCGGGGAAGACCTCGTCCTGTCTGGGGAGGAACGCGCCGCCGGAGTCGACCAGGTAGATGCAGGGCAGGTGGTTGTGCAGGGCCACCTCCTGCGCGCGCAGGTGCTTCTTGACGGTCATCGGGTAGTACGTGCCGCCCTTGACGGTCGCGTCGTTGGCCACGACCACGCACTCGCGCCCGGCCACCCTGCCGACGCCGGTGATGATCCCGGCGGCGGGCGCCTGGTCGTCGTAGAGGCCGCCGGCCGCCAGCGGCGACAGCTCCAGGAAGCGGGAACCCGGGTCGAGCAGCCCGTCGACGCGGTCGCGCGGCAGCAGCTTGCCCCGCTCGACGTGGCGCTGCCGCGACCGCTCGGGACCGCCGAGCGCCGCCGCGGCCAGCCGTTCGAGCAGCTCGGCGGCCAGCCTCTCGTTGAGCTCGGCGTTGCGCTTGTACGCCTCGCTCCCGGGCTCCACGGCCGACTTCAGCACCGGCCAGTCGCTCATGAGTCCCCTCTCGTCATGGCCGAGATGTTAGTCATCATTAACGTAATCGTCTAGCATGTGAGACGTGACCACTGCCTCCACACCTACCCGCGAGCGCGGCAGAAGGCGCATGGAGATCCTCGCGGCGGCCGCCCGGCTGTTCGCCGCCCGCGGTTTCCACGGGGTCTCCATCGAGGACATCGGGGGCGCGGTCGGCGTCTCGGGTCCCGCGCTCTACCGGCACTTCAGCGGCAAGGAGGCGCTGCTCGCCGAGATGCTGCTCGACGTCAGCTCCCGGCTGCGGGAGTCGGCGGTGGCGGTGGCGACCTCCTCCGGCGGCCCGGCCGAGACGCTCGACGCGCTGCTCAACGTGCAGATCACGTTCGCGCTCGACCAGCCGGCGCTGATCACCGTGCACGACCGCGAGCTGGGAAACGTGCCCGAGCCGGAGCGGCGCAGGATCAGGCGGCTGCAGCGGCTCTACGTCGAGGAGTGGGTGACCGTGCTGGCCGAGCTGCACCCGGCGTGCCCGCCGGCCCGGCTGCGCGCGGCGACGCACGCGGTGTTCGGCCTGCTCAACTCGACGCCGCACAGCGCGGGCGAGCTGCCCCCGCACGACATGCGCCCCCTGCTGCACACGATGGCCCGCGCCGCGATCGAAGCCAGCGTTAACCATCACTAACTGGCCGCCGGCGATTCCCGCTGTACGAAAACCCCCGATACGCCGTAAACCTCTGCAAACGGTCATGGACCAGGGTTAAACGGACCGGACCACAATCTGTCATGCACTCCGGCAGACGGCGGCGGCGATGACGGACATAATCAGGGTGTGGCGCGCGACACTGTTGAGACACATTTCATCCAATCCGTTGAGGCGCTGAAGTCAGGCCCTGCCCGAGATCCCGGCGGCCCGGTGCGCGAGGGCACGTCGCTCACCGGCGACCGGTGCCGGACCCTGTTCCAGCGCCAGCTCGACAGCCGCCTGCTCGACATCGCCGCCCGCTGGCTCCGCGAGCAGAACGAGGGCTTCTACACGATCGGGTCGGCCGGCCACGAGGGCAACGCGGCGGTCGCCGCCGCGGCCCGGGCGAGCGACCCGGCGCTGCTGCACTACCGGTCCGGCGCCTTCTACCTGACCAGGTCCGAGCAGGCCGGCCGGCTGCCCGAGCAGGGCCTGCGCGACGTGCTGATGGGCCTGACCGCGGCCGCCGACGAGCCGATCGCGGGCGGCCGGCACAAGGTGTTCGGCCACCCCCACCTGGCCGTCATCCCGCAGACCTCGACGATCGCCAGCCACCTGCCACGCGCCGTGGGCGTGGCCTTCGCCATCGAACGGGCCGCCGCGCTCGGCGACCGGTCGGCCTGGCCGCCCGACGCCATCGCCGTGTGCAGCTTCGGCGACGCCTCGATCAACCACGCCAGCGCCCTGACCGGGCTCAACACCGCCTCCTACGCCACCTTCCAGGGGCAGCCGCTGCCCATCCTGTTCGTGTGCGAGGACAACGGCATCGGCATCAGCGTCCGCACCCCCAAGGGCTGGGTGGAGGCGGCGGCGCGGCGGCCGGGCATCGCCTACTTCGCCGCCGACGGCTGCGACCTGGCCGACGCCTACGACGCCGCCACGCTCGCCGTCCAGCACGTCCGCGCCAACCGCTCCCCCGCGTTCCTGCACCTGTCCACCGTGCGGCTGATGGGGCACGCCGGGTCCGACGTCGAGTCGGCCTACCGCACCCAGCGGGAGCTGCGGGCCGACCTGGAGCGCGACCCGCTCGTCCGCACCGCGCGGCTGCTGGTGGAGGCCGGTCTGGAGACGCCGGAGGAGCTGCTCAAGACGTACGAGTCGGCGCGCGAGCACATCCTGCGCATCGCCCTGGAGACCACCCGCGCCCCGCGGCTCGGCTCGGCCGCGGAGGTCATGGAGCCGATCGCGCCGCGCCGCCCCGAGCTGATCGCCAACATCAGCCCGACCGCGGCCGAGGGCCCGATCAGGGAGAAGGCCTTCGCCGGCACGCTGCCCGAGACGGAGAAGCCGCTGACGTTGTCGCAGACCATCAACCGCACGCTCGCCGACGCGCTGGTGGTCTACCCCGAGATGACGGTCTTCGGCGAGGACGTCGCCAAAAAGGGCGGCGTCTACGGCGTCACCCGGGGGCTGCAGAAGCGGTTCGGCGGCTCGCGGGTGTTCGACACGCTCCTCGACGAGCAGGCCATCCTCGGCCTCGCGCTCGGCTCGGCGGTGTCCAACCAGCTCCCGGTGCCGGAGATCCAGTACCTGGCCTACCTGCACAACGCGCTCGACCAGATCCGCGGCGAGGGCGCCACCCTGTCGTTCTTCTCGCGCGGCGCCTACACCAACGGCATGGTCGTCCGCGTCGCCGGCTACGCCTACCAGAAGGGCTTCGGCGGCCACTTCCACAACGACAACGCGGTGGCCGCGCTGCGCGACATCCCGGGCCTGGTCCTGGCCTCGCCCGCGCGTCCCGACGACGCCGCCGCCATGTTGCGCACCTGCCTGGCCGCCGCCCGTACGGCCGGGTCGGTCTGCGTGTTCCTGGAGCCGATCGCGCTCTATCACACGCGTGACCTGTTCGAGGAGGGCGACGGCGGCTGGCTGGCGCCGTACACGCCGCCGGGGCGCTGGCGCGAGACGCACGTCCCCGTCGGCCGGGCCCGCTCGTACGGCGAGGGCCGTGACCTGACGATCGTGACGTTCGGCAACGGGCTGCGGATGAGCCTGCGCGCCGCGGTCCGGCTCACCCAGGAGGGCTACGGCTGCCGCGTCCTCGACCTGCGCTGGCTGGCCCCGCTGCCGGTGGACGACCTGCTGCGGGCGGCCGAGCTGACCGGCAAAGTGCTGATCGCCGACGAGACCCGCCACTCCGGGGGCGTGTCCGAGGGCGTGACGACCGAGCTGATCGACGCCGGGTTCACCGGGCAGGTGGCCCGGGTGACCTCGGCCGACAGCTTCATCCCGCTGGGCGACGCGGCCAACCACGTGCTGCTGTCGGAGGAGGAGATCGAGCAGGCGGCGCGCAAGCTACTGGGCTGAGCGCGCCCCTCTGACGCAGGCCGGCTTCGACCAGGCGACCGTGGTGGCCGCCGAGATGCGCAGCGGCACGCCCACCAGGAAGCAGTAGCCGGTGTCCGGGTCGAGCCCGGCGACGCGGCCGCTGGTGGCGCCCGTGCCGAGGGCGACGACGGTCACGTCGCCCCCGCCCGCCCGCGTACGTTGCAGGACGACCGGGTAGCGGCGGGCGTCGGCCGGGAGCGCCCAGCTCAGCTCCACCAGGGCGCCGCGGTCGGCGGTGACCTTGAGCCTGCGGGGGGCGAGCGCGGCGACGTCCCGCTTGCTGATCGGCGGAGGGGTGGTGGCGGCGGTCGCCGCGGGGGTCGCCGCGGGGGTCGCGGCCTCGGGGCGGCGGTCGGTGGGGCCCGAACCGGCGGGCGGCTGCAGCGACAGGTAGACGGCCAGGCCGGTGCCGCCGATCGCCACGGCCGCGACCGAGCCCCCGATCAGCAGGCGCCTCCCGAGGCTCCCGGCCCCGGCAGGCGGCGCCGTGACCGCCTCCCGCCTCGCCCCGCCCACGTCTCCGGTCGTGGGGGCTCCGCGCCGAGCGCCGCCCACGTTCCCCGTCGTGGGGGCCTCCCGCCTTCCCCCACCCACGTTCCCCGTCGTGGGGGCCTCCCGCCTTCCCCCGCCCACGCTCCCCACGCGGCCGGGCAGAGGCGGGGCGGGGGCGTGGGGGAGGCGGCTGCCGGTGGCGGGGAGGGAGGAGTCGCCGGGGTGCGGCGGGGCCTGCGGGCCGCCGCGCGGGCGGCGCGGGACGGTGGACGTCGCCGGCCCGGGCCCCGGATCCTGGCCCACCAGGTCGGTCACCGGCAACCCCAGCTCGGCCTGCACCTCCTGCAACCGCCACGCCAGCTCTCTGGCCGAGCCCGGCCGCAGCCCGGGCTGCTTGGACATCGCGTGCAGGATCGTGCCGAACACCGCCGGCGGCACGTCCGGCCGGTTGATCGGCGGCGGGTCGAGGCTCAGCACCCGGTACATCAGCGGCGCGATCGACGGGTCGGCCGGGTTGTGGAAGGCGGGCTGCCCGGCCAGCAGGTGGTAGAGCGTCGAGCCCAGGGAGTAGATGTCGCCGGAGACCGAGTGCGGCTGCCCGGTGAGCACCTCCGGGGCGGCGTGCAGCGGGGTGAACGCCTGGGAGGTGGCCGAGATCTCCGCGTTGTCCACCACCCTGGCCACGCCGAAGTCGGCGATGGCGGGCTCGCCGTAGCGGGAGACGAGGATGTTCTGCGGCTTGATGTCGCCGTGCAGCACCCCGGCCTCGTGCACGGCGGCCAGCGCGCCGGCCAGCTTGACGCCCGCGCGCAGCACGTCGGGCACGCCGAGCGGCCCCTCCTTGCGGACCCTGTCGCGCAGCGAGCCGTTCTCGAAGAAGTCCATCGCGATGTACGGCTTGCCCGAGCGCGTCACGCCGGTGTCGAAGACGGTCACGACGTTGGGATGGCCGGTCAGGCGGCCGGTGAGCCGGAGCTCGCGCTGGAAGCGGCGCATGGTGCGCTGGTCGACCCGGTCGACCGACAGGACCTTCAGCGCCACGACCCGGTCGAGGCGCTCCTGGTAGGCGCGGTAGACGACGGCGAAACCGCCCTGGCCCGCCTGGTCGAGCACCCGGTAGCCGGGCGCGTCCTCGGCTGGCAACACGGCACTCCCCCCTGTTGCCGGTGAGTTTAATGTGAAATTTCGGCTTTCAAGGGGTCAACGGGTTCATCAGGTACGCCCCGAACACCACCGACACGGCGGCCACGACCAGGAAGAAGAAGACGTAGAAGCCGCCGGGCAGGAACGTCAGCCGGGCGAGCTGATCGGCGTCGGAGTCTCTGGCCTGCCGCCGGCGCCGCTTGCGCTGCAGCTCGACGATCGGCCGGACGCCGCCGAACAGCAGGAACCACGTCGCGACCATGGCCACGATCTGCTGGACCTCGGCGGGCGCGTACATGGACAGGGCGAACACCGCGCCCCCGGTGACCAGCAGGATCAGCGCGCCGTAGAGGTTGCGGATCAGCAGCAGCATGCACACCAGGAAGAGCAGCACGCTCCAGATCAGCAGCGTGATGCGGCCCTGCTCGGTCAGCCAGGCGGCGGCCAGCCCCAGCAGCGAGGGGGCCAGGTAGCCGGCGAGCGCGGTCAGCACCATGCCGGGGCCGTTGGGGCGGCCCCTGGTCAGCGTGACGCCGGAGGTGTCGGAGTGGAGCCGGATGCCTTCGAGCTTGCGCCGGGTGAGCAGCGCCATGACCGCGTGGCCGCCCTCGTGGGCGATCGTGATCAGGCCCCTGGACACCTGCCAGGGTGTGCGGAACGCGACGACCGCCAGCGCGGCCAGCGCCGAGACCAGCACGACCCAGGGGTCGGGGTCAGGCTGAACCTTGATCAGGTGGGTCCAGAGCATGTCCATCGAGGAGAAACACTAGCCGGGTAAAGTCCCGGCTGTGGCCGCAGAACTACATTCTGACGCGGACGTTCCGGCGTGGTGGCGCGACCTCGGGCTGCCGGGCGTGATCGACCTGCATGTGCACTTCCTGCCCGAACGAATGGAACGCCGGGTCTGGCATCACTTCAACCACGGCGGCCCGCTGATGGGCGCCGGCTGGAAGATCGAGTACGAACAGCCGGTCGAGGAGCGGCTGACGAGGCTGCGCGAGATGGGCGTACGGCGTTTCCCCGCCCTGGCGTACGCGCACCGGCCGGACATGGCCCGCGACCTCAACGCCTGGACGCTCGACTTCGCCCGCCGCAACCCCGACTGCCTGCCGTCGGCGACGTTCTACCCCGAGCCGGGCGTCGCCGGCTATGTGCGCGCGGCGCTGGCGGACGGCGTCCAGATCTTCAAGGTGCACCTCCAGGTCGGCGGCTTCGACCCGGCCGCGCCCGAGCTGACCGAGGTCTGGGGGCTGCTGGCGGAGTCGGGCGTGCCCGTGGTCGTGCACGCCAGCTCGGTGCCCGTGCCCGGCGGCCACGTGGGGCCGGGGCCGATCGGCGCGGTGCTGGCCGCCCATCCGCGGCTGCGGGCGGTGATCGCGCATCTGGGCATGCCCGAGTACGAGCCGTTCTTCGAGCTGGCCGTCCGCCATGAGCGGGTCGCCCTGGACACCACCATGGCCTTCACCGACTTCTCCGAGCGCGGCATGCCGTTTCCCCACCGATTGCGCCCGGTTCTGCGTGATCTCGGGCTTTCGGGGAAGGTGGTGCTCGGCAGCGATTTCCCGACGATCCCGTACCCCTACGCGCACCAGCTCGACGCACTCGCCCGCCTGGATCTCAGCGAGCAGTGGCTGCGGGCGGTGTGCTGGGACAATGGTGCGGCCATGATTCGATAGCAAGGTGAACGATCGGCACGTGGCGCTCATCAGCGCCTTCTACGACGCTCTGGGTCGCGCGGACTTCGCGGCCATGGAGCGCTGCTACCACCCCGAGATCAGTTTCGGCGACCCCATCTTCCAGGAGGTCGAGGGCCGCGACCGGGTGATGGCGATGTGGCGGTTGCAGCTCGGCGTGCGCGACGGACTGAGATCCGCCTACCGCGACGTCCAGGCCGACGAGTTCAGCGGCTCGGCCCACTGGACGGCCAGCTACACCTTCTCCTCCACCGGCCGCACGGTCGTCAACGAGATCGACGCGCTGTTCAGGTTCGAGGACGACCTCATCGTCCGCCACCACGACGATTTCGACTTCAGGCGCTGGTCCAGAATGGCTCTCGGCAGGCCGCAGGGGCTGCTGTTCGGCTGGACGCCGATGTGGCGCAAGACCATCAGGGACCGGGCGACCCAGGAGCTCGACAGCCTGGTGTCCCCACAGTAAGTAGTCGACACGGCAACCGGAACGGAGGGTGCATGGCCAGGGTGAAGGGGTTCAGGCGCAGCGGTGACAACCGCGAGGAGGCGCCGGAGCACTCGATGGACCCGCGCGCCGCCGAGGAGCACCCCTACCGGCCCACCGTGATCGACAACGCCGTCTACCAGAACGGCGAGCGGGTCGACAACCCCGGCTCGCTCGCCGACGCCTTCGAACGACTCAAGCAGATGCCGGACAGCATGGCCTGGATCGGCCTCTACCGTCCGAAGGAGTGGGAGCTGGTCAAGCTCGCCGAGGAGTTCGAGCTGCACGAGCTGGCGCTGGAGGACGCGATCGTCGGCTCCCAGCGGGCCAAGGCCGACCGCTACGGCGACACGCTGTTCGTGGTGCTGCGCGCCGCCCGCTACCTCGACGACGTGGAGGAGGTGGCCTTCGGCGAGCTGCACGTCTTCGTCGGCCCCAACTTCGTGATCACCGTGCGCCACGCCGAGGCCCCCGACCTGCAGGGCGTGCGCAAGCGCATGGAGTCCGACCCCGACCTGCTGCGCCAGGGCCCGCAGGCCGTCCTGTACGCGATCCTCGACGCCGTGGTCGACGGTTACGCGCCGGTGGTGGCCGGGCTGCAGAAGGACATCGAGGAGATCGAGGTCGAGGTCTTCAGCGGCGACCCCTCGGTGTCGCGGCGCGTCTACGAGCTGTCCGGCGAGGTGATCGAGTTCCAGCGGGCCACCGCGCCGCTGGTGGGCATGATCCACGGCTTCATCGCCGGCGCCGCCAAGTACGGCGTCAACGACGAGCTGCAGAGCTACCTGCGCGACGTCGCCGACCACGCGATCACCGTGACCGAGCGCATCTCGGCCTTCCGCCAGATGTTGCAGAACATCCTGGTGGTCAACTCCACGCTGGTGACCCAGGCCCAGAACGCGGAGATGGCCCGCATGACCGAGGCCAGCATCCAGCAGGGCGAGGAGGTCAAGAAGATCTCCGCGTGGGCGGCCATCCTGTTCGCCCCGACGCTGGTCGGCACCATCTACGGGATGAACTTCGACTTCATGCCCGAGACCCACTGGGTGTTCGGCTACCCGTTCGCGATCCTGCTGATGGCGGCGGTGTGCATGGTGCTCTACATGGTCTTCAAACGCCGCGACTGGCTCTAGGGCCCGCCGCGGTCGGCCGTGGTCCGCTGCGGTACGCCGTGGTCCGCCGTGGTCCGCCGTGGTCCGCCGCGGGCGTTGGTCCGCGAAACTAACCACGTGGTAGGTTCTTGGGCGAGCCGGTGGAGGGCCGATCCCGCGGTCCCCCGGCCCGCATTCGCAGCCCGCGTGCCCCCAGACCCAGAAAGGCCGGCCGGTGACCGAACCGACGCCACGGCGAGGGAGCAAGGGCGAGCGCACGCGCGCCCGCATCCTCGACTCCGCCACGGAGCTGTTCTCCCGCTCGGGTTTCCACGCGGTGTCGCTGCGCGACATCGCCGCGCACGCGGGCCTGACCCACGCAGGGCTGCTGCACCACTTCCCCGGCAAGGAGAGCCTGCTCATCCAGGTGCTCAGCCGCCGCGACGAGGTCGACGGCGAGCTGATGGGCGGCCCCGACGACGGGCTCTCGCCGCAGGAGCTGCTCGACCGCGCGGTCGAGCAGGTCGCCAGGAACATGGGCACGCCCGGCCTGGTCGGGCTGTACGTGAAGATCTCCGGCGAGGCCGCCGATCCCGGCCATCCCGCCCACGACTACTTCGTCCAGCGCTACCGCAGGCTGCGCCGGCAGGCCGCGTGGCTGCTCGGCGCCCTGTTCGAACGCGCCACGCCGCCGCTCGACCACGATCCCGACGCCGTCGCCCAGCAGCTCATCGCGCTCGTCGACGGCCTGCAGACGCAGTGGCTGCTCGACCCGGACCAGGTGGACATGCGTGCCGCCGTCATCACCTTCCTCAAGCAACTAGGACTGCAGCCCAGATAACGAGGTGTTCCATGGCTCTCCCCCCCGACCTCACCACGGCAGAGAAGGCGTCGCTCACGTCCGGGAGCGACACCTGGCACACCACGGCGGTCCGCGACGCGGTGCCCGCGCTCACGCTGTCGGACGGGCCGCACGGCATCCGCCGCCAGCGCGAGGACGCCGGCGACGCGCTCGGCCTGACCCGCAGCGAGCCCGCCACGTGCTTCCCGCCCGCCGTGGCCCTCGGCTCCTCGTGGGACCCGGCGCTGGCCCGCCGGGTGGGCGCGGCGCTGGCCAAGGAGGCCGCCGCGCTGGGGGTGGACGTCGTGCTCGGCCCGGGGGTGAACATCAAGCGGTCGCCGCTGTGCGGGCGCAACTTCGAGTACTTCTCCGAGGATCCGTACCTCACCGGGGTGATGGGGGCGGCGCTGGTCACCGGCGTCCAGTCGCGCGGCGTCGGGGCCTGCGTGAAGCACTTCGCGGTCAACAACCAGGAGACCGACCGCATGCGGATCAGCGCGGACGTCGACGAGCGCACGCTGCGCGAGATCTACCTGCCCGCCTTCGAGCACATCGTCCGCGAGGCCCGCCCGTACGCGATCATGAGCTCCTACAACCGCGTCAACGGCGTGTACGCCTCCCAGCACCGCTGGCTGCTGACCACCCTGCTGCGCGAGGAGTGGGGCTTCGACGGCCTGGTGATGTCGGACTGGGGCGCGGTCAACGACCGGGTGGCGGCCCTCGAAGCCGGCCTGGACCTGGAGATGCCGCCCACCGGCACCGACGGCCTGATCGAGGACGCGGTGCGCTCGGGCCGCCTGCCCGAGTCCGTGCTCGACCTGGCGGCGGGCCGCGTGGCCGGGCTCGCCGAACGCGTCGCCGGCCGCGAGCGGCACGACGGCTGGGACGTCGACGAGCACCACGAGCTGGCCCGCGAGGCCGCCCGCGCCTCCGCAGTGCTGCTGAAGAACGACGGCGTGCTGCCGCTCGCCCCCGGCCTGCGCGTGGCCGTGCTGGGCGAGCTCGCCCGCACCCCGCGCTACCAGGGCCACGGCAGCTCGCACGTGGTGCCCACCCGCCTGGACACCGCGCTCGACGCGCTCGGCCGGGCCGTCGAGGGGCTGACGTTCGCCGCCGGCTACCGGCTCGACGGCCAGGCCGACGCCGACCTGGCCCGGGAGGCCGTGGAGAGCGCGGCCGCGGCGGAGGTGGCCGTGGTGTTCCTCGGCCTGCCCGAGGCCGCCGAGTCCGAAGGCTTCGACCGCACCTCGATCGACCTGCCCGGCGTCCAGGTCGAGCTGCTGCACCAGGTGGCCGAGGTGTGCCCGCGGGTGGTCGTCGTGCTGTCCAACGGCGGGGTCGTGTCGGTGGCCGGGTGGCGGCATCTCGCCTCGGCCGTCCTGGAGGGCTGGCTGCTCGGCCAGGCGGGCGGCGCGGCGCTGGCCGACCTGCTGCTCGGCACGCACAGCCCGTCCGGACGGCTCACCGAGACGATCCCGCTGCGCCTCGCCGACGTGCCGTCCCACCTGCACTTCCCCGGCTCCGACGGCCACGTCGTGTACG
This sequence comes from Nonomuraea sp. NPDC049637, assembly GCF_040675235.1. Taxonomy (NCBI): domain Bacteria; kingdom Bacillati; phylum Actinomycetota; class Actinomycetes; order Streptosporangiales; family Streptosporangiaceae; genus Nonomuraea; species Nonomuraea sp. NPDC049637. The sequence continues at coordinate 110,065 of NZ_JBFAOM010000007.1, forward strand.
GCGAGGGCCGCTACGTCGGCTACCGGCACCACGACACGCTGGGCACCGAGGTCGCCTACCCCTTCGGCCACGGGCTGACCTACACCCGGTTCGAGTACTCCGACCTGGACGTGCACGAGACCGGCCCGCACACCTGGGACGTCGCCTTCACCGTCACCAACACCGGCGACCGCCACGGCCAGGAGGTGGCCCAGCTCTACGTCGCCTTCGAGGCCGAACATCCCTCGCGGCCCCGCCACGGGCTGCGCGCCTTCGCCAAGGTCGGCCTGGCCCCTGGGGCGAGCGAGCACGTACGGCTCACTCTCGGGCCGCGCGACCTGGCGCGGTGGTCGGTGACGCGCGGCGGCTGGCGGATCGACCCCGGCGCGTTCACCGTCGAGGTGGGCGCGTCGTCACGGGACATCCGGCTGCGCGCGGAGCTGAGCACGCCCGGCGACGGATATGTGGGCGAACTGAGTGAGATGTCCACGCTGGGCGAGTGGCTGGCGCACCCGGTGGGCGGCCGGGTGCTGAAGGAACGGCTCCGGCAGGCCCCGGGGCTGCCCGACCTCGACCGGACCGATTCGCCGTTGGTGGGGCTGGCGCTCGGCATCCCGTTGATCAAGTTCCGCACGTTCGGCATCGGCCTGACGGCCGAGGTCGTCGCCGACCTCGTCACCGCCACCCGGAACGCCGTCCCAGGGGATGACCGTTAGGCCGTCCATCCATCCGTCCTCTTGGGCAAACCCCATGACCGTCCCCCCAAGAGGACGCACCCTCATCTCCCCCAGCAGCACCGCGCCCTCCACACTCAGCCTCGCCACCAGCGCTCGTCTCCCTTCACCTGACACCCACCCCAACACTTCCTCCTCGCCTTTATCCAACAAATAATGCGTTTAGTCTATTTATCATTACGAACTCCCCACTTCTAATTCATCAGCCCAGAGCCGAATTACGCGAGGCCCCTTTTTCATTTCACCGACGCCGACGCGGCGGGCTAATATGCCATCGACCACCCCTCCCCCGCCCCCAAAGCGCAACGAAATCGGGTGATGATGGCGACGCAGCACGAAATAACCGCCGCCCGGCGTCACATCGAACGGCTGCGCGACGAACACGCCAACGACCTGACCGCCCTGATCCGTCTGGTGGACGGCGGCGCGCTCAAGGGCCCCGCCGGCGACAGCCTCGCCGCCGACCTGCGCACCTGGGACCACGGCTTCAAGGACCTCTTCACCCGGGCACTGAGGCTGCTCGACACACTGCACCCGTCCGAGCCCGCCTCATGACCCCTCCCGTGGGCATCGACCCCGCCCTGATGACCCAGCTCATCAACGGCATGAACCGAGCAGGCCGCACGCTCCCCGACATCGGCCTCCAAGTCGAACGAGCCCTCACCACCCTCGGCCTGTCCCTGTGGGGGCCGGCCCAGCTGTCGACCATCGGCCGCCAGCTGCACGACCGGATCCCCACACTCCAGGGCCGTCTCGACCTCATCCTCGCCACCCCGGACCGGCGCCCCGGCGAAGACGGCGTCCTGTGGGCCGACGAATCCCCATGGCTGTCGAAATCCCCCTCCGAAGGCACGGCCGCGGCCACCGCACTGGCCGCGCGACTCCGTGCAAAAATCGCATCCCATTCACTCGACGCAGAATCCGTCGCCGAACTCGAACGTCACAAGAACGACCCGTTCTTCGCCGTGGCCTTCCTCACCCTGATGCCGCCACGTGAACTCAAATCGCTCATAGCCCGCGCCTACTCCTCCGACCTCCCGCCCGGCGACCGTCCCCTCCTCTACGACACGGCCACCCAGGACAGGTTCCTCACCATGCTCAGCACCCTGCTGGGCACCGCCTCCCACGGCGTCGGCCGGATGCGCCTGGCCGCCGACTACGCCGACCGCCTGATCGAGGACATCGGCCACCCCCAGGACGCGTTCGCCGTGAAAAGACTCCTCCAGGACGGCGACTTCGACCACACCTTCCTGCTCACCCTGGTCCGCAAGCTGCACGACCAGGACCTGGCCCATCCCCCCGACCTGTCCCTCCCCCGAGATCCCTGGACGCTCCCCGGCCCCAGAGACGTCTCCCCCGGCGACCTCAGCCCCATGGGCACCGCCCTGATCGCCCTGGCCCACCACCCCGCCGTGGCCCAGGACTTCTTCACCGACCCCGCTCGCAAACCCCTCGCGTACCTGATGCGCACCCACCCCTGGCTCGGCGACGCCGACGCCGACCTCGGCTGGGCCATCCAGGCCGCCACCACGGAGTTCCGCGACCACGACCTGCCACCGGGCGGATCACGCGGCTACAAGTCCGCCCTGATCGCCTCATGGGCGGTCCGCTTCTGGAGCGACCCCAAGGTCCAGACCAACCTCCCCTCCACCCGCCCCCACCTCGGCACCGTCCTCACCCAGTACATCGGCGATGTACACCGCTCCGCGCAAATCTTCAGCAAGGAGGTGCCGGGCGTCGTAAGCGGTCTTGATCCGGCCAAGGAACTGCCCGGCTGGAAACCCTATGGTTCGAGATTCGATGCGGATGAAATCCGCAGGGCCATGACGTGGGCCTTCGAGGACGAAGAAACATTCCGGACGGTCGCCGCCGCGCATGGCCTCTACGCCGTCAGGATGCTGGACGAACTCGCGGCAAAGGTCGCCACAGAGGTGGAACGCGGCTTCATCACATGGCAAGAGGCACACCCAGAAGCAACACAGCAGCAGCGAGACAACATGCGCCAGGACATCCTCGAGGAGCGCATGGCTCGTAGCGGAGGGGCGGAGTTCGCCGGGGCAGTGGGCAGTCTCGGCATGACGACCTGGTTGGTCACGGATGCCGCCAACATTTCCTCGATCGCAAAGGCGAAAGCTGACGACGTCCGCCTGAACTCCTTCAAGAGCTTGACCGAACAGGTGGTCGGTCTGATCCCGATGCCATCGGGGAAGTTCGTCGGACTCATGACCGACACAGCCAAAGGGTTGATGTTCGATAAGGTTCCACCGAGTCATGAGGAGCAGGCTCGCCAGGACGCCGACACTGCACTGGGCGCGGCCAAGCACATGTTCACCGATCTGACGGCATCCGTAATGATGCGCCACGGCCTGTTCGGTGACGCTTCTGCCCAGACTCACCCGTACTACTATGAAGATTTCTCGCCTGGTGCGCCGGGGCATTTCATTGCGGACAGGTCCATCAAACCTTGGGCCGAGATGAACGCTGAACAACGTTCCGCCTACGACGAGTGGCTGTCCCTGCCCGTAACAGCCCGCGTCTTTGGCCAGCCCGATGTCGCCATTGCACTAAGTTTCAAGGCGGCGGAAAAGCAATATGGCGGGGATGACTCATGAGAAGGAAACTATCGCTTTTGTGCATTGCCCCTCTCCTGCCCCTCCTGGCGGCATGCTCATCACCGCCCGACACGGCTTCGAACACTCGGCCACTCGGGAACGTCACCGCTAGCCCGCGCGAGTGCGACTTGATTTCGGCGAACGCCATCCAGATCGCCACTGGCTTCAAGGATTATCGGGCCATTGGTACGAAAATGAGTGGAGGGCGGCAGTTCGGGTCCTGCTCGGTTGTTGACGGTCTTGCCTTGGAAGGCGAGCTGGGGTTGGTCATCAAGGTCCATGAGCCGTCTCCGGTCAGCCCCGAAGGACTCGAGAACACGAAAGTGGCCACTGGGGGAAATGACCTACCTGCTGGACTGCGGCCGGGATTCGCGTCACAACGAAAAGATGCCACCGGCCACGTGATCGATTTCGTCTACGGCTGGACCCCTGACTACCAGCGTCTGCTCAGCATCGAGGTGACGGAGGGGGCGCCGGGGAGGGATTCGTTGGCGGATGCGGTGGAGTTTTTTCGGCAGCTCAAGCCGTTGCTGCTCACCTCCCCTCGATAGTCGGTTGTCTTGTGGTGATCGGCGGCTGTCGGGGGCTTCTGGCGGGTCAGGTGGGGAAGTCGGTGAGGTGGGGTTCGGCTTCGGTTATGGATTGGCGGAGGTCGGTCAGGAGGGACGGGAGGCGTGCGGGGGTGTAGCGGGCCGAGGGGATCGAGATGGACAGGGCGCCTACGGGGGTGCCGCGGCCGTTGCGTAACGCCGCTCCGATCGCCGAGACGCCCTGTTCCGTGCCGTCGAGGTTGAGGGCGTAGCCGCGGGGGCGGATCTCGTCGAGTTCGCGGAGCAGGGACGCGCGTTCCTGGTCGGGCAGGTCCTGGTAGAGGGCGGCGAGCTGGTCGCGGGGCAGCGAGGACAGCAGGACCTTGCCGCCGGAGGCGCGGTGGGCGGGCAGGATCGTGCCACGGCGATCGCCGACGTACAGGATCTGCGGGGATTCGATGCTGTCCAGGAAGCGTACTTCGGTGCCCATCCTGACCATGAGGTTCACGGTCTCCCGGACGCGGGCGCACAGGGCCTCCATGGCCGGCCGGACGTGCGCGCGCAGCTCGCGCAGGGACGAGCCGCCGCCGTCGCCCGCCGCCGGGCCGAGGAAGGGGCCCGGCAGGTAGGTGTGGTGCTCGTCCTGGACGGCGAAGTCGCGATAGACCAGCATCGCCAGCAGGCGGTGCGCGGTCGAACGGGCGATGCCGAGCTCCTTGGCGACGTCGGTGACCTTGAGACGTCCTTGGTCACGCAGCATGTGGAGCAGGAGCAGCGCGTTGTCGACCGAGCCCAGGGGATACGCGGGCTTGTTCTTCACAGCAGAACGCTAGTGCAGTACGCGGAATTACTCCCTAGCGTTGGGCAGCATGAATCCCGAGGAGGGGGGTACATGCGGGCCTCACCGCCGGGCATCCGTCCTGTTCTGGGAGTAGGTCGGCGGCTTGATGCGTGTTCGTCCTGGGTCGGGGCGCGGGTGCGTGGGGGTGAGTGGAAGACGCTGCATCCGACGGTCCAGCGGGCGGGCGAGGTGGGGTGGGTACGTGGCGAGCGTGGGGCTGTCGTGCCGGCCCACTCCGGTCCGGACGTCCGCCGGGTGTCACCCCGGCCTTCGGGCGGGCATCCAGTGCCTGGGGCTGCTGTCGCCTGGGCATCGCCGCATCCGGGACGCGGTGGTTTCAGGCGCGGACCCGGTTCGAGTTGTTCTGTTTCTCCGACACGCCCGTCTGAGGGCCTGCACCAGTATCGAGAGGAGCTCGAGTGAAGCTCGCGACGCTGCGACTGCCGCGCCGTACGGCCGCCGTCCGGATCGACGGGGAGCACGCCGTTGAGGTCGGGGCGCCCGACGTCGGGATGTTGCTGGCCGATCCGCGCTGGCGGGAGGTGGCCGCCGCGGCGGACGGGGCGCGGCATCCGCTGTCCACGGCGGACCTGGCGCCCGTGGTGCCGGTGCCGGGGAAGATCATCTGTGTCGGGCTCAACTACCGCGATCACATCCTGGAGATGGGACGGGAGTTGCCGCGGTATCCGACGGTGTTCGCGAAGTTCGCCGAGGCTTTGATCGGGCCGTACGACGACATCGAGTTGCCCGCGGTGTCGGACTCCATGGACTGGGAGGGTGAGCTGGCCGTGATCGTCGGGGCGGAGGTGCGCGGCGCCTCGCGCGAGGAGGCCGAGGCGGCCATCGCCGGGTACTCGGTGCTCAACGACGTGACGGCCAGGGACTACCAGAACCGTACGGCGCAGTGGCTGCAGGGCAAGACGTTCGAGGGGACGACGCCGTTCGGGCCCTTCCTCGTCACGCCGGACGAGATCAGCGGGGCGATGACCCTGGAGTGCGAGGTGGACGGGGAGGTCGTGCAGCAGGCGGACACGGCCGGCCTGGTGTTCCCGCCGGCCGAGCTGATCGCGTACCTGTCGCAGATCCTCACGTTGCGGCCGGGCGACGTCATCGCGACCGGCACGCCCGGAGGGGTGGGGCATGCCCGGAGGCCGCCGCGGTATCTGATGGACGGGAGCAAGGTCGTCACCCGGATCGCGGGGGTCGGCGAGCTGGTGAACACGGCTCGCCGCCTGACCTGACCCGGCCTCGCCGGACGCCGGGCCGACGTATTTCCCGGACCGCCCCGGGCCGGACCTGGTCTTTCTGGGTGCCGCGACGACGTTTCCTTCCCTGATCGCCTGTGCGCAGCCGACCTCGACCGTCGCCCGGTGCTGCCGGCGCCGTCGTGGGTGGCTGCCGAACTGCACGAGGGTTCGGCGGCGGGCCCAGGAGACGTGGTGCAGGGGCGGTCCCAGCGGACGGATGCCGGCGATAGGGAGGGCCGGTGCTCGCTGCAGGACGGTGTGCTCGGTGTGCGGGTCAGGGTGAAGGGTTCCATGGCGGGGGTAGGTGGGGGGCGGCTGCGGTGGCGGTGCCTGGGAGGATCACGGTCAGGACCTCGGCTGCGCTTCCTGACGTGATCGTCACCGCCTCCTCCGTGCGCAGGTAGCCGGTGGAGACGGTGGTGGTCCCCACCTCCATGCCCGTCGCGGGCCGCTGGAGCAGCGTGACCCGCCAGCCGCCGTCGCCGAGAACCACGACGTCCGTCCGCCGCTCGACCAGCCGTAGCGCGGGGTCGAAGTGCCACAGGCTGCGCAGCGTCCCCGACGGCACCGAGTCGCGGACGGCCATCACGTCCTCGCCGTGCCCGACCAGGACGCGGCGGGTCCTGGTCACCTCGTAGGCGTCGTCGGCGAGCTCGAACTCCTGGCGTCCGGGGCCGAGGTCGGCGTGCACCAGGCGGGTGGCCGTGCCAGGACGGAAGTCCCCGTCCGGGACGGGCACGTTGTGGGCCTGCGGGGTACGGGTCCAGGCCGCGTACTCGGTGCGTTCGTAGGAGTGGAACCCGGCCTCGACCAGGATGCGGCGGCCCTGGGCGCTGTAGGTGACGCCGAGGTGGTCCTCGTGGCCGTGCAGGCGGCGGCCGGGGCCGAACCTGATCGAGTAGTGGGCCGAGCGGGGGTCGTCCCAGGCGGTCCTGCCGAAGACGTATCCGGCGTCGAAGACGCGTACGAGGGGGCCGTCGTGGGGGAAGCCGGGGGCGCGGGTGTCGGCCGGGCTGTCGCCGATGGGGGTCAGGCAGCCGTCGGGCTGGGTGGCGTGCGCGATGTAGCCCTCCAGCGCGGTCCGGCGGGCGGCGAGGCGGGCTGGGGGCTCGGCGCCGCTCTCGCTGATCGCGCGCAGGGCCACGCCGAGACGGCGGTGCACGTACAGGCCGTAGCGGGGGGCCTGTTCGTGCAGCACGCCCTGGGCGTCGACGGCCAGTTCGGCCGATCCGGTCATCCTGCGTACGGCCAGGTCACGCCACTTGGCGCGGCCGAGGCGGCAGCCGATGAGCAGCAGCCCGATGTCCTGGTCCAGCCCGTGGTTGTGGCCCGCGCGGTAGAGCGCGGGGTCGGCCAGGACCTCGCCGTGCTCGGCCAGGCTCGCCCACAGCTGCGGGGTGCGCACGTGCTCGCTCAGGCAGACCAGCACGGGCGCGCGCAGGGCGACGGCGTGCTCGGCCCACGCCCACGGGCTCAGGTCGTGCCCGCCGCGCGGGTTCCGGCTGATCCACTGCGCGGTCACGTCGGCGGCGCGTTCCAGGCAGGCCCGCTCGCCCGTGCGCTCGTACGCGGCGACCAGCCGGCCCGCCCAGCGCAGCGTGTGCAGGTTCAGCGCCCAGGAACGGTTGCCGTACGGGTCGGCGGTCCAGTCGATCTCCGTGCCGAGGTCGGCGGGTGGCAGGCCGGCGAATCGGACTCGTCCGTCCATCACCTCCGCGACGTCGGCGGCGGGGAACTGGTCGCTCAGGCAGATGGCCCTGCCGGTGGTCGTGCGGGCACGCCAGAACACGTCGCGGCTCCTGTTTCGGGGCGCGCTGAACTCGCCGCGCGGCGGTCACGCGCCTGCCGGGATGGGGTCAGTGCAGGTCGGGGGTCAGTGCAGGTGGGGGGTCAGTGCAGGTCGGGGGTCAGTGCAGGTCGGGGGCCTGGTCGGTCCAGCCTGCCGTGAGGACGATCTGCGAGCTGCCGGTCCCGCCCGCGTCGGCGCCGGCCAGGACCTGGGAGGTGGCCGGGTCGATGATCAACGTACGCCGGACGCCGGTGGGGAGCGGATAGCTGAACGCCTCCCCCGGACGGCCCAGCGGGTCGGCGCGACCGCCCAGGTAGCGGACGTCGGGCAGGTCGGCCAGCGCCCGGTAGGCGGCGGCGCGTACGGCGGGGGGTGACGGCTTGCTCCACAGCAGGCCGCTGAGCGCGTCGGCGAGCAGGCCCGCCGAACCGGCGGGCAACATGGCGGCCACTCGCTCCCTGAGCGCCGCGGGGTCGGCGGGCAGCTCCTGGATCTGGCGGAACGTCAGGTCGCGGCCCGCCATGGTGAACGGCGCCCGGCCCGTCACCGGGACGACCCGCCCATGCCCCGCACAGCTCTCCTCGGAGGCCGGCCCCGAGGGGGGCGCTGGGGTGGTGGCGCGGCCCGGGTCCGACGCGGAGGCGGCAGGGGGCGAGCTGGGGGCCAGGGTGGAGGTGATCGTAACGGTGGAGTCGGGAACCGGGGAGGAGGTGGGCGCCAGGGTGGAGGTGGGGGCCAGGGTGGAGGTGATGGTGAGGGAGGAGTCGGGAACCGGGGTGAAGGTGCAGGTCCAGGCTCGGCCGTCGCGGGTGGCCCAGAGTTCGGTGAGGCGGTCGCCGTCGTGCACCCGGCTGATGTGCCAGTAGGCCGCCTGCTGTCCGGAGGCCGCCGTACTGGCCGCCGCTAGCAGGATCGAGCGGCCCGGCACGGCGGGCGGCGTCCCTCTGACCAGCATGAGCGCCACGGCGAGCGCGGCGGCCGTGGCCGTGGCAAGGGAGAGCGCCGACAGCCGCGTCAGGCGCCGGCGGCGGCGCCCGGCCGCCACCCGCCGCCATACCCTGGCCTGGGCGTAGGGCGCGGGCGCCGGATGCCCGTACAGGTCACGCAGGGCTCGCAGGTCGTCACCGCCAGGAAACGAGCGCGGGTCGGGAGCGGGCCCGGACTGCTCGGGGACGGAGGAGGAGCGCGGCCCCGGGGCGTCGGAGGCGGGCGGGCGGGGGTCAGGCATGGGTGGCCTCCAGGACGTGCGTGCCGAGCAGGACGCGCAGCTTCCTGCGGGCCCGGCTGAGCCGCGACCCGACGGTCCCGTACGGGATGCCGAGGACGGTGGCGATCTCGTCGTGGCTCAGCCCGGCGAGCGCGACGAGCAGCAGCACGTCGCGGTCGCGCCGGTCGAGCTCGGCCAGGGCGGCGGCCAGGTCGGGACGCAGGCTCTGGGCGCTGACCCGCAGGGCGACGGCCTCCTCGTGGCCGGGCGCGTCGCCGTCGGGGCCGCAGCGGCCGAGCGCCCGCAGCGTGCGGGCCTCCAGCCGGCGCTGCTTGCCGATGAGGTTCGTGGCGATGCCGTAGAGCCAGGCGCGCACGCCCGCCCGCGACGGGTCGTAGTGCGCGCGCTTGCGGAAGGCGGTCAGGAAGGTCTCGGCGACGATGTCCTCGGCGTGGTCGGGGCCGAGCCGCTGCGCGACGTAGGCGTGGATCTCGCCGAAGTACCGGTCGAACACCTCCTCGAAGCGTTCGTCGAGCGTGCGCTCGCCGGGCGCGCGGGCGGCCCACGGCACCGCCGTCGCGATGGTCTCCCCCGTCATGTCCAGCCTCCGTGCGTCAAGTGGTTCTTCTCTTATCACCCGATGCGCCGGATCGCTTTCACGACAATTCACTCTCAACGGTCACATGCCTTTCTTCCGGGTAGGCGGATGGCATGGGGGAGCTGGTCATCGCCCTGGTCGGGGTGGGACCGCGGGGGTTGTCGGTGCTGGAACGGCTGCTGGTCCGGCCGGCCCGCGTGGTTCGGGGCGAACCCGACGGCGGGCGAGAGCACGGTGCGCTCGCCCGACGGTCTCCTGCCCGAGGAGCGGTTCGGGTCGCCGGCCGTCTGGGGCGGCCTCGACCCGGCGGAGTGCCCGCCGCGCCGGCTCTACGGGCAGTACCTGGCCGACGCGTTCGCGGCGTTGCGCGCGTCGGCGCCGCCGCGGGTTGGGGAGCGTCCGTTGGTGGCCGAGGTGACGCGGATCGTGCGGACGGCGGACGGGCTGCGGGTCAGCGCGGGCGGGACGGCGTACCGGGTGGACGAGGCGGTGCTGACGACCGGGCACGCGGACGTGGTCACGCGGGAGCAGCTCACGCCGGGCCGGCACGCCGAGCGGTGGAGCGGGGCCGTCTACGTCCCGCCGGGGCCGGCCGTGGAGATGCGGCTCGACGTCCTGCCGCCGGGGGCTCGGCCAGGAAGAGCGCGGCGGAGACGCGGTCAGCGACCGCTGAGGAAGCGGCGGACGTCCTCGACCTCCGCCTGGACCAGCTCCTCGGGCAGCTCGCCGAACGGCTGCACGCTCACCTGCGCGCCCTTCCTGGACCACACGCCCGCGACCGTCCCCGCCGACAGCACGACCGGGCGCAGGACGCCGCCGCCGGGGAACACCTCGGCGGCGTGCTCGGCGGCCAGGACGCCGTCCCGGCCGCGCCAGCCCATCAGGTACTCGTCGAAGGCGGGCGCGAGGCGCAGCACGGGCTCGCCGGGCTCGGGCGGCTCCTGGTCGGTGCTCGCCCGCCAGGCGGCGCGGGCCTCGCCGAGCGGCAGGCCGGACCAGGCGGCCAGGTCCTCGGGGGTGGCCGGGTGATGGGCACGGCGGTAGCGCACCGCCAGTTCCTTCAGCGCCTTCCCGCGGTCGGGCTCGGGCACGACGGGCGCGCCGAGCCAGTCGCCCGCGTGCACGTACGTCGGCTTGCCCGCCCTGGACGGGCCGAGCACCGCCAGGCCGTGATGGGCGGCCAGCGCCATCAGGTGCACGACGCCCTGGCCGCGGGCCCGTCCGGCGAGGCGTTCCGTCAGCTCGGCCTTGGTCAGCGGGCCCTGGCCGGCGAGCGCGTTCACGGCGAGCGGGAGCAGGTCGTCGCCCGTGACGCCCTCCTGCCGCAGGCGGCGCAGGGCCGCGGTGTCGCTGCTGGTGAGGGCGTGGATCCAGGGGAGGTCGTCGGCGTGCACGAAGTGCAGCGTGCCGCGCGGGCCCCACGTCCTGACGATCTCGCGGGCCTGCCAGGCGGCCTCGATAGCGGACGGTGTAAGGGTGGCCGAGCGGGCGCGGAAGGCGAGCAGGGCGGAGGGCACGTCCTGGGCCTGGATCGCGGTCAGGTGCCGGACGACGTCGGCCGCGGTGAGGCCGGGCGGGCGGTGCAGGAGCTGGGCCTCGACGCTTCTCATGGCCTGGATCATCGCAGGAGGAGGCGGTCGCGCAGGCGGGTGGGGAGGGGGGTGCGCGAGCGTGCGGCGCGGCGGACTGCGTCGCTGCCGTCCCATGCGCGGGCGGCGTCGGCGTCGGTGACGTCGTCGGGGGCGTACCGGACGAAGTTCGAAATTTCGGCCAACGGCCTGAGATGGGTTGTGATGTCGGGTGGCTGGCCGGTCAGGACGTCCTCGGCGGTCAGCGTCCGCCTGCCGCCCAGCCGCAGGTCGTGGCAGGTCTGCCGCCAGGCGGCGAGTACGCGGTCGCCGGGCGTCCCGCGGCGTCTTCTGGACCGCCTGCGCCACCAGGGCAGCACGGCGGCCGTCACCGCGTACGCGACCAGCAGGCCCCCGCCCGCGGCGGCGGCCGGCAGCCAGGGCGACGGCCCGCCGCCGGGCGGCGCGCCCTGTTCCCCGGCCTTCGGGCGGGCCGTGCCGGACCGGTCGCCGCCCCCGCGCGCGAACTCGCCCTCCAGCCGCTCGCTCTCCTCGATCGCCGAGGAGACGACGTCGTGGTCGTCCTTGGCGCCGCTGCGGCCGGGCGTGGGGTAGAACGGCCGCCAGCCCAGCCGCTCGAACTTGATCTCCGCCCACGCCATGACGTGCCCCGACCTGACGTGGTAGACGCCTCCGGACGCCTGTCCCGGCCGGAAGCCCACCACCACCCGCGAGGGCAGCCCGAGCGTCCTGGCCATGAGCGCGAACGTCGCCGCGAACTGCTCCGACGTGCCCCGGTGCGTGGTCCGCAGGAAGAACTCCAGGCCCTTGAGCGAGTGGCCGGGCGGCGCGGTTACGTCGTAGGAGGCGCTGGTGCGCAGGTAGCTCTGCAGCCGGTACGCCTGCTTGATCGGCGCGTCCGCGCCCTTGGTCGCCTGCTGCGCGAGCTCGCGGAACAGCTTCTCCTGCGGCCCGGGCGGGAACGCGGTCAGCGCGGCGTCGTCGTGCGCGGGGGTGGCCGCCAGCAGGTCCTCCTTGGACGGCTCCGGCACCCTGGACGTCACCGCGTAGGCGAAGCCCCTGCCAGGACGCCTGCCGGCGCCCGCGGCGGGGTCGGCCAGCAGGGCGCCGCTCTGCGGGTCGGCGGCCAGCCCGGGCACGCCGTCGACCTCGACCGGCCGTTCGGCGGCGGGCAGCCACGTCCCCGGCAGCCCGGTGAAGGTCACCCGCTGCCGGACGACCCGGGCGGCTCCCGTCCACTCCCCCTCGGGGACCCGGCCGCCCGTGGGACGGAAGCGGGCCCCGGACGTCCAGCGCACGCCGTCGTAGCGGTCGAGCACGGCCAGCCGCCAGTTGAGCGGCTTGTCCGCCTTGACGGTGAACAGCTCCCTGTCGGGGATCTGCAGCCAGCCCGACACGCGGTCGAGCGGGCTCACGCTGTCCACCCGCCGGGGCGGCGGCGGTTCGGCGTCCTGCCTCGGGTCGTACGGGTGCGCCGCCACGGGCAGCAGCGGCCCCACCGCCAGCGCCAGGGCGGCCAGGACGGCGGCGGCGGGCAGGCCGCCGAGCAGCCAGAGCGGCGAGCGGTCGTCGCGGACCAGGGCGAGGGCGGCGACGAGCACGAACAGGGCGGCGGCGACCGGCAGGTTCGAGCCCTCGCCGTCCACGCCGAGCAGCAGCGCGGCGGCGAACACGGCCAGGGCCGGGACGGCGGCGGCGATCCTGGTGCGGGTGCGGGTGAGGGTCTCGGCGCCGATCACGGCCGCGGCCCAGACGAGCGTGTGCACGAGGACGAGCAGGCGCGGCTCGGGCTGGGCCGGGAGCAGCGTGGTGAGCAGCGCGTGCCAGGCGTCGGCCACGTCGGCGAGCACGCCGGGGGCCAGGCCGTGGTAGAGCGGGATCGTCCCGGCGAGCCAGGCGACGAGGTCGAGCGCGAGCGCCAGCCACAGGGGCCGCCGCGCGGTGAGCGCCGCCACCAGGACGGGGGCGACGGCGGCGGGCACGATCGCGAGCAGGAGCTCCGCGCCGGGGAAGACCCGGTGGAACCCCCACCCGGCGACCCCGGCCACGGCGGCCACCACCACCAGCCCGACCCCTCCCCGCCACCCCACCCCGAACGCAGGCGGAGGAACGACAGGGGCGGACGCGGAAGGGGCAAGGGCGGGCGCGGGAACGACAGGCGCGGACGCGGGAACGACAGGCGCGGGCGCGGGAGCGACAGGCGCGGGCGCGGGGGGTTCTGGGGGGGTCATCGCGGGGTCCAGGCGAAGGGGAGGGCGGCCAGGTCGGTGAGGGGGACGACCGTGACGCCGGGCACGCTCACCGGCCCCGGCCCGGTGTGCACGCAGATCACCCGGTCGAAGCGCCGCCGGACCCCCGCCGCCCGTCCCGCCTCGGCCGCGTCGCCGGTGACCAGCACCAGCGACCCGCCGCCGCGCGCCACCCGCATGATCTCCCCCACGCCCGCCGGGCCCGGCCGCGCCAGGGCGAGCCGGTCGAGGATCGCGTCGGGGTCGGCCTCGGCCCTGGCGTCGGCCGCCGCCCGCTCGCCGGTCAGCACCCGCACCGGGAACCCCGCGCGGGCGGCCGCCACCGCCACGGACGCCGCCGCGTCGACCGCCAGTTCCGTCAGCTCCCGCGTGTCCAGGACGACGGTCGTGGTGGGCAGGCTCGCGTCGATGAGCTGGCGCACCATCAGCGTGCCGGTCCTGGCGCTGGAGCGCCAGTGGACGTGCCGCAGGTCGTCGCCCACGACGTACTCGCGCAGGGTGTGGAAGGTGACGGTGCCGCTGGGGGCGTTGTCGCTGGTGGGGCCCTCCAGGTGGTGGGCCCGGCCGGACGGCGGCACGGACAGCGCGACGGTGCGCGGGCGGACCAGGAGGGTGACGGCGTCGCCGTACCGCCGCACCCGGCGCGTGAGGCCGAACGGGTCGGCCCGGACCAGCAGCAGCGGCCCGACCGGGATCTCGCCGCGCACGCCGGTGGGCAGCGGGTAGGAGACGGTGCGCGCGGCGTTGCCGGGCAGCCGGGGCAGGCCGATCAGGTGCTCCGACGCCCCGACGCGGTCCTGGACGCGCAGCCCCGACAGGCTGCGCCGGCCCCGGTTGACCACGTTCAGCACCGCGACCGCCGCCTCGCCCCTCGGCACCTTGAGCGGCGTCACCTCGCGCCGCACCTCCAGGTCGGGCGCGGGGGCCGTCCAGGCGAGGGCGGCGGCCAGGGCGAGCACGCCGCCGGTGGCCAGCACGACCGGCTCGGGGTAGCCGAGCGCGAACCCCGCCGCGTAGAGCGCCGCCGAGCCCGCGAGCGTGGCCCACCCGAGCGGGGTGAACAGGGCCGTGAGCCGCATCTACGCCGCCTGCGGCACCGGCGTCCCGGCGATGATCTCGCCGAGCGCGGACGCCGCGCCGATCTCGCGCAGCTCGGCCTCCGGCGTGACGATCAGCCGGTGCGCCAGCACCGGGACGGCCAGCGCCTTGACGTCCTCGGGCACCACGTAGTGCCGCCCGGCGGCGGCCGCCCTGACGCGGGCGGCGCGCAGCAGCGCGAGGCTCCCCCGGGGGCTCGCGCCCAGCCGCAGGTGCGGGCTGGTACGGGTGGCCGCGCACAGCCCGACGATGTAGTCGTAGACCGGGTCGGCCACGTGGATCCGGGAGGCGAAGTCGATCATCCCGGCCACGTCCGTCGCCCGCGCCACCACCGGCAGCCGCTCGACCTGCGGCCCGGTCGGCCCGCCCTTGAGCACCTCGACCTCCGAGACGTGGTCGGGGTAGCCGACGGAGATCTTCATCAGGAACCGGTCGAGCTGGGCCTCGGGCAGCGGGTACGTGCCGTCCATGTCCACCGGGTTCTGCGTGGCCACCACCAGGAACGGCCGCGGCACCGGGTGCGGCTCGGCGTCCACCGTGACCCGGCGCTCCTCCATGACCTCCAGCAGGGCCGATTGGGTCTTGGGCGAGGCCCGGTTGATCTCGTCGGCGAGCACGATGTTGGCGAACACCGGGCCCTGGTGGAACTCGAACCTCTGGTGCGCCTGGTTGAAGATCGACACGCCGGTGATGTCGCTCGGCAGCAGGTCGGGGGTGAACTGGATGCGCCGCCACTCGGCGTCCACGCTGGCCGCGACCGAGCGGGCGAGGGTGGTCTTGCCGGTGCCCGGGACGTCCTCGATGAGCAGGTGGCCCTCGGCGAACAGGCAGATCAGGGCCAGTTCGACGGCCTCGTGCTTGCCGCGGACGACGCGTTCGATGTTGCCGGCCAGGAGCTGGAACCGCTGCGCGAACTGGCCGGCCAGGGCGGCGGGCGGCTGGGCCTGGACCATCTGGTCCGGGTAGTTGTACTGGGTCAAGCGGTCCCCCTCCTCAGTCGGTGCACTCGAAGAGCGGCGGCGCCGGGAACGAGCCGCGGGGCGTGGTCATGAGCGTCTCGCTCAGGTAGGCCACGCCGCCGTTCCACTCGATCCTGTTCCAGACGTCGCTGGTCTCCTTGCTCTCGTCCTCCGTGACGCTCTGGCCCTTGACCTGGCAGATGACGGTGAGCGAGAGGTACTGCCCCTTGGGGATGCGGCCCGCCTCGCCGGTCTTCGTCGCGGCGGGGCGCACCAGCGTGTCCACCACGTTGTTGTTGGCGTTCTTGTACTGCTGCCTCGGGTAGGTCAGGTCCGCCTCGGCGGTGGCCACGTCCGGGCTCTCCCCCGCCGCGTTCGTGGCCTTGAGCTTGAAGGCGTACTTCGCGTTGTTCTTCAGGCCGTCCACGGTGAACGACGTCCCCTTGATCGCGTCGTTCGCGGCCGCGCCGCTGAGCTGGTAGGTCACGCCCGGGTCGCCGTTCTCGGGGGCGCTCCAGGTCAGCTCGGCGCCCCGGTTCCTGGGCTTGGCGGCGAAGTTCGACGGCGCGCCGGGCGCCACGCAGGGCCTGGCCCCCGCGCTGCGCTGCGACTCCACCTCGCCGCCCGGCCAGTGGGCGACGACGACGAAGGTGTACTCCCGGGCGCAGTCGCCGCCGGTGAACTCGAACTGGAAGGGCCCGTCGGCGTCCACCGACTGCGGTTCCGGCCGCCCCTCGCCGGACGCCTTGAGCGTGTAGCGCTCGACCTTGCCGCCGGTGGACGGGCTGAAGGTGACGGTCACCCGGCCGGGGCCCGACCGCGCGGTCACCGCGCCGGGCGCGCCGGGGGCGGCGGTGGGCGTCGGGGTCGGGGTCGGGCTGGTCGTGGGGGTGGGCGTGGCCGTCCTGGCCGGGCGGCGGGGGCGCTCGGCCTCCTTCGTCCCGGTCGGGTCGGGTTCGCTGGTCTGCGGCGGATCGTCCGGCGGCGGGTCGGTGATCGTGGGGTCGGGGCGCGGGGTCTGCTTGGGCTTGGGGGTGCTGGTCGGCCCCGGCACGTCGGAGTCGTCCTTGTCCACGTCGTGCTTGCGGCCCTCGGGGTCGATGACCAGGGCCTTGTCGCCGTTCTCGTCGTTGGCCCAGAGCAGGCCGTCCTTGACGAACACGTCCACCGGGCCCGGCCCGTCGGCGACCTGCAGCGTGGTGGGCCGGCCGCCGGCGGCGCTGTCCCAGACGATCAGCGCGCCCCGGCTCTTGTCCGGTACGTACACCTTCGACCCGAGCACCTGGGGCACTCCGAGCCCGGCGGGGTCGTCGATCGCGAACCTGGTGCTGAGCACGGCGTTGGAGGAGGTGTCCAGCACGACGAGCAGCCCCGAGCCGCCCGGCGTCAGCACCGGGACGAGCGGGCCCTCGGTCGTGGCCGGGGTGAGCACGCCGCCCTTGGCCGCCCGCGCGACCTCCTTGGGCAGGGCGATCTCGCCGACGCCGCCGTCCGCGCCCACGGTGACGGCGGTGGCGGCCCGCGTGTTGACCACGACGGGCAGGCCGCCGGCGATGGTCACGGCCAGTTCCTCGCCCGGTTCGCCCACCTTGACGGGGGTCGCGGCGACACCGCCGGACACCGGCACGACCTCGCCCCTGGCGGTCACCGGCACCCACAGCCTGCCGCCGCCGTCGATCCTGGCCGCGCCGAGCGGGCCGGGCAGGGTGACCGGCGCGCCCACGGCGTTCAGCGTGACCGGGTCGATGCGCTGGACGCGGCCCGCCGCCGGATCGACGGCGTAGGCCGTGCCGCCGGAGACGGCGAGCTGCGTCCCGGCCGCGCCGAGGTCGCGGGTCTGGGTGACGGTGAGCTGGCTGGGCTCGACCCGGCTGACGAAGCCGGTGCGGTCGTCGACGAGCAGCACGTTCGTGCCGTCCTGGACGACGCGCAGCTGCTTGCCGGCTTTGTCGTCGAGGTAGCCGTCCACCTCGCCCGACAGGCCGTTCACGTGCACGATCTTGCCCTTGGCCCTGGTCCACAACCACGCGCCGACGTCGGCCAGCTCCGGATTGGCGCTGGAGACGCCCACGCCGAACCACGCCGCCGCGGCCACCAGGATCACGGCCGCCCCACCGGCCATCAGGGCCGTCGCCCGGTCCCCGCCGAGCACACGGATGGACAACCGTCACTCACCCCGTATGTGCGATCACAAAGAGTTTGCCCCGCTTTAACCGGGATCACCCTAGCGGCCAGGAGTCCCATCCGCGTCCGTACCGGCTGGTAGCCCGCGCCGGGTTCCGTGTCTGTCGGTGTGAAGCCGTACCTTAGTGCGCGTGTCCGAACAGCCCCTGACCCTCGACGCCGCCCTCTCCGAGGAGGCGGTGTTGTCGACCTACCGCCGCATGTTCGCCGCGCTGGCCCGCGACAGCGGCGCGGTGGTCGACGACCCCGCCCTGGTCGACATCGCCGAGACGCTGTTCGCGGCGTTCGCCGAGGCGGGCGAGGAGTGGCTGACGCACGAGCAGATGCGCTTCGCCTGCCGGGCCTACCCCGGCGACCAGTTCGACAACCGGCTGCGGGTGCTCAAGGGGCTCGGCGCGATCCGCGAGGTGTTCCCCAAGCCCAACCAGCTCCGCTACCGCGCCTCGTTCACCAGCGTCGTCGGCCTGATGTTCATCCGCCGCATGATGGACGACGGCGGCCAGTCCGAGATGCACCGCCTGCTCGCCCTGGAGGACCTCAACGTCGCCGATCCCCGCACCACGATGGAGGAGGCCCGGCAGAGCGCGGTCAACCTGGCCCGCGCGTTCCGGCTCTGGGCCCTGGAGCTGATCACGCTGACCACGGGCACCATCGAGGAGCTGCGCGAGCAGGCCCCCAAGCTGTGGGGCACCGAGGAGATCGCCCGGCGCGCCCAGGGCCTGCACGGCACGATCCTGACCCGCTGGCCCGAGCTCGACCGGGTCTGCACCGACCTGCGCGCGTCCATCTACTCCTACAGCGACGCCTCCCGCCGCGCCGCCGGCCGGCTGGCCGACTCGGCGGGCACGACCCGCAACCTGACGCTGCTGCCCACCGAGACGTGGCGCACGTTCGCCCAGACCGCCTCCAAGGAGCGGCTGGCCTCGGTGCTCGACGGGTTCGTCTTCGACGCGCCTGCGCCGTGGCACGATCCGGCCGCCGTCGCGCGGGCGGTCGACGAGGCGCCGCGGCCGGCTCCCGTCCAGCCCACTCCCCCGCGTTCGGCGCTGCCCGACCCCGGGCCGGAGGGCTCGCTCGACTCCTCGCCGGGGGCCGCCGTCGAGCGGCTCACGCAGGTGGCCGAGTCGCTGCTCGGCGCCGCCTCGCGCGTCGCGCTGGCCGACGTGATCGGCTCCGACTGGCCCGCGGCCCGCCGGCTGCTCGCCGACCTGACCACCGCCGACCTGCGCCCCGAGCTCCCCTACCGGCTCACCTGGTCCGACGGCCTGACCGTCGATCCCGACGGCGAGCCCGCCTGGCTGTCCCACGGCTATCTGGAGCGCACCTCATGACGTCCACCGGTTCTCCGGCCTCCGAGCGCGGCCGGTCCGCCGGTCAGGCGCTCGCCCACGCGCGGGCGCGCTCCGGCGGGCCGCTGCCGCTGGGGGCGGGCGTGCCCGCGCCCGCCGGGATGACCCGCCTGACCCGGCCCGACTCCACCGGGCACGCGCTGCCGGTCTGGCCCGACGGGGTGACGCCGTCGCTGCTGGAGGAGTACCAGGTCGCCGCCGTCCCGGTGGAGCGGGCCGGCGAGACGCGGCGGGTGCTGGCGGCCACGCTCAAGTGCTGCTGGAACGATCTGTCGGTCGATCCGTGGCCCGGCGACCCGGCGCCGGTCGAGCTGGTGCTCGACACCTACCGGGCGCTGATCGGGCGTACCGACGACCTGATGCGCAACTGGGCTCGGGGGGCGCTGCGGCGGCTGCACGACTCGGCGTGGATCGTCCTCGACGACGGGGTGGTGCGGCTGGGGCCGCGCTGCGCGCTGTGGCCGGCCGAGTCGCACGCCCAGTTGCAGGAGCTGGTCCGCCGCCTGCCCGAGCCCGAGCGGCCGGAGCTCACGGTGGTGGGCGACGCCGACATCGTGGCCGCGGCGGTCCTGCCCGTGCCCGGCGCGGGCGGGCGGGCCGAGCTCGGCGTGGCGGAGTTCGACGACCTGCTGGGCGCCTACGACGAGCGGCGGCGGGCCGAGCTGGTGGCCGCGTTCATGGTGGTCGAGCACTCCGCCGAGCCGGTCGCCGAGGGCCGCTTCGCCGCACTGCGCGATCCGGCGCTGCGCCACACGCTGGGCGAGATGCTGGCCCGCCGCGGCCGCGTCCTCGTCCAGCTGCGCGAACGCTGGACGTCGGGCTACGACGACACCCACACGGCCGCCCTGGCCCAGCCCCCGTCCCCCGCCCCCGAGCCGGCGGCCGAGGCTTCGGCCGCCGCTCCCGACGGGGAGACGGCGGGCGTGGGCGCGGCGGCTCGCCCGGCGGCGGCCGCGGGGCTCGGCGTGAGCGAGCGGGCGGTGCTGACGCTGGTGCTGGTGCACTCGGTCGCGATCCCCAGGGCCGAGGGCCTGCTGCCGGAGGACTCCTGGCTGTCGCCGCACCCCACCCCGGTCGAGGAGCTGCGCCGCCACACCCAGGTCCCGATCGGCGAGCTGGAGTCGGCGCTGCGCACGCTGCGGCACGCCGGCCTGCTGGCCCAGGTGAAGGCCGGCGAGGAGGCGGGCGGCTACGTCCCGGGCCCGCAGTTCCACCGGCTCACGCCGGCGGCCCGGCGGCGGCTGCAGGAGGAGCTGATCCTCGCCGCCGGCCCGCACACGCCGCTCGCGGCGGCCGTACGCGCCCGCAGGTCGGCGCAGTGAACGTCATGACAGATGGAAGGGTTACGGGGGTTCGGGTGTCGCAGATGGAGAACGTCGTCGGAGACCGGGTGCTGATCGCCGTGCAGGCGGTCAACATCTCACGGCTCTCGACCCATCCGGTGCCCACGGTCCCCGGCACGCTCATCGTGGTCGCGGGCGCGGGCCCCAAGGACTCCAACGGCGCGGGCAAGTCGTCGTTCATCGCCTCGATCACGGCGCTGCTCGGCGACGAGCAGTGGCGCTTCGCCTCGGGCGCCAAGGCGGTCTCCGAGCTGCTCTTCAACGCCGAGCTGGCCAGCGGCGCGGGCGCCCGCCAGTGGGCGAGCGCCGACCACGGCTACATCGTGGGCGTCTTCGGCCCGCCCGGCCTCGACTCCTTCGCCCCGCCGCCGGCCCCGCCCGAGCCGGTCGCCTCACCCGACCTCACCCTGACCGATGACGGAAGGGAGGGCGAGGAGGGCGAGCAGGACAGCGGGGAGTTGTTCGAGGTGCCCGACACCTCGGGCGGCGCGATCACCGTGTGGCTCAAGGTCAACCAGGAGGCTCCGCACCTGGAGATCCGCTGGCGGGAGGGCGTCCATCTGGCCGCCTCGCCGTCCGAGGCCGAGCGGGTGGCGCGGGCCGACGAGATCTGGGCGTCGCTGCCGAGGTCGGCGGGCAAGCGCGACGTCGTGGCCCGCGACCTGACCAAGGTGCTCTACGGCGACCGGGTCAGGTGCGTGTCGTTCCTGTCCACGTCCGTGCGCAGCAAGGTCGCCACCAACCTGCTCTCCCAGCCGCTCAACGAG
Source organism: Nonomuraea sp. NPDC049637 (assembly GCF_040675235.1). Taxonomy (NCBI): domain Bacteria; kingdom Bacillati; phylum Actinomycetota; class Actinomycetes; order Streptosporangiales; family Streptosporangiaceae; genus Nonomuraea; species Nonomuraea sp. NPDC049637. The sequence goes on from NZ_JBFAOM010000007.1 coordinate 131,140, forward strand.
ATCTCCCCCGAGCGCGTCTTCGAGGCCATCGCGGCGCTCACCGGCCTCGACGCCGAGCTGGAGCAGGAGCGCGAGGCCCGGCGCGACGAGCACGCCAAGCGGGTGCGGGCGGCGCAGGCGGCCGACCGGCTGGCCGAGTTCGAGGTGGAGTCCAAGGCGCTGCTCGGCACGTTCGACCGCCGCGACCAGGCCCGGGTGCGCCTGGCCGAGGCGTTGCGCTGCTGGCGCGGCAGGCAGGCGCGCAAGCTCGCCGACGCGGCCGCGAAAGACGAGCTGCTGGCCGCCGACCTCGGCCGCCACCGCGCCGCGGGTGAGTCGGCGGCCGAGGAGATCGCGCTGGTCAAGGCCGAGATCGCCACGCTGCGCGAGGACACGCTCGACCGCCAGGTGTCCCAGGCGCGCAAGGAGCTGGCCGCCCTGCAGGCCCGTACCACCAAGCTCGACGCCGACCGCGCGGTGGCCGAGAACTCCGCCGACGAGCTGCGCGCCGCGATCCCGGCGCTGGAGGAGACGCGCAGGTTCGCCGACGGTCGTGACGTGCCCGCCGCCGAGGCCGAGCTGCGGCAGGCCGGGCTCCGGCTCAACGAGGCGCTCAAGGCGCTCGGCGTGGCCGACCAGGAGGTGTCCTCGGCGCGGGCGGCGCTCGACGACGCGGAGGGCGGCCCGGCCGCGGCCCAGCTCGACGCGCTGTCGGCGGCCGGTGTCGGGGCGACCGGCCTGCTCGACGCCCTCGACGTGGCCGAGCAGGCCCGCGACGCCGCCCTGCCCGGCGCCGGCCTGCGCGGCTGGCCGCACGAGCACGCCGTCATCGTCGACGCCGCGCGGCTCGGCGAGGCGGCGCGGGCCCTGGCCGGGCTGCCCGGGTCCGTGCTGGTCAGCGCGGCCGGGGTGAGCGTGGTGGGGGCCTTCGACGGGGTGGCGACCGGGCGCGAGGCCCGCATCAAGGCCGCCGGTCAGCGGCTCAACCGCGCCGAAGACGCCCAGGAGAGCGCCGCGGAGGTGGTGCGCGCGGCCGAGGAGGCCGTCGCCGAGGCGCAGCGGCGGCTGGAGGGCGCGCGGGCCGGGGTGCGGCTGACCGAGCTGGAGGCCAGGCTGGCCGAGCGCCGCGACCGGCTCGTCGGGCTCAACGCGGCGATCGAGGAGCTGGCGCCGAAGGTCGCCGAGGCCGAGCGGCAGGCGGGCGCGCTCGACTTCCGGGCCCGTACCCGCGACATGGAGATCGAGCGGCTCGACGGGCGGCGGCAGCGGCACGAGAGCGAGCGGGCGCAGGCCCGCGAGCAGGAGGCCAAGGTCACCGCCGAGCGCGAGGCGCTGCGGCTCGACGCGCTGGCCGCCGACTGGGGCGGCACGGTGGAGACCGCCCGCGAGTGGATCGCGGCGCTGCCGGAGGAGGAGCGCCCGCGCGCGGCCGAGGAGTGGTGGCGCGTCGCCGAACGCCACTTCGACCAGGCGTTGCGCGACACCTTCCCCGAGGAGGACGCCGAGATCCCGGAGGAGCTGGCGTTCCTGCTGTCGGAGCGGGGCGGCAGCACGGCGCGCGAGCAGGCGACGTTCGCGGCGGTGTGCGGGGCGCTGGCCTCCTACCTGCGCGGCCAGGAGGAGTACGAGAAGCACCAGCGGCGGCAGATCGAGGCGCAGGTCGTCTCCCGGCAGCGCGACCTGGCGGCGGCGGCCCGGGGCGCGGAGGAGGCGGCGCAGTCCACGGCCGTCCACCGGGCGGCGCTGACGGCGGCGATCAAGGCCAGGCTGACGCGGGTGGCCGAGGAGTTCGAGAAGCTCGACACCTCCTACGGCGGCTACGGCGCGACGCTGGAGTTCCCGGTGCCGCCCGCGCCCGCCGACCCCGAGCAGCGCTGGCAGTGGCGGGTGACGCCGAAGTGGCGGCGGGGCGAGGGGCAGGGGTTCGTGCCGTACAACCGGCGGGCCAACACCGCGCTCATGGACGAGAAGGCCGTCAAGCTGGTGTGCGCGGCGGCCATCGCCTCCTCCGGCGGCGGCCATCTGTGCCTGGTGCTCGACGAGCTCGGCCGCAACCTGGGCAAGGAGCACCGCAGGGAGGCGGTCGCGCTGTTCCGGCGGATCGGCGAGACGTACGGCATCACGGTGATCGGGGCGCTCCAGGACGACATGGAGCCGTACGCGATCGACGCCTGCGGCCAGTACGTCAAGCTGCGGCGCTCGTCGGACGCGATGCCGTACAACGAGCCGCCGGTGATCGTCGGCCACGACCAGCACGCCGAGCGGGTGCGCGCGCTGGCCGCGTACGTCGACCGCAGTCAGCCGGTCGGTCAGCCGGTCGAGCAGCCGGTGTAGCGGGCGCGGGGCGGCCGGCTCAGGCGGCGCGGCCGAGGTCGCCGGCCGTCAGGGCCCGGCGGAAGTCCTCCCCGGCGTGCTCGACGGCCGTGAGCTGCACGGCTTCCCGCCGGAACACCATCGACAGCCCCCAGTCCGCCAGCACCCGCGCCTTCTGGTTGAACGTCGGCACCCACGCCAGGTGGTACGCCCGGTGCGCCAGCCACCCCAGGAACCCGGTCAGCCGGATCGCGTGCACCTGCGCCACGCCCTGGTGGTGGCCGAGCCCGGCCACCGACCCCAGGTACGCGTGCCGGTACGCCTTCAGCCGGCCGCCCCTGACATGGGCCGCCATGTTGCGGGCGAGCAGCTTGGCCTGGCGCACCGCGTGCTGGGCGTTGGGCGCGGTGAACCGGCCCGGACGGGTCAGGTCGGGCACGGCCGCGCCGTCGCCGGCCGTGAAGGCGTCCTCCAGGCCGGCCACCGTCAGGTATTCGGTGGCCCGCAGCCGTCCGGCCTCGTCCACGGGCAGCCCGCTGTCGGCGGCCAGCGGGCTGGGCCGGCCGCCGGCCGCCCACACCAGGGTCCCCGCTTCCAGCGACGTGCCGTCCGACAGCCGGGCCACGCCGCCCTCGGCCGAGTTCAGCCGGGTCTCCAGCCGCACGTCCACGCCGCGGGCGCGCAGCGCGTCCACGGTCCAGCGGCCGAGGTCGGGGTGGAGTTCGGGCAGGATGCCGCCGGTCGCCTCGACCAGGGTCCAGCTCAGGTCGGCGGGCTCGATCCCGTCGTGGTAGCGCAGGGCCTCGTCGGCCAGCCCCTGCATCTCGGCCAGCGCCTCGACGCCCGAGAACCCGCCGCCGACCACCACGAACGTCAGCGCCCTGCGCCGCACCAGCGGGTCGTCGGTCGAGGCGGCCGCGGCGAGCTGGGCCAGGACGTGGTTGCGCAGGTGCACGGCCTCGCCGAGGCTCTTGAACCCGACCGCGTGCTCGGCCAGCCCCGGGATGGGCAGCGCGCGGGTGATCGACCCGGCCGCCATCACGAGGATGTCGTACGTGAGCGTCCTGGCCGGCCCCTGGACCGGCTGGAAGCGCGCGGTGCGGGCCTCGTGGTCGACGCGGGTGACGTGGCCGGTGAGCACGCGCGCGCCCTTGAGCACCCGGTTGAGCGGGGCGACGACGTGGCGGGGCTCGATCGTCCCGCCGACCGCCTCGGCCAGGAACGGCTGGTACGTCATGTACCCCCGCGGGTCGACCACGGTGACCGTCACCTCGCCCGACCGGATCAGCCGCCGCAGCCCGCGGGCCGTGTACATCCCGACATATCCACCGCCGACGATCAGAATGTGCTTGCTCATCGTCCGCTCCTCCTCATCAGGTTCTTCACCAGGAGGACGGGACAGCCCCGGCGGATGTGACAGGAAAACCCGGCCTATCGCAGCGAGATGTCACCGGTCTCCGGCAGGGCGAGCAGGCAGAGCAGGCTCAGCAGGGCCATCGCCGAGACGTAGAGGCCGACGCCCATGACGCCGAGGCCGCTCGTCTGCAGGCTGGTGGCGACCAGCGGCGGCACCGCCCCGCCCAGCACGCCGCCGAGGCTGTAGGCGACCGAGGCGCCGCTGTAGCGGAACTCCGTCCTGAACAACTCGGGCAGGTACGCCCCCATCGGCCCGAAGATCAGCCCCATCAGCCCGAGCGCGCCGGCCAGCGCCACCCCGGCCAGGACGACCGACCCGGTCTCCATCAGCGGGAACATCACCAGCCCCCACGCGACGGCGACGGCCGTGCCGGTGAGGAGGGTGCGGCGGCGGCCCAGCCGGTCGCTGACCACCGCCGAGACGACCGTGCCCGCCGCCATGAACAGCACGCCGATCATGGTCAGGGTCAGCATGGTGGTCTTCGGGATGCCGAGGGTGGCGGTGCCGTAGGACAGGCAGTAGGTGGTGGCGGTGTAGAAGAGCGTGTAGGCGACGGTCATCGCCCCGGCGGCGAGCAGCACCCGCCGCCACTGGTGGCGCATCAGCCCGGCGAACGGCACCTTGGCGATGCGGCGCTGGTCGAGTGCGGCCCGGAAGACCGGCGTCTCGGAGATCCGCAGCCGCACGTACAGGCCGACGACCACGAGGAGCAGGCTGGCCACGAACGGCAGCCGCCAGCCCCAGCCGCCGAACTGCTCGTCGGTCAGCGTCTCGCCGAGGATCAGGAACAGCCCGTTGGCCACGATGAACCCGGCCGCGGGGCCGAGCTGGGGGAACATCGCGTACAGACCGCGCCTGCCGGGCGGGGCGTGCTCGGTGGCCAGCAGCGCCGCGCCGCCCCACTCGCCGCCGAGGCCGATGCCCTGGGTGAAGCGCAGCAGCACCAGCAGCACGGGCGCGGCCACGCCGATGGCCGCGTACCCCGGCAGCAGGCCGATCGCCACCGTGGACAGACCCATCACCAGCAGCGAGACGACCAGCATCGACTTGCGCCCGACGCGGTCGCCCCAGTGGCCGAACACCGCCGACCCGAGCGGACGCGAGACGAACGCCACCGCGAACGTCGAGAACGCGGCCAGCCGGCCGGCCACGGGGTCCATGCCGGAGAAGAACGCGGTGTTGAGCACCAGCGCGGCGGCGGTCCCGTAGATGTAGAAGTCGTAGAACTCGATCGCGGTGCCCATGAGGCTGGCCATGGCGATCCTGGTCGTGCTGGGCGCGGAGGCCCGGGGGGAAGTCTTCACTTCGCGGCTCACTGTCCGGACTGACACCTTGTCAAGCGGTACAACGACGCTACCACCTGCGCAATGTCACACAGCCGCCCGATAGATTCGACGGCGAATGTCACCTTTCGGGAGGAACGCACCTTGGCCGTGGAACTGGTCATCTTCGACTGTGACGGGGTGCTCGTCGACAGCGAGCGCATCTCGGTACGCGTGGGCACCGCCGCCCTGCGCCGCCTGGGCTGGACGATCGACGAGACCGAGTACGCCGAGCGCTTCGTCGGCTGCAGCAACGAGTACTGGGACGAGCAGGTCGGCGAGACGCCCCCGGGCTGGCACGACCAGATCACCCAGGAGTACCTGGCCGCTATGGAGGCCGAGCTGCGTGCCATCGAGGGCATCGAGGCCGCCCTCGACCGCCTGGACATCCCCTACTGCGTGGCCTCCAACGGCCGGCACGCCAACGTCCGCAACAGCCTGGAGCTGACCGGTCTGGCCCGGCGTTTCGACGGCCGCGTCTTCAGCGCCGAGGACGTCGCCCGCGGCAAGCCCGCCCCCGACCTGTTCCTGCACGCCGCGGCGACGATGGGGGCCGCGCCGGAGGGGTGCGTGGTGGTCGAGGACAGCCCGTTCGGGGTGCAGGCGGCGATGAGCGCGGGGATGCGCTGCCTGGCGTTCGCGGGCGGCCTGACGCCTCCCGCCCGCCTGTCCGGCCTCGGCGCCACCCTCTTCCACGACCCCACCACCATCCCCGACCTGATCGCCGCCCTCTGACCCCCGCCGCGGAAGCGGCCGCTCACCTCACCCGCGCCACCCTGGCCGCGGCACCCTGGCCGCGACCGCCCTGACAACCGTCCTCCCGACGGCCCCGGACGCCCCCACCGCCCCGGTCACGCCTCGCCGTATCGGGCAGGCGGGCAGGCGGGGTCGAGGCGGTCGGCGGCGCGGCGCAGCGAGTGTGCGAGCCGCGCCCGTACGGCGGCCCGCTCCGGATCCCGCCTGTGCGGCGCCCCTGGCAGGGCCGCGTCGAGCGAGCCGCGGAACCCCATCGCCGTCCGGTGCGCGAGAACCTGCATGGCATCCATGTCTCTCCTCCTTAATCAATTAAGACCTTAATCAATTAAGAACGCACCGGCAAGGCGTTCGATACGGTTGGACGATGGCAAGGGTCACCCTGCAGACGATCGCCGACAGGCTCGGCGTGTCCCGCGCCACCGTGTCGTACGCCTTCTCCCGGCCCGACCAGCTCAGCGACGGGCTGCGGCGGCGCATCCTGGAGGTGGCCGACGAGCTCGGCTACGCGGGCCCCAACCCGACGGCGCGCTCGCTCCGGCTCGGTCGCGCCGGCGCGCTCGGCCTGCTGTTCAGCGAGACGCTGGCCTACGCCTTCGCCGACCCGTACGCGCTCGGGTTCTTCCAGGGGCTGGCCACGGCGGCCGAGGAGGCGGGCGTGGGCCTGCTCATCCTGCCGCTGCCGCACGGCGACCGGCGCAGCGACACCGTGCGCGACGCGGTGGTCGACGCGTTCTGCGTGGTCTCGCTGCCCGACGGCCATCCGGCGCTGGCCGAGGTGCTGGCCAGGAAGCTGCCCGTCGTGGTGGTGGACGAGCCGTACGTGCCCGGCCACCCCTTCGTCGGCATCGACGAGCCGGCCGCCGGGGCCGCCGCCGCCGCGCACGTGCTCGGCCTCGGGCACCGGCGCGTCGCGGTGGCGATGGTCGGCCTGCACGACGACGGCCACACCGGCTGGGCCGACCGCGCCCGCCAGGAGGGCGCGGTGTTCGCGGCGATGCGCGCCCGGCGCGGCGGCTACCAGACGGCCTGCGAGCAGGCCGGCCTCGACTGGGACGACGTGCCCTTCTACGAGGTCGCCAGGAACTCGCGGGAGGCGGGCAGGAAGGCCGGCCACGCGCTGCTGCGGCTGGACCCCCGGCCCACCGCGATCCTGACCAACACCGACGTGCTGGCCCTCGGCGTCCTCGACGCGGCCGCCGACCTGGGCCTCGACGTGCCGGGCGAGCTGTCGGTCGTCGGGTTCTCCGACAGCGCGGCGCAGGAGGCGGGGCTCACCACGATCCGGCAGGCCAAGCAGGAGATCGGGGAGGCGGCCGGGCGGCTGCTGCTGTCGGGGGCCGCGGCCCGGCCGGAGCGGCGGCTGTTCCCGTACGAGCTGGTCGTGCGGGCCTCGACCGCGCCGCCGCCTAGCTGACCAGGGTCGAGCCCCTGCGGGTCTTGCCCACCTTGAGCTGCACGGGGATCCGGGTGCGCAGCTCGCCGACGTGGCTGACGATGCCGACCGCGCGGCCGCCGTCGCGCAGCCCGTCGAGGATGTCCAGCACGTCGTCGAGGGTGTCCTCGTCGAGGGTGCCGAAGCCCTCGTCCACGAACAGCGTGCCGACCTCCGCGCCGCCCGCCTCCGCCGTGACCACGTCGGCCAGGCCGAGCGCGAGCGCGAGCGAGGTGATGAAGCTCTCGCCGCCCGACAGGGTCGCCGGGTCGCGGTCGACCCCGGTCCAGGCGTCGGCCACCTTCAGGCCCAGGCCGCCGCCGGAGCGCGCGCGGGATCCGGCGGTCTTGCGCAGGTCGTGCCGGAGCAGGTAGCGGCCGGACGACATGTGGTCGAGGCGCTCGTTGGCGGCGTCGACCACCTGCCGGAGCCGCTCGCCCAGCACGAACGACGTCAGGCTCATGTTCCACTGGTTGTCGCCGGACGTGCCCGAGGCCAGCGCCGCCATGCGTTCGGCCAGCCGGTGCCGCTCAGCCGCGGGACGCCACCGCTCGATGCGTGCGGCCAGCTCCTCGCGCAGCTCGGCGAGGCGGGCGGCCCTGGCCGCCGCCCGGTCGCGCTCGCTCGCCAGCCGCGTGTGCGCCTCCTCCGCGGCGTCTCTGCCGGCCTCGGCGGCCGCCAGGTCGGGCGCGGGCTCGGCGGCCGCGGCGATCAGCTCAGGGTCGGCGAGCAGAGCGGTGACGGCGGCGTGCTGGTCGTCGAGCCGCCGCAGCAGCTCCGCCTTGCCCTCCCGCTCGGCCGGGCTCCGGTAGGCCTCCTCGGCCTCCCGCACGTCGGCGAAGCCCGCCTCGGCCGCCGCCCGCCCGGCCGCCCCGGCCGCGGCGTCGAGCTCGGCGGCCGCCGCGACCGCCGCCCTGGTGGCCTCCAGCGCCTCGCGCAGCAGCTCGGCCTCGTCGTTGAGCCTGGACAGGCGGGCCGTCAGGGTCGGGTCACCGCCCCTGGCCGCGTCGAGCCGCGCGCCCAATCGCCCGGCGTCCGCGCTCAGCTCCTCATGTCTGGTACGGCCGGCCGCCACCCGCGCCGCGATGCGGCGTCCGCGCTCCTCAAGCTCGGCGCGTTCGCGGCCGAGCGCGGCCACCTCGGCCGCCAGCCCCGCCTCCCTGGCCGCCACCGCCGCCAGCCGCCGCACCTCCTCCTCGGCCGCGGCCAGCACCCGCCTCCCGTCGAGCTCCCCCAGGGTCTCAGGGCTGGCATCCGCCGCGAGCGGGCGCTCCGCGTGCACGGTCTCGGGGTGCAGGGTCTGGGTGAGACGGGTGTGCAGGCGGGTGCGTTCGGCGGTGAGCCGGGTGCGGTGGGCGTGGTGGGCGGCGAGCGCCTCGGCGATCTCCCGGGCCCGGTCGCGGACGTGGTCGCGCTCGCCTTCGAGGCGGTCGAGCGCGTCGGCGAGGGCGGGCTCCCGGTCGGCGACCGACCGCAGCCGGGCCAGCTCCTCCTCGGCCGCGAGCACGCGCCCGGCCGCGGTGTCGGCGGACAGCCCCTCGGTGGCCGCCGAGGCGTCGGCGAGCCGGGACTCGATCGAGGCCAGGGCGCGTTCGGCGGCCTCCCGGTCGGCGGCGGCCGCCTCGTGGGCGGTCTCGGCGGCGTGCTCGTCGTCGGGCGAGGGCGCGCTGGGGGCCGGGGCGGCGGGCACGGGATGGTGCTCGGAGCCGCACACCGCGCACGGACGCCCGTCGGTCAGGTCGCGGGCCAGCTCGGCCGCCATGCCGTCGATCCTGGCCTGACGCAGGTCGAGCCAGCGTTCGCGGGTCTCCTGGGCGCGGTCGACCAGGACCTGGTGGGCGGCGGCGGCCGACTCCAGCTCGGCGGCGAGGGCGTCGCGGCGATGCGCGGCCTCCAGGACGGAACGGGCGGCGTCGAGCCGGGCGGCGGCGGCGGGCACGGCCGCCGCCTCGGCGCGCACCTCGGCCAGGGCGGCGCCCGCCGCGGCCAGCCGGGCGGGCAGCTCGGCCTCGGCCGCCGCCACCTCGGCCTCGCGCTGGGCCAGCGCTTCCAGCTCACCGGCCAGCGCGCCGAGCTCCCGGTCGACGTCGATCAGGTCGGCGGCGGCGTCGCGGACGGCCTGGGCCGCCGGGATGCGCGCCGCGGCCACCCGCGCGTCGGCCAGCCTGCCCTCGGCCTCCGCGATCAGGCCGGGCAGGACGGCCAGCCGCGCGGCGACGGTCTCGTCGGCGCTGACCAGCTCGGCCAGCTCCTGCTGCACCCGCGACAGGTCACGCCGGACGACCGACAGCCGGGCCTCCTCGGTGAGCAGCTCCGACAGGCGGGCCAGCTCGGCCCGGCGCTCCCGCTCCAGGCCCTCCAGCTCCTCCACCGACGGCTCCGCGCCACCCGCCGGCCCCTCGACGCTCTGCGCGGGGCGGCGGGTGAGCAGGGGCCGGGCACGGGCCAGGGCGTCGGCGACCATGGCGCGGGCCTTCGCGGCGGCCTCGGCGCGCTGCCGGGCGGCCGTGATGAGCGGGAGCACGCGGTCGGCGCGGGCGGCGTCGTCGATGACGGCCTGGAGGTCGGCGCGTTCGTCGGCGCGCTCGTCGAGGGTGCGGCGCAGGGTCAGGGCCTCGGCGTGGCGGCGGCGGCGTTCGGCGAGGGCGGCGGCCTGCTCGAACCGCGACCGCGCCGCGCGTACGGCGTCGCCGGCGGCGGCGTGCCGCTCCTCGCACCCCTGGACGACGGCCCGCGCCGCGTCCAGCAACGCGCCGGCCCACCCGAGCGGATCGTCCGCCGCCGACGGCAGCCCCCCGTCCCCGCCACCGCCGTCCGACGCGGAGGCCAGGAGGGGGCCGGCGGCTTCCTCCAGGCGTTCGACGGCGAAGGCGACCTCGCGCCCCAGCTCCTGCTCCTCCCGCCCGGTGGCCCGCCGCCGCTCGGCCAGCCACGCCTCGGCCTCGGTGAACACCTTGACGGTGAACAGCCGCTCCAGCAGCCGGGCGCGGTCGTCGCCGTCGGCGCGCAGGAACTTGGCGAAGTCACCCTGCGGCAACATCACCACCTGGCAGAACTGCTCGGCGTTCATCCCGAGCAGCCCGCCCACCAGGTCGCCCGCCTCGTCGAGCCGGGTCGTGAGCCCCTGCCAGGCGGCCCCGCGGCGCTCCTCGACGACGACCTTGGCCTTCTCCTCGGTGAACCCGGTGCCGCGCAGCTTGGGACGCTGCCACGCCGGCGACCGCCGGATGCGCAGCGAACGCCCGCGGATCGTGACCTCCAGCGTCACCGAAGGGCCGGTGCCGGCGGGCGCGTGGTCGCAGCGCAGGCTGCGGGCGCTGTTGCGCTGGCCGGGCACGACGCCGTAGAGGGCGAAGCAGAGCGCGTCGAGGATCGTGGTCTTGCCCGCCCCGGTGGGCCCGTGGATGAGGAACAGGCCCGCCTCGGTGAGGGCGTCGAAGTCGACCGTCTCGGTGCCGGGGAAGGATCCGAAGGCCGTGAGGGAGAGCCGGTGGGGCCGCATCTACGCCGTCGTCTCCTTCATCCGCGACGCCTCGACCGCCTGTCTGAGCAGGTCTTCCTCCTCGGGCGCGGCGGGCTCGCCGCGCACCTCGCGGACGAAGTCGAGGGCGACCTCGGCCTCGGGCCGCCCGCTGACCTTCACCGGCCCGGCGGCGGGCGCCGCGCCCACCGGCTCGAACGACAGGGCGAGGGCGTGCGGGAACCGGGCCCGCAGCCGGTCCATGGCCTGTTTGGGACGGACGGCGTCGGTCAGGGTGATCTGCAGCCAGTGGTCTTCGTAGGCGGCGAAGGCGGGCAGGGTGAGCAGGTCGTCGAGGTCGCCGCGGAGCCGCCCGACCGGCCGGGGCACGGGCGCGGGCACGAACTCGGCGCCCGAGCCGAGCGTGACCAGCCAGCAGCCCTTGACGTGGCCGGCCTCGGAGAAGGAGTAGGCCAGCGGGGAGCCGGAGTAGCGCACGGTCTCGGACATGCGCTGCCGCCCGTGCAGGTGGCCGAGGGCGACGTAGTCGACGCCGTCGAAGGCCGACAGGGGCACGTGGGACACGCCGCCCACGCTGATGTCGCGCTCGCTGTCGCTGGCCTGCCCGCCGGTCACGAAGCAGTGGGCCAGCACGACGGCGGCCCGATGGCGGACGGCGTCGGCGCGCACGCGGCTCATCGCGTGGGAGATCGCGGCGGTGTGGCCGCGATCGGGCAGCTGCCAGGGGGTGCGCACCAGCTCGGGCTCCAGGTAGGGGATGCCGTAGAAGGCGACGTCGCCGACCAGCACCGGCTCCCACGACAGCGCGGGCTCGGTGCGGACGTGCACGCCCGAGGACTCGAACAGCGCCGACCCGAACCCCAGCCGCAGCGCCGAGTCGTGGTTGCCGCTGATCAGCACCACCCGCGCCCCGGCGGCGCGCAGGCGGGCCAGCGCGTCGGAGAGCAGGGCCACCGCGTCGACCGGCGGCAGGGCGCGGTCGTAGACGTCGCCGGAGACGGCCACGACGTCGACCCGCTCGGCGCGCACCGTCTCGACCAGGTGGTCGACGAACGCGGCCTGCGCCCCGAGCAGGCTCTCCCGATGGAAGGAGCGCCCGAGGTGCCAGTCGGAGGTGTGCAGGATCCGCATGTCGCAGGAAGCTAACATCTCTCACCGACAAATGCGGCCCCTCCTGTCACAGAAGCCGGGAGTAGGCTGGATGATCGGCGGGCAAACCAACGCACATGGGGAGGCCGATGCGCACTGGCCGTGGCACCTTGAGCGTCGCCGCCGGCCTGGTGCTGGTGGCTCTCGCGTCGGTCGGCTACGTGTTGCCGCCCGCGTTCGACCCGCCGCCGCTGAAGGCGGATCCGGCGTTCGCCGCGATTCCCCCGCAACCGGCGGAGGAGCTGCGCCCGGTGGTGGCGGCCACCCCGGTGCGGCGGGAGGAGATCTCGCTGCCGGCCGAGGGCCAGCGCCTGGAGGGCACCTTACGCGTGCCGCTCTCGCCCGGCCCGCACCCGGCGATGGTGTTCGTGTCGGGGTCGGGCAACGGGTCGCGGACGGAGTTCACGCCGCAGGCGGAGTTCCTGGCCAGGGCGGGCGTGGCGACGATCGCGTTCGACAAGCGGACGGTCGACTACGACTTCCGCGACCGCGACTTCGGGCTGCTGGCCGACGACGCGCTGCGCATGGTGGAGTACCTGCGCACCCGGCCGGAGGTGGACGCCTCGCGGGTCGGGTTGTGGGGGGTCAGCGAGGGCGGCTGGGTCGTGCCGATCGCGGCGGCCAAGAGCGCAGCGGTGGGCTTCGCGGTGCTGGTCTCCTCGCCGAACGTCTCGCCGCTGCGGCAGGTCGCCTGGGCCCTGAACGAGCAGTTGCTGCGGCTGCACGCCCCCATCGGCGCCCGCGACCTGCTGACCAGGGCGATGGGCGGCGTCGGCTTCACCTTCCTGCGTTACGACGCGATGCCGGCCTTACGCCAGGTCAGGCAGCCGGTCCTGGCGTTCTACGGCACGACCGACCCCTCGATCCCCTTCGTGGAGTCCACCAAGGCGCTGGTCACGGCGCTCGGCGAGGCGGGAAACGACCGGTACACGATCCGCTTCATGGACAAGGGCGACCACGCGATGCGGGTCAACGGCGGCCCGTTCACCAAGGGTTACCTGGAGACGCTGGCCAACTGGATCACCGGCCTGCCGGGCACCGCCAGGCCGTCGGTGCACATGGCGGGCAGCACGCCGGTCCAGCGCTTCGAGGCCAGCGACGTGCCCGCGGCCCCCTGGTACGCGGGCGGCACGATGCTCGGGCTGACCGTCTGCCTGGCCGCCGTCGGGTACGTGGCGGGCCCGGTGGCGGCGATGGTCGTCCGGCTGCGCGGGCACGGCAGGCAGCCGGTCGAGACCAACGCCCGGCTGTGGCCGCCGATCAGGCGCAGGCTGCGCAGGATGGCGTGGACGGGCCTCGGCCTGCTGGCCTCGGTCGTGGCGTTCATCATGCTGCTGGTGCTGTTCTCGGTGAACCAGGCGGGCGCCTGGCCGGCCGTGCTGGCGGGCTGGCTGGTGGTCCGCGTGCTGGCCGCGCTCATGCTGATCCAGGAGGTCACGGCGGTGGCCGCGTACGTGTCGGCGCTGCGCGAGGGCATGCAGCCCACCCGGTGGCAGTACGTGGCGATCGGCGGCGTGCTCGGCGGCACCGGGCTGCTCCTGGTGGCGGCGGCCTACTACGGCCTGTTCTCGTTCCCCTGGTAGGCGGTCATCCAGCGGTCGAGCTCGGCGAAGACCTGCTTGCGCGCGGGCTCGGCCGACAGCACCAGGTCGTGCACGCCGTCCTGGATGCGCACGCAGGTGACGTGGGGGCCGATCGAGGTGGCCCAGCGGGCCATGTGCTCCGGGTCGAGCACGATGTCGGCCGAGCGCGCCTCGGGCACGAAGTCGCGTACCCGCAGGCCCGTGGAGGAGGCCAGGACGAGCACCGGCACGTCCACCGCCAGCCCGCGGTGCAGCCGCCGCTGGGCCCGCCGGATGGCGGCCAGCCACATGGCGTGCACGGAGAACCCGACCAGCGGCTTGAGCTCCAGGTCGTAGTCCCATTCGCCCTGTTCGGTGCGGTGCAGGCTCTGGCCGTAGGCGGTGCTGATGCCGAGGGGCAGCGGCCGCCGGACGTAGGACATCGGGGTCTTGAGCAGGTCGGCGGCCAGCCGGAGCGGGGCCGGCACGTTGAGGTCGAGGAACGGGCTGTTGAGCACGAGCCCCTGCACCAGGCCCCGGCCGCGGACCCGGTCGGCCCACAGCGCGGCGATCAGGCCGCCGGTGGAGTGGGCGTTGACGGTCAGCTCGTCGTGGTCGCGGCGGATGAGGCGGACTGCCTCGTCGATCTCGGGGAAGTGGTCGGTGACGCTCCTGATCAGCCCCCTGGTCTGGTGCGGGAGCAGTGAGCGGCCGTACTTGCGCAGGTCGAGGGCGTAGAAGTCGATGCCGCGCTGGACGTAGTGGTCGGCCAGATGGTCCTGGAAGAAGTAGTCGGTGAACCCGTGGACGTAGAGCACCGCCCTGCGCGAACCGGTCTTCCTGGAGATCAGGGTCGCGACGACCTCGCCCTCGAAGTCGGGCTGCATGGGGAGAACGGTGATCTCGTACATATCAGACAGAATATGGATTGTCCGGCCATGTGGGGACGCCGGGCGGAAGGTCGGTGCTCACCTTCATCGGGAAGTCGGCCGGGCGCTTCTCCAGGAACGCCGTCACCCCCTCCACCGTGTCGGCCGCGCCCCCGAGTTCGGCCATGAGCCGGGAGTCGGCGGCGTGCGCCTCCCACGGCGAGGCGGCCGACAGGCCCGACCACATCAGCCTGCGCACGGCGGCGACGGAGACGGCCGAGGTGTTGTCGGCGATCTCGCGGCCCAGCGCGTACGCGGCGGGCAGCAGCTCCTCGTCCGGCAGCACCCGCGACACCAGGCGGCCCTCCAGCGCCTCGGCGGCGGGGAAGACCCGGCCGGTCACCGCCCACTCCATGGCCCTGGAGATGCCGACCACCCGCGGCAGGAACCAGCTCGACGCCGCCTCCGTGACGATGCCGCGCCGGGCGAACACGAACCCGAACCTGGCGCTCTCGGCGGCCAGCCGGACGTCCATGGGCAGCGTCATCGTGACGCCCACGCCCACCGCCGGGCCGTTGATCGCGGCGATGACCGGCTTGAGCGAGGCGGCGATCCGCAGCGCGACCGTGCCGCCGCCGTCGCGCGGCGCGCCCTCGACCAGCTCGGCCGGCTCGGCCTGCGCCCGGTGGCCGAACGTGCCACCGCCGCCGCCCAAGTCGGCCCCCGCGCAGAAGGCCCGCCCGGCCCCCGTGACGACCACCGCGCGCACGTCGTCGTCGGCGTCGGCGAGGTCGAACGCGCTGATCAGCTCGGCGCGCATGGTCAGGGTGAAGGCGTTGAGCCGCTCGGGGCGAGACAGGGTGATGGTGGCGACGCGATCGGCCACGTGGTACTCGATCTCGGAGAAGGCCATGACCCGAATCTTATTCGGTTTCCGATGTTCATCCTCCGATAAAGACATATTTCGCATCCAATGCGTAGGCTGCCCGCGCTGTCCGTGCCTGCGGGTTACGGTGGAGTTCGGGAAACGGGGATGGCGTGCAGGGTAAGGAACCGGTGAGCGCGGGAGCGGTCCTCGGCTGGCTGGCGCTCTCGGCGCTGGCGCCAGGGGCCGCGCATCTGCGCGCCGGCCGGCGCACGGCCGGCCTGATCCTGCTGTCGTGCTACTTCGCCGGTCTGCTGGCGCTGCTGGCGCTGGCGCTGACGACCGACAACCTGCTGGGCGCGCTGACCCAGGACTCGTGGCTGACCGCGATCGTCGTCGGAGCCGCGGCGCTGGGCGTCGCCTGGTTCGCGGTGATCGTGCACTCCTTCGTGGTGCTGCGTCCCGGGCGGCTGCCGCAGAACGGCCAGATCCTGGCCGGCACCCTCGCGGGGCTGCTCGCCGTCGCCGTGGTGGTGCCGTTCGGGCTGGTCGCGCAGAACGTGTGGACGTACCAGAAGACCCTCGGCGACATCTTCACCGGCCCCGAGCCGGCCGAACCCGCCGTCCCGGCCGGGCAGGAGCCGCCGCAGGACCCGTGGGCCGGGCGGGACCGGGTCAACATCCTGCTCCTCGGCGGCGACGCCGACGACAACCGCACCGGCGTGCGCACCGACAGCATGAACGTCGCCAGCATCGACGTGAAGTCCGGCAACACCGTGCTGGTCAGCCTGCCGCGGAACCTGGAGAACGTGCGCTTCCGCCCCGGCACGCCCATGGCCCAGCGGTTCCCGGACGGCTTCCGGCTGCCGCCCGACCCCGGCGGCGGCCGCAGCGACCTGCTCAACAGCGTCTGGGAGTACGCCGACGCGCACCCGGAGATCTTCGGCGGCCGCCGGCAGCAGGGCCCGCAGGTGCTCATGGACACCATCGGCTACACCCTCGACCTGAAGATCGACTGGTACGCCCTGGTCAACATGTGGGGCTTCGCCCGGCTCATCGACGCCATCGGCGGCATCACGCTCACCGTCGAGCAGGACGTGGTGTTCGGCAAGTACAACGAGGGCCTGGTCAAGGCCGGCACCAGGAAGCTCAAGGGCGCCGACGCGATGTGGTACGCCCGCTCCCGCACCTTCAGCGACGACTACACCAGGATGCGGCGGCAGCGCTGCGTGCTCGGCGCGCTGCTGGACCAGGCCGACCCGGCTACCGTGCTGGCCCGGTTCAACCGGATCGCGCTGGCCACCAAGGAGCTGATCAGGACCGACATCCCGCGCTCGATGCTGACGAACCTGGTGCCGCTCGCGCTCAAGGTCAAGAACGCGAAGGTGACGAGCCTGCAGTTCGTGCCGCCGCTGATCCGCACCGGCTACCCCGACTGGGACAAGATCCGCCGGCTGACCGCCAAGGCCGTGCGCGACTCGGCCGCGGCGACATCCGCCGTCGCGGCCTCGGCGAGCCCGTCGGCCACGGCGTCGGCCACCGAGGGTTCCTCTCCCCGGAAGTCCGGCAAGCCATCCGCGCCGCCGACCAAGGGGCTCACCGAGGGATGTGGAGCGGGTTGAGCCGGACGCCCTGACGACCCGGTCACGGATGGCATGCTGGGGGGGCACCGGCAAACCTGGAGGAGATTCGCGATGTCCCACCCCCTCGGCAGCTCACCCGCCGTCCGGCGCACCCCTCTCGACGCCGAGGAGAGAGTGCGGGCCGAGGCCGGTTTCGTCCCCCTCGTGGCCCAGCAGCTCACCGAGAACGGGCGGTTCAGGGTGAGCGCCGACAGCGCCGAGCTGGTGGAGGTGTTCCAGGGGGTCGCCCGCAAGGTGGGCGAGCTGCTCGGCCGCCCGGTGGTCAGCTACTCCAACGGCCGCTACATGGTGATCACCTTCGCCCAGGACTCACCGGTGGGCTGAGGCGGGGCTGCGGTCCAGCAGGGCGCGCAGGATCCGGTGGGGGTGCGTCCACAGCAGCGCGCCCCCGGCGCCGGGCACGACGTGCCGCACCGCTCCCGGGATGCGGGCGGTCAGGCCCTCCCCCAGGTCGGGCGAGTGGGTGGCGTCGAGCTCGCCGTACCAGACGTCGACCGGCGCCGTGATCGACGACAGGTCGATGCCCCAGCGGCCCATCGCCAGGACGGTGTCGCGGGCGTAACCGGCCGGCCCCTGCGCGAACGCCTCCCCCAGCGCCTCGCGGTATCCGGCGGCGAACTCGGGCCGCTGGTAGACGGCCAGGTCGCAGGCCGGGCTGCCGCCCATCACCAGGTCCCACATCGCCTGCGGGGTGAAGCCCGCGAAGATCTGCTCGGCGGCCTGCGGGTCGTGCGTGGACAGGTCCGACAACTGCCGCAGCTCGGCGGGCAGCGCGCCGGCGAAGCGCGGGTCGGCCACCTCGTCGGCGGCCGAGACCAGGGCCAGCGCGCCGGTCACGCCGGCGGCGGCGCAGGCGAGCGCGAACGGCGCGCCCTGCGAGTTGCCGACCATGGCCGGACGCCCGAGGCCGCGCAGCCCGGCGAAGACCCCGACGTCGGCGGCGAAGTGGGCGAACGTGCGGCCCGGCGCCGGGGTGGAGACGCCCAGACCGGGCCGGTCCAGGGAGATCAGGCGCACGCCGAGGTCGTCGGGGGCCGCCGCGCCCATGCCGAGCCGGCGGCTGGTGGCCGCGCCAGGGGAGAGCAGGACGGGCCTCCCGTCCGGCGGCCCCCACTCGGCCCAGCCCAGGAGGCGGCCGTCGGGCAGCCGTTCGGCGCCCGTGCGGGAAGGAGGTTCGACCACGATGTCCATGCGCCCATCATCCCGTGCGCACCTGTAGGCGCTTCCACCGGTTTTCCGTGGCACGCCGGGTCACCCGACAGGTGAATCCGCAGGTCATCCTGCACACTGGGCTTGTGCTCATCGATCTCGTTCCGCCCTTCGAAGGGCGTCACTGTGAGACGACCACCGCCGGCACGCTGCTGCGGCACGCGGGCGTGGAGCTGTCGGAGGCGATGCTGTTCGGGCTGGGCGAAGGGCTGAGCTTCATCTACTGGGACAGCGGCTCGCTGGACGTCCCGCTGATCGGCGGGCGGGTCAAGCCGCACGCGCTCACCGAGAAGCTGGCCGCCGCGCTCGGGTTCACGCTGGACACGCAGGAGACCTCCTCCCCCATCACGGCCTGGTCGAACGTCCGCCGCCATCTCGACGAGGGCGCCCCCGTCGGGATCCGGCTCGACTGCTACCACCTCGACTACGTCCGGACGCCCTACCACTTCGGCGGCCACTACGTGGCGATGATCGGCTACGACGAGGGCCACGCCCACCTCGTGGACACCGCCCAGCACGGCACCCGCAACCGCGTCCCGCTCGACTCGCTCGAACGGGCCCGCGCGGCGACCGGGCCGATGACGGCGCACAACCTGTCGTACACGCTGGGGCCGTGCGCCGAGCCCGACCTGCCGCAGGCCGTCAGGACGGCCGTGCGGTCCACCGCCGCCGCCTTCCTCAACCCGGCGATGAGGAACGTCGGCTACCGGGGCATCGAGCAGGCCGCCGCGCTCATCCCCACCTGGCTGGAGCGCGGGCCGACCGCGCAGCTCACGCGTACGGCCAACCTCATGGAGCGAGGCGGCACGGGCGGCGCGTTCTTCCGCAACCTCTACACCGAGTTCCTGGCCGAGGCCCAGATGATCGCGCCCGGCAAGGCCCTGGAGACGGCCTGCCAGGCGTACATGGCGCTGGCGCCCAAGTGGAGCGAGGTGGCCGACCTGCTGGCCCAGGCCGGGGAGACCGGCCGGCAGCAGCCGCTCGACCAGGCGGGGGCGCTGCTGTACGACCTGGCCGTGCGCGAACGGCTGGCCATGGAGACGCTGTACGAGGCCGCGTAGCCGGACTGAGGGTCAGCGGTGGCGATCAGGCGGGCCGGTCAGGCGTGGAAGGACTCCTTGGCCAGGCGGACGAGGCGGGTCTCGTCGATCGTGTGGCCCAGCCCGGGCTGGGTGAGCGGGACGGCGATGACGCCCGCGTTCGCGCCCACCAGCGGCGTGACGATCTGGTTCTGCTTCGGCGGCTGGGTGACGTCGCACGGCAGCGTGCAGCCGGGCAGGCTGGCGACCGCCACCGTGGCCGCCCTGGCCAGGCCGGCTCCCTGGCCGCCCGCGCACTGGATGTCCCAGCCGGCGGCGGCGGCCCGGTCGTGCGCCCGCCGGGCCTCCGACAACGACGGGAAGGCGGTGGGGCGCAGCAGGAGCACCCTGGCGGCGCGCAGGGTCAGGTAGTCGTCCAGCTCGGCGGTCGAGCGCACCTCGACGGCGACCGAGGCGGCCACGTCGTCCTGGAGCGCGGCGTGCGCGTGCACGTCGCCGAGCGGGAAGGGCCGCTCGATGACCTCCAGGCCGTAGGAGTCGAGGGCGACGAGCTGGCCGAGGTCGGTGTAGGCGTTGCCGCCGTCGACGGCCAGGGTCAGGGCGGGGTAGGCCCGCCGCACCGCGCGTACCGGCTCGACGTCCCAGCCGGGCCTGATGTCGAGGGTGACGTGCCCGTAACCGGCGCAGACCTGCTGGTTGACGCGGGCGACGAGGCTCTCGACGGACGGGTCGGGCGCCAGGCGCACGGTGGCCATCACCGAGGTACGGGTGCCGCCGATCGCGTGCGCGAGCGGCACGCCGCGCATCCTGGTCCACAGGTCCCAGCAGGCCATGTCGACGGCCGGATCGCCGCTCGGCACGGCGTCGGGGTGTTCCCAGTCGACGCCGATCAGCAGCGCGGCCAGCGATTCCTCCAGCCGCGACCAGGCCTTGGGCTCCGGCGAGACGGCCTCGCCCCAGCCGGTCATGCCGCCGTGGTCGGTGAGCTTGACGAGCAGGCTCTCCGACCTCGCGCCGTACGGCAGGACCAGCCGGAAGACCTCCAGCTCCCGCACTCGCGGCATGAACCCCCCTTAAGCCATGACGAGAGAGTCGTCGCGCCTGGTGAAGGCCATCCACGCCGATGCGTTTGGCAGCGTTCTCAGCACTATGACGTTCTCATCACTATGACGCGGTCCCTTCCATAGTGCCTGCCTTGGCGGACTGCACAAAACGGGGGGCCAGCACGAAGGCCAGGACGGCGAGCACGACGGTGAATCCGAGCCCCACGGCGTAGTTCTCGCCCGTGGCGGTGAACAGGGCGCCGCTGACGGCGACGGCCACGACGGTGAACACCGACTCGCCGACGCCCACGGCCGCGCTGTTCTGCCCTTCCTCGCCCTCCTTGGACATCTCCAGCACCAGCACGGACACCGTGGGGTGCAGCGCGCCGATGCCCAGGCCGGAGATGGCCATGGCGACGTAGGCGATCGCGATGGGCAGGGAGTCGACGAGCACGAGCGACACCAGCGCGATGCCGACGGCGATCATCGCGGCGCCGCCGCGGATGGCGGTCATGTGGCTGATCGTGCCGCGGCCCTTGATCCACGAGCCGGTGGACCAGCCGAGCGCCCCCACCGTGAGGACGACGCCCGCGCCGGTGGCGGTCAGGCCGCGCTCCTTCATCAGCATGAGCGGGATGAGCACCTCGGCGGCCATGAGCGAGCCGTAGGCCAGCCCGCGCAGCACGGGGGCGGACGGCAGGCCGCGGGCGGCGCGCAGCGAGCCGGGCAGCAGCAGCTTGGGCAGGGCCACGGCCAGCAGGACGACGCCGGCCACGAGCAGCGGCAGGCCGTCCAGCTTCGCGGCGCTGCCGTACTGGATGAGAGCGGCGGCGACGGCGGTCAGCGTGGCCCAGACGAGCTTGCGGCCGATGCCGGGAGCGGGTTCGGCGGAGCCGCGCTCGGCCGAGCGGCCCGCGGTGCCGCGCCACAGCAGCAGCGCCGCCGGGATGACCAGCGCGGAGACGCCGAGGAAGATCCACCGCCAGCTCACGTTCTCCACGACGAACCCGGCGATGGCCGGTCCGATCATGGAGGGCACCACCCAGGCGGCCGAGAACAACGCGAACACCTTGGGATGCATGGCCCCCGGGAAGACCCGGGCGACCAGCACGTACAGGGAGACCTGGATCAACCCGGCGCCGAGCCCCTGGATGAACCGCCCGGCGACCAGCACCTCCATCGTCGGCGCGAACCCGGCGACCAGCAGCCCGGCGACGAAGGCGACCACGCCGACGGCGATCGGCTGCACCGGCCCCCGCACGTCGCTCCACCTGCCGCCGAGCACGGTCGCGATCACGCTGGCCGCGAGGGTGGCGCTGAAGGCCAGGTTGTACAGGGGCATGCCGTCAAGATCGCGGGCCACGATCGGCATCGCGGTCGCCACCGCCATCGCCTCGAAGGCCACCAGCATGACGAGCGCGACCAGGCCGACGCTGAGCGCCCGGTACCGCGCGGACAACACCCCGGCCGGGGCCGGGGCGACGTCCTCGATCGGATCAACAGTCGTAGTCATGACCGTAAAGCTACGAGGAGGCCCGGTTCGGCACATCGGGCGCGGGGCCTAGGCAATTGGGCCTAAGGCATGCGCGACTCGATGCCGTCGAGCATCAGTTCCAGGCCGTAGCGGAAACGTTCCTCGCCGCCGGCGGCGACCAGGTCGTCGATGTGCTCGACCAGGTAGGGGAAGCGGTCGCGGGGCAGGGCGCGGTAGTAGTCGGCGACCTGGCCGACGAAGGAGGCGAAGTACTCCTCCTGCGAGGACATGCCGGCGGCGCGCATCCGGCTGATGTGCACCGAGCCCTCGTAGGCGTCGCCGATGAGGTAGAGGGACAGGCGGTCGAGGCACAGGGCGGCCTCGCGCGGCGGCATGCCGGCCTCCACCAGCAGCCCATAGACGAACTCGCCGGTGCGCAGGGAGTTGCCGCCCGAGGGGATGTTCGCCAGGGCCGCCCTGGCGACGTCGGCGTGCCTGTTCAGCACCCGGTAGACCTCCAGCGCGTACGACCTGAGCTGGTCCTTCCACCGGGCCGGGTCGCGCTCGGGCAGCCGGATCTCGCCGAGCACCCGGTCGTAGACCAGTTCGAGCAGCTCCTCCTTGTTGGCCACGTGCGCGTACAGCGAGGCGGGGCCGGTGTCGAGCTCCTGGGCGACGCGTCTCATGCTGAGCGCGTCGAGCCCTTCGGCGTCGAGCACGCGCAGCCCGGTCTCGACGATGAGCTCCTGGCTGAGCTGCCGCCTGATCTGCGGTTGCTTGCGGGACTTGCGCCACGGCGGCACCGGCACGACTTCTTCCTTGCTCCCCATGGCGAACACTGTACTTGACACGAACGCTGTTCGCCACTAAAACAGTGTTCGTAAACGAACAGTGTTCGTACTTAAGAACGGCGTTCTGAAGGAGTTCCTGTGACAGTGACCAATGCGGGGCAGGCCACGGAGGCCGTCGCGCCCTACCGGTGGCGCTGGGCCGCCCTTTTCGTGATCCTGGCCGCCGAGGTGATGGACCTGCTCGACGCGCTGATCACCACGATCGCCGCCCCCACCATCCGCGCCGACCTGGGCGGCAGCGACAGCCTCGTGCAGTGGCTCGGCGCCGGCTACACGCTGGCCATGGCCGTCGGCCTGGTCACCGGCGGGCGGCTCGGCGACCTGTTCGGCCGCAAGCGCATGTTCCTCATCGGCGCGTTCGGCTTCACCGCCGCCTCGCTGCTGTGCGGAGTGGCGGGCAGCCCCGAGATGCTCATCTCCAGCCGGGTGCTGCAGGGCCTGTTCGGCGCCGTGATGTTGCCGCAGGGGCTGGGGCTGATCAAGGAGATGTTCCCGCCGCAGGAGATCGGCAAGGCGTTCGGCATGTTCGGGCCCGTCATGACGATCTCGTCGGTCGGCGGCCCGGTGCTGGCCGGCTGGCTGGTCGACGCCGACTTCTTCGGCACCGGCTGGCGCATGATCTTCCTGATCAACCTGCCCATCGGCCTGGCCGCCGCCGTCGCCGGCATCCGCTTCCTGCCCGAGTTCCGCCTCTCGAACGCCACCAGGCTCGACCTGGTCGGCGTCGGCCTGGTCTCGGTCGCCGGGTTCCTGCTGATCTACCCGCTGATCCAGGGCCGCGAGCTCGACTGGCCCGCCTGGACGTTCGTCTCGATGGCCGCCTCGCTGGTCGTCTTCGCCCTGTTCGGCAGGTACGAGTCGCGCCGCGCCGCGTCCGGCAAGGACCCGCTGGTCACCCCCAGCCTGTTCCGCAAGCGGGCCTTCTCCGGCGGCCTGGTGGCCGGTCTGGCGTTCTTCTCCGGCATGATCGGCCTCAGCCTGGTCTTCAGCATCTACATGCAGGCCGGCCTGCACTTCAGCCCGCTCAAGGCGGGCCTGGCCAGCCTCCCCCAGGCGGTCGGCGGCGTGCTCGGCTTCGGCCTGGCCATGTCGGGGCTCCAGGAGAAGCTGGGCCGCGGGCTGCTGCAGATCGGCGTGGCCGTCATGGCCGCCGGCGCGGCCGTGCTCGGGGTGACCATCCAGCTGGCCGGCACCGACGTCGGCGTCTGGCAGCTCGCCCCCGGGCTGGCGCTGGTCGGCATCGGCATGGGCCTGACCATGGCGCCGTTCTTCGACATCGTGCTGGCCGGCGTCGAGCCGCACGAGTCGGGGTCGGCCTCGGGCACGATGACCGCCGTCCAGCAGCTCGGCGGCGCGCTCGGCACCGCCGTGCTCGGCACGCTCTTCTTCAACCTGCTCAAGCACGAGTGGAGCTTCGGCTCGGCGATGCAGGTGACCGTCTGGGTGGAGGTCGGGCTGCTGGCCGTGACGTTCGCCCTGTCGTTCCTCATGCCGCGCAGGGCCCGTCCCGAACAGGCCGGCCACTGAGCGCTGCCCCGGCCGCGGCTCCCCTGCGGGGGGGGGAGCCGCGGCCGTTCGCGTGCCCGGGTCACGGGCTGACGCGGCGTTCGGAGCCGCCGTCTTCTGCGTGCACCGCTCAGGTGCTGACGTGGCGTTCGGCCCAGCGCGCGATGTCGCGGCGTTCGATGGCGGCGGCCATCAGGTCGGGGAAGGCGTCGGGGGTGCAGGCGAACGCGGGCACGCCCATCGCGGCCAGCGCGGCGGCGTTGTCGTGGTCGTAGAAGGGCGCGCCCTCGTCGGAGAGCGCGAGCAGCACGATCACCTGCACGCCGGCCTGGGTCATCGCCGCCACCCGGCGCAGCATCTCCTCCCGCACGCCGCCCTCGTACAGGTCGCTCACCAGGACGAAGACGGAGTCGGCCGGGCGGGTGACGAGCCCCTGGCAGTAGGCGATCGCCCGGTTGATGTCGGTGCCGCCGCCGAGCTGGGTGCCGAACAGCAGCTCGACCGGGTCGTGCAACTGCTCGGTCAGGTCGACCACCGCCGTGTCGAACACCACCAGCGACGTCTTCAGCGACCGCATCGAGGCCAGGACCGCCCCGAACACGCTCGAATACACCACCGAGGCCGCCATCGAACCGCTCTGGTCGATGCAGAGCACCACCTCGCGCTGCACCGACCGCTGCCGGCGCGCGTAGCCGACGAGCCGCGACGGGACGACCGTGTTCCGGTCGGGCAGGTAGTTCTTGAGGTTGGCCCGGATCGTCCGGTCCCAGTCGATGTCGGCCACCCGCCTGGGCCGGTGGGTGCGCGCCGAACGGTCGAGCGCGCCCGTCACCGCCGCCCTTGTGCGGTCGGCCAGCCGGCGTTCGAGCTCGTCGACGACCTTGCGCACCACCGCCCTGGCCGACTCGCGGGCCTGCGCGGGCATCACCCGGTTGAGCGCGAGCAGCGTGCCGACCAGGTGCACGTCGGGCTCCACGGCCTCCAGCATCTCCGGTTCGAGCAGCAGCCTGGTGAGGTTGAGCCGCTCGATCGCGTCCTTCTGCATGACCTGGACGACCGTGGACGGGAAGTACGTGCGGATGTCGCCCAGCCAGCGGGCCACCCGCGGCGCGGACGCCCCGAGGCCGCCCTCGCGCCGGCTCTGCCCCTCGCGGCCGTCGTGGTCGTAGACGGCGGCCAGGGCCGCGTCCATCTGGGCGTCGGCACCCTGCAGGGCGCAGCCGGTGCCGTCGGCGTCGCCGCCCCCGAGCACCAGCCGCCACCTGCGCATGCGCTCATCCACGGTCTCTCCCGATGATCGCCAGCACGGTCGCCGCGGCTCCCGCCGCGCGCCGCTCGTCGATGTGCGGCTCGTTCGCGCTGCCGGCACCGACTGTGCCGCCGGCGCCGCCTGCGCGGCCCGCCGCGCTCACCCGCTCGCCGACGGCCCGCCGCTCCGGCACGGCGAAGCCGCCGAACGTGCGGCGCAGCAGCGGCAGCACGTCGGTGAACTGGTCGGCGGGCAACGCGGTCAGCCAGGCGTCGACCAAGCCCAGCAGGCGCGGATCGTGCACCAGGAGCAGGCCGCCGCCGGACAGGAAGCCCTCGACCCAGGCCGCCGCCCTGACCGGGGTCTGTCCCCGGGACATGGCTCTGGACATGCGGTCGCCCGCGTCGGCGAGCTCACCGCAGTCGAGCAGGACGCGGGTGAGCCGGCCCTCGATGAGCCCGTGCAGGTCCTGCCGGTCGGCGATGCCCCGCAACGTGCCCAGCCACCGGGCCCGCGGCGAACCGCCCGCCCCGCCCTCGTCGGCCCCCTCCGCCGCGTCGCCCAGGCCCTCAGCGTCGCCGTCGGCGTCGGCCGCCGTGGAGGACGCCGTGGGCGGCGGCGAGCCGGCGGGGGGTTCGGCGAGCAGGGCGACGGCGGCGTGCACCGCGTCGACGTGTCTGAGCAGCTCGGCCGCCGCGTCGTCGTCGAGCGCGGTGACCGCGACCGGCAGCCCGACGCAGATCCGGTCGAGCATCGAGCGCACGATCACCGCCAGTCCCTCGGCCGAGGTGCCGCGCACGTCGCCGTACCGGTGGGCGCGGACCATCGCGGGCAGCGCCGCCATCAGCTGGGTGACGTCGGTGTCCAGCGCCGCCTTGGCCGACAGCGCGGCGAGCACGCCGGGCAGCGCCTGCGGCAGGTCGGCCAGCAGGCACTGCTCCACCAGCGCGGTCAGGTCGGCGAGCGTCGCCGACGCGGCCCCGGCCAGGTCGCGGGCGCGCCGCGCGGCCGCGGCCTCGACGGTGGTGCCGAGGGCGGCGTGCTCGATGAGCGCGAGGTCGTGCTCGGGCCGCCACTGCAACGTCCAGGACTCGCGGAACGTGCCCTTGCCGCGCGCCTGCCCCGGTGTGCCCCAGCCCACCTCCAGCAGCCGCAGCCGGTGCAGCAGATGGCTGCGCTCCAGGTCGAGCGGCTTGCGCAGGTCGAGGTCGAGCTCCCGGTCGAGGGCCTCGGGCCGCAGCTTCAGCCGCCGCCGCTGCTCGCGCAGGTCGCGCTGGAGCGGGACCATCGGGGTGCCGTCGGTGACGTGGCCCAGCCGGTCGCCGACGACCATCCGCCGCTGGATCAGCTCGACGGCCAGGTCGTCGCCCTCGCACAGCACCGCCCTGGCCGCCTCGGTCACCTCGCCCAGCCCGGCCAGCGGCCTGCCGCGCAGCCCGGCCAGGGCGGCGGCCAGGCGGACGGACTCGATGACGTGCGCCGAGGAGACCGGCAGCCCCTCCTCGCGCAGCACGGCGGCGGCCTCGGTGAGCCAGCGCTCGACCGGCCGGTCGGGGGCGGTGAACAGGTGGTGGTACCAGCCCGGCGAGGTGATGCCCGCGCCGTAGCCGCTCCAGGAGGCCAGCCGCCCGTACGTCCAGGGCACCCACGTCAGCTCGGCCTTCACCTTCGGCAGGCCGCGCAGCAGCGCGTTGTCGGCCGCGGCCGGGGGCAGCGGCCCGGTGAGCGCGGGCACGTGCCAGGCGCCGCAGACCACCGCGATCGTGCCGAACCCCTCCTTGATCGCGGCCCGCAGCGCCTTGCGCATGTACGCCTCGCGCCTGGCCTCCCGGCCGGCCGGCACGTGGCCCTCGCGCACGGCGGCCATGGCCTCGGCGATCACCTCGAAGGGGGTGTCGCCGCGGTGCTCGACGACGTCCTCCCACCAGCGTTCGGGATCGTCGTGCCCGGCCGCGGCGGCCAGCGCGCCGATCGGGTCGGTCCGCAGCCCGTCGCCGGTCTGGTCGGCTTCCTCGTCGTCGGCCAGGGAATGGGCGGCGGGCAGGTCGCAGAAGCGCACCGGGACGCCGGCGGCGGCGCCGTACAGGATCGCCTGCCATTCGGGCGAGAACTGCGCGAACGGCCAGAACGCGGCCCTGGCCGGCGCGCCGGGCACGTGCGCGAGCAGCGCGACCGGCGGCTCCAGGTCGGGGGCGAGCGCCACGAGCGCGTCGGCCTCCGGCGGCCCCTCGACGAGGATCGCGTCGGGCCGCAGGCGTTCGAGCTCGCGCCGCAGCGCGCGGGCCGAGCCTGGGCCGTGGTGGCGCACGCCCAGCACGGAGACGGCGCTCATGACACCTCGCGGCAGGCGCGGTAGAAGTCGCGCCAGTCGGGACGCTCGCGCACCACGGTCTCCAGGTACTCGCGCCACACCACCCGGTCGGAGACCGGCTCCTGCACCACCGCGCCCACGATCCCGGCCGCGACGTCGGAGGGCCGCAGCACGCCGTCGCCGAAGTGGGCGGCCAGCGCGATGCCGCTGGTGAGCACCGAGATCGCCTCGGCCGTGGACAGGGTGCCGCTCGGCGACTTGACCTTGGTGCGGCCGTCCTCGGTGACGCCGGCGCGCAGCTCGCGGAAGACGGTCACCACGCGCCTGATCTCGGCCAGGCCGGTGGAGGTCTCCGGCAGCTCCAGCGAGCGGCCGAGCTGGGTGACGCGGCGGGCGACGATGTGCACCTCCTCCTCGGCGCTGGCGGGCACGGGCAGCACGACGGTGTTGAACCGGCGGCGCAGGGCGCTGGACAGCTCGTTGACGCCCCGGTCGCGGTCGTTGGCGGTGGCGATGACGTTGAAGCCGCGCTCGGCCTGGACCTCGCGGTTGAGCTCGGGGATCGGCAGCGTCTTCTCCGACAGGACGGTGATCAGCGCGTCCTGGACGTCGGAGGGCATGCGGGTCAGCTCCTCGACGCGGGCGACCCGCCCCTCGGCCATGGCCCGCATCACCGGCGAGGGGGTCAGCGCCTCGAACGAGGGGCCCTCGGCCAGCAGCCTGGCGTAGTTCCAGCCGTACCGGACGGCCTCCTCCGCGGTGCCCGCGGTGCCCTGGACGAGCAGCGTCGAGTCGCCGCTGACGGCCGCGGCCAGATGCTCCGACAACCACGTCTTGGCCGTGCCGGGCACGCCGAGCAGCAGCAGCGCGCGGTCGGTCGCGAGCGTGGCCACGGCGACCTCGACGATGCGGCGGGCGCCGACGTATTTGGGGGTGACGCGGTCGTCGTCGCCCAGGATGTAGCGGGTCACCGCCCACGGCGACAACTTCCAGCCGGGGGGCCGGGGGCGGTCGTCGTCCTTGGCCAGGTAGGCCAGTTCCTCGGCGTACTGGTCTTCGGCGTGGGGACGCAGGACGGTCATGCGAGCTCCTTGTACATGTCGGCACGGAAACGCAGGAGGGCGGCGACCTGCTGGATCGGCGCCACCGGCGAGTAGCTCTCGGCCAGCGGGAACAGCGCGGGGTCGATATGCTCGCCCGCCAGCTTGACCAGCTCGCCGAGGTTCCACGGCTGGACGGCCGCCACCTTGACGATCTTGTGCAGGACGGCCGTGGCCAGGCCCTCCCGCCAATGGGACGAGACGCCGCCGAGCACCATGATCAATTGGCTGTCGAGGTCGTGCTGCTGGACGAAGCCCGCGGCGAGCTCCTGCTGCTCGGCGGGCGGGAGCGCTTCGAGCAGGTCGGCGATCGGGTCCCAGCCGAACATCGCGCGCGCCCACTCCGGGTCCTTCTGCAGCACCGCGGCCCGGACCCAGGCGGCCTTCACCTCGGCGTCCCAGTCGGGGATGCGCATCTTCAGCAGCGCGGACGGCGGCCGGCCCCAGAAGCCCAGCGGCGCGCGGGCCAGGATCTGCTGCAGCCACCAGGCCCGCTCGCCGATGCCGCGCGGCGGCTTGGGACGCACGCCGTCGCGTTCCATCGCCCGGTCGCACTCCAGGGGCGCCTCGACGGCGATGGCCGAGCCGGAGATCGACACGCAGGCCCGCGCCCGCTCGGCCATGCGCCTGGACAGGCGGGAGCCGGGCAGCCGGGTCAGCAGGTTGGCGGCGGCCTGGCGGACCTCCCGGCGGCGGTCGTCGAGCGCGGCCTCCAGGAACGGCTCGTCGCCCATGGACAGCCCGTCGGCCAGCAGCTCGACGAACTCGGCCCGGTCGTCGGGCGTCTCCCGCTCCCAGGTGCTCTCCAGCAGCTCCCTGGCCGCGTCGGGGTCGGCGGCGCGCAGGGCGCGCAGGTGGGCGCGGCGGTCGGCGGGGCCGCCCAGCTCCCAGGTCTCGCCGGTGGGCTCCTCCAGCAGGTAGCCCCACGCCGGGTTGAGACCGGCCAGCCAGCGGCCGCGCCGCCCGGCCAGGACGCCGAGATGGGCGCGGATCGAGCGGTCGCGCCGGCCTCTCTCGAGCAGGTCGGGCAGCACGTCGCAGGGCACCCTGCGGCCGGTCGCGGCGGCCGCGGCCAGCCATTCGGGCAGCAGGCGGTCGTAGTCGCCGCCCATGATCCGGACCAGCCGCCCGGCCGCGCGCCTGCCCACGGCGGGCAGGTCCTCGGCGGGGGCGGGGGCCGGCGGCGCGGCCTCGACCGGGCCGCGGCCCGCGCGCCGGCGGGCCGTCTCGACGGCGGCGGCAGCCAGCAGGTCTCCCCGGTACGGCCTGCGGTCGGTGCCCACCAGGGCCGTGGAGGCCAGGTCGTCCCAGGTCACAGAAGCACCGCCGTTCCCTCGTCGTCGTAGGTGGTGAGCGGGCGCAGGCCCTGCGGGGTCCATTCGGCGGCCAGTGTGACGGGACGGCCGCCCGAGACGGCGATCAGCCGCCAGGGGTCCCGGGCCCGCGGGTGCAGCGGCAGCCCGCCGACCGCGGTGCGGCCGGGGACGACGCCGGCCAGCACGAGCGGCCACGACTCGGTCCAGGGATCGTCGGCCAGCACCCGCGCCACCTCCTCCAGCGCCTCGCCGACCGGCACCCCGGCCGGTGGAGCGCCCTCGCCGGGAAGGGGATCGGTGTCGTGGCGGGCGGCGACGAGGGCGCGGAGGGGCGCGGCGCCCGGGTAGAAGGCGAGGTCGGCGTCGATCGTGGTGCCCGTGACCAGCGAGGCGTCGAGGGCCTGGCCGGGCGGGGCGAACGAGAGGATCAGGGCCACCCGGCCGGTGGCGCGGCCCTTGAGCCAGACGCGGCGGGCGGTCAGCCGGTCGTGCTCGTCGTCGCGGCGGCCGAGGACGTGCCAGTGGTCGCGCACCGCAGGCCCGGCCAGCACCTCCTCCCGGGTGACCGGGAAACCGGTGCGGATGCGGACGGTCTCCGCCAGGGGGGCGGGCAGCTCGGCGCGGCGGCGGTAGGCGACGGCGAGCAGGTTGATCAGCGCGTACTCCTCCAGGAGCCGGCCGGGCCAGTCGTCCTCCGCGCGCACCTGGGTCAGCCGGGACACCAGGCCCGCGACGCCGGGGGCCTGGGCGTCGATGAGGCGCTTGGCCAGGCCGTCCCAGTCGTGCTCGGCGGAGGAGGCGAGGCCCTGGCGGATCTGGTCGGCCAGCCAGCGCTCCAGCTCCGCCAGCCCGGCCCCCACCCGCGCCTGCCGCACCGTCTCCGCCTTCCCCGCCCCGGCCGCCCCAGCGCCGGCGCCCGCCCCGGCGCCCGCCCCGGTGCCGGCTCCGGCCGCCGTCCCAGCCCCCGGCCCGGTCGCGGGCGCGGGCGCGGCGGCGGCGTCGCGGGAGGTCTCGGCGCGGGCCGCGGACCTGGCGGCGCGCTCGGCGCGGCCGTCGAGCCACTCGGTGACCCACTGCGGCGCGGCCTCCTCGGCGGGCACGTCGTCGGCCGACCACAGCAGCAGCAGGCCCAGCGCGTGTTTGCAGGGGAACTTGCGGCTGGGGCAGCTGCACCGGTAGGCGGGCTCGGTCAGGTCGACGCACGCCAGGTAGGGCTTGGACCCGCTGCCCGCGCACTCGCCGTAGAGGACGCTGCCCGTCGTGCCGCGCGAGGACCACTTGCCCGCCGCGGCCACCCCCTGAGCCGCCTTCCTGGACGGCGCGTCGGGGGCGAGGGCGAGCACCTGATCACGGCTCCACCGTTCGATCACCTGCCGCAGACTAGCCAGGCCGACCGACAGTTCGCGCGGCGGGCGGCCTGCCCGCCGGACGCGGTCCGCGCGCGTCCCGGGGCCTCGTAAGATCGGCCATGTGGAGCTGAGGATCTATCCCGACGGCGCGCCCACCGAGGTCGCCGACGAGGCCGCCGCCCTGGCGCTGGCCGCCGCGCTCGACGGCCAGGCCGTCCTCGACGGCACCCGTTTCCTGCGGCGCGACGTCACCGGCGCGCCCGTCGCCTTCGTCGAGCGCCCGCCCGTGGCCGCCGCGCTCGACCTGCTCCCCCATCCGGAGGGCGGCTGGTACCGCGAGACCTGGCGCTCGCCCGTCACCCTCCGGCCCGACGGCTACCCGGGGCCGCGCGCGAGCGCCACCGGCATCTACTTCCTGCTCCAGCCGGGTGAGGAGTCCGTCCCGCACGTCGTCAGGTCGGACGAGGTGTGGTTGTGGCACCGGGGCGGCCCGCTGAGCCTGACCGTGGGAGACCGCGACGTCGTCCTCGGGCCGCTGGTCGAGCGAGGGCAGGTGCCGCAGGCGGTCGTGCCCGGCGGCGTGTGGCAGTCCGCGCGCCCGGCCGGGGACGAGGCGGTGCTGGTGAGCTGCGTCGTGTCGCCGGGGTTCGACTTCGCCGATTTCACCGCGTGATCGTAAAGATCGTCTTATATAGAAGGCATGCCGGGCATCGAGGCGGCCCTGACCGCCGCTGGGAAGAGCGTCGCGGAGCGCGCCATGCGCGAATGGCTGGCCGTCCGGGCCGCGCGCAAGGACCGGACGAGTGAGCTGAAGGACCTGGTCCAGAGCGGCTTTCGCGACCGGCTGGCGCACCGGAAGATCGACAACCAGCTCCAGGGCATCGCGCTGGCCGTCGAGGGCCGGCTGTCACGGCTCATCGAGCAGGAGTTCCGCGGGCTGGACGAGTCCGCGCGGGCCGCCGTCCTGCTGGAGACCGTGGCCGCGCTGCGCGCCGCCGACCTGTCGGACGAGGCGCTGTTCGAGTCCGACGCCGACCCGGCCAAGCTCGCCGAGCGCATCCTGGCCGCCCTCCCGGAACCGCGTCTCGGGGAGGCCGAGGACCGCCTGTACGCCGTCCTGCTCGCCGAGTCCGTCGACTGCCTTGTCGGCCTGATGCGGCAGCTCCCCCAGTACGTGCCGCGCGCCGCCACCGAGACGCTGGGCAGGCTGAGCGGCCTGGCCGAGGGCGTGGAACGGCTGCTCGCCAGGATGCCGCAGCGCACCCTGGAGGCCCCGGAGGGCACCCAGGACGACGCCGCGTTCGAACGCCTCTACCTCGGTTTCGCCAGCCGCACCCTCGACGAGGTCGAGCTGTTCGGCGTCCGGGTGGAGACCTACCGCCCGCGCACGTCGCTGAGCATGGCCTACATCAGCCTCAACGTCTCCTCCGGCGAGCGCGGGCCGCGCGCGCCGGAGCGGCTGTCGATCGCCGCGCTCACCGGCGGGCATCCCGCCGAGCGCGGCGCCGAGCGCATCGAGTCGGCGCTCGGCCGCGCCCGGCTCACGCTGCTGCGCGGCGACGCCGGTTCGGGCAAGAGCACGTTGCTGCGCTGGCTCGCGGTGACCGCCGCGCGCGGCGGCTTCTCGGGCGACCTGGCCGCCTGGAACGGCTGCGTGCCGCTGATGATCAAGCTGAGGAGCCATTCGTCGGGACGGCTGCCCGCGCCCGCCGCCTTTCTCGACGACGTCGCGCGGGAGGTCGCCGGGCGCATGCCGCGCGGCTGGGTGGAGCGCGTGCTGGACTCCGGCCGCGGCCTGCTGCTGGTCGACGGGGTGGACGAGCTGCTCGTCCGGCACCGGCCGGCCGTGCGGGAGTGGTTGTCGCGGCTGCTGGCGGCCTATCCGGGGCTGCGGGTCGTGGTGACCTCGCGTCCGACCGCCGCCGACGCCCGCTGGCTGGCCGACGAGGGGTTCGCGGCGTCGACGCTGGAGCCGATGACGCCCGACGACCAGCGGGAGCTGATCCGCCAGTGGCACGTCGCGATGCGCGACTGCCCGAGCCTGCCGTGCGAGCCGGGCGAGCTGGAGGGCTACGAGGTCGCCCTGCTGGCCCGCATGGAGTCCAATCCGCACCTGGGCGTGGTCGCCTCGACCCCGCTGCTGGCCGCCATGTTGTGCGCGCTCAACCTCGACCGCCGCACTCAGCTCCCGCGCAGCCGGATGGGCTTCTACGACGCCGTGCTGAGCCTGCTGCTGGAACGCCGCGACGCCGAGCGGCGGATCGACGACGACGTGTCCCTCGACCCCGACCAGAAGGTGTGGATCCTGCGCGACCTGGCCTGGCGGCTGGTGTCGATGGGCCGTTCCGAGCTGTCGAAGGCGACCGCGCTGCGCCGGGTCGAGCAGAAGCTCGCCTCGATGACCCGCGTCTCGCACACCGCCTCCGACGTGCTGGAACACCTGCTGCGCAGGAGCGGCGTGCTGCGCGAGCCGGTGCCCGGCCGGATCGACTTCGCGCACCGGACCGTGCAGGAGTACCTGGCCGCCGGGCAGCTCGTGGAGGACGAGGACGTCGAAGCCGCGGTCGAGCGGGCCCACCTGGACCAGTGGCGCGAGGTCGTGGTGATGGCCGCCGGGCACGCGAACGGCCGGCTGCGCGGTGAGCTGCTGGGCGGCCTGCTGGACCGGGCCGACCAGGGCGGCAAGCACGCCCGCCGGCTGCGGCTGCTGGTGGCCGCGTGCCTGGAGACCGTCCAGGAGATCCCGGCGGGGCTGCGCGACCGGGTGGAGGCGTGCCTGGCGCAGGTGATCCCGCCGCGTACGGAGGAGGAGGCGACCCTGCTGGCGGCGGCGGGCGAGGAGATCCTGCGCCGCCTGCCCCGCGACCTGACGGCCCTGCCGGTGCAGCGCGCGGCGTGGACGGTCCGCACGACGTTCCTGATCAACGGCCCCGAGGCCCTGGACCGCCTGGCCGGATACGCCGCCGACCCGCGGTGGCAGGTACGGGAGCAGCTTCGCCAGGGCTGGGAGTACTTCGACGCCGACGTCTACGCCCGGCGCGTCCTGGCCGACATGGAGGACGTCACCTTCTCCAGCGCCCGCCATCTGCGCAGCGCCTGCCTGCTGAAGGCGGCAGACGTGCGCGTCACCGTGCCCACTCCCCTCCCCGACCTGCGGTTCCTCCGCGACCTGCCACAGACGGAGTCGCTGAGCCTGCAGGACGCCCAGATCCGGTCCCTGGACGGGGTGGAGTCGCTGCCCCGGCTGACCCATCTCGGCCTGTTCTTCTACGACGAGCCGCGCGCCGTGGACGTGGCCCGCCTGGACGAGTCGCGACAGCTGCGCACCCTGCGGCTGTGGGGGGTCCGGCTCGACGATCCGTCCTTCCTCGACCGGCTGCCCCGCCTGAACGATCTCCTCATCGACCTGCTCGACGACGGCCGGGACTCCTGGCACGCGCCGCTCGCCCGCCAGGACGAGCTGGAGTCGCTGCACGTGAGGCGCGAGGGCCTGCCGCTGCCCGGCACGGTCCTTTCCGGGATGCGGCGGCTGCGGCAGTTGTGGCTGGACGGCGTCGCGGAGGCCGGCGCCTGCCTCGACGCCGCCGCCCGGACCTGCCCGGCCGTCACGGAGGTGTCCCTCGACGGGGTCGGCGGGCTCGACCTCGCGCCGCTCGGCGGGTTCTCCCTGACCCGCCTGCGCCTGCGCCACTGCCCCGCCCTGACGGATCTCGGCCCGCTGCGCGGCCAGACGCGGCTCTCCTCCCTCACCCTGGCGCTGTGCCCCGCCGTGACCGACCTATCGCCGCTCGCCGCGCTCCCTCAGCTCCGCAGCCTGAGCCTGTTCCTCATGCCCCACGACCTCGACGTGAGCCCGCTGGCCGGGATGCCGGGGCTCACCGTCCGGCTCGGGCACACGCAGCGGGTCGTCAACGGGGACGGCGTGCGGATCAGGAGGGTGTGACGTCCCGGCAGGGGTGGGCGGCGCCTTTTACTACCCGGCATTTCGTGCTAAACGTGGCAATATCCCGTTCGGAGTTCCCATCAACCGGCCATGGCCGGCCTGGCGCCCTGCCCTGATCACCGTCCAGGCCGTCGTCACAGAACTTGCACGGCGTGTACACGTTCACCCCCCGGGACGCCCGGCGTCCGCCCGTGCGCGGGCGCCGCGTCCCGCTGGACGAGAAGGGGAACCACCATGACCCTGCCCCTCGCCGCGACCCCCGCCGTCGACTCCGCCCCCGCCCGCCGCCGCGGACTCGTGCTGCTGCTCAGCGCCCTGGTGGGATTCCTGCTGACCGTGGTGTGGTCGGCCGAGTTCGTGGACCAGACGATCGGCTCGACGGTCGCCGACACGATGCTCGGCCGCGACGCCGACGCCACCCCCATCGCCGGGACGCTCTCCGGCATCGTGTTCGCCTTCGCCTCCGGCCTGGCGGGCTCGTTCACCGCCTGCAACATCGCCGCGCTCGGCGCGGTCGCGCCCCTGGTCGGGGCCAGGCCGTCGGTCGGCGCGCGGATCCGCGGCACGCTGCGCCCGCTCGGCTGGCTGGCGGCCGGCGCGCTGACCGTGTCCGGCGCGTACGGCGTCGTGGTGGGGATCGTGGGCACCGCCATGCCGCAGTTCGCCACGGCCAGGCCCGCGCCGGGCACCCTGTCCCCCGGCCTGGTCCAGGCGATGGTCACGTTCGGGCTGATCGGGCTGGCCTTCCTCTACCTGGGCCTGGCCGCGCTCGGCTACCTGCCCGACCCGCTGGCCCGCCACCCGAGGGCCCGCATGGCCGTCATGGGCGCGCTGATCGGCGGCTTCCTGATCGGCCGCCCGTTCCCGCTGTTCCGCCAGCTCTTCCGGGACGCCGCCGAGAGCCACAACCCCCTGTACGGCGCGCTGGCGTTCATGCTGCAGTCGGCCGGCAACCTCGTCGTCATGTCGGTCCTGTTCGTGCTGCTCGCCCTGGCCACCGGGGGCCGCGCGCACCGCTGGCTGACCGCCACCCCGGCCCGCCTGGCCCTCATCACCGGCGCGGCGCTCGTCGTGGCCGGCGTCTTCACCCTTCTGTACTGGGACGTCCGGATCCTGGCCCGCCGCGACCTCATCTGGTACCCGACGGCGCCCTGGAGCTGACCGGCACGGCGGCTGCCCGCGGGCGGGCTACCGGCCGTTTCTGCGGGAAGGAGGAAAGGTGACCGTGGGAGGTGCGCGATGAGGGCCGTCATGAACGCCGCGCTGTTGCGGATCCGCAGGCACCGGCCGGACCGCAACCCGTTGCGCCGCCGCTCCGACCGGGTGGAGAGCGCCGTGCTGGCGGTGGCGGTGCTGCTCGTCCTGCTGAGCGTCTGGCCGGCCGTGCTGGCCGGCCGGGTCACCTACGAGGGCGGCCTGCGCGAGGCCCGCGTGGGCCCCGGCTTCCGGCAGCAGGTGACCGCGACGGCGCTGCGGGAGCCGCGGCCCGTGCGGCCGTCGTTCGGCGAGGCGGCGACCACCATGGTCCCGGCGAGCTGGACCACCCCGGCGGGGGTGGCCAGGACCGGGCAGGTCCAGGTGCCGGCCGGCACGCGGGCGGGCCAGACCGTCCCCCTGTGGATCGACCGCGCGGGCGACCCCACCACGCCGCCGCCGAGCCGCACCGACGTGGTCCTGCGTGGCGTAGGCATGGCGGCGTTCGTCCAGGTGCTGGCCTTCCTGCTGGTGCTGGGGGCCGTCGCGGCGCTGCGCCGGCTGCTGGACCGGCGCAGGTACGCCGACTGGGACGCCGCCTGGATCCGCGCCAACGACCGGTGGCGCCGCCCGCGCCGCCCGTAGCCGCGCCGTCCGGTTTACCGCCGTGTGTCCGGGCAGCCGTACGCGGGAGGAGGCGAGCCATGCAAGCCAAGGAGTGGACGGTCCGGATCAGTCTCGCCGAGGACGGCGACGACACCTCGGCGCGGGCGGTCCTGACCGTCCCGGACGGCACGCGGGTCGAGGGCTCGGGCCACGCCCGCCGCAACCCCGCCGACCCGTCCATGCCCGAGGTCGGGGACGAGCTGGCCGTCGCGCGGGCGCTGGCCGACCTGGCCGGACGGCTGTCCAGCGACGCCCGGCACGAGCTCGGCGACGGCGGCCCGGTGCCGACCAGGTCCTGGTGAGGGCGGCGAAAACGACTTGACGCGCCCGCCCCCGGTCCGCTGACATGGCCCCCGCGGATCGTACGGACCGAGGGGGACGCGCATGGGCGGCAGGATGCACGCGGACGAGGCCGACATCGACGAGGCCCTCGTCCGGCGGCTGCTGGCCGCGCAGTTCCCGCGGTGGGCCGGTCTCCCGCTGCGCCGTTTTCCCTCCTCCGGCACCGTCAACGCGGTCTTCCGGCTCGGTGACGACCTGGCCGTCCGCCTGCCGCGCGTCAGGCAGGGCGCCGGCGACGTCGCCCGGGAGGGGCGGTGGTTGCCGCTGCTGGCCCCCGCGCTGCCCATCCCGATCCCGTCGGTGCTCGGCCAGGGCCTGCCGGGTGAGGGTTTTCCCTGGCCGTGGTCGGTGT
The DNA here is from genome assembly GCF_040675235.1 of Nonomuraea sp. NPDC049637. NCBI lineage: Bacteria > Bacillati > Actinomycetota > Actinomycetes > Streptosporangiales > Streptosporangiaceae > Nonomuraea > Nonomuraea sp. NPDC049637. The sequence goes on from NZ_JBFAOM010000007.1 coordinate 168,873, forward strand.
GCCGGTGGCTGGACGGCGACAATCCGGAGGCCGGGGCGCTCTCCGGCGGCGGGGAGGCGCTGGCCGCCGACCTGGCGTCGTTCGTCGCCGCGCTGCGCGAGGTCGAGCCCGCCGGCGCGCCCGGCGCCTACCGGGGCGGCCCGCTGTCCCGCCTGGACGAGGCCACCCGGGCCGCGATCGGCGAGCTCGACGGCATGATCGACACCGCCGCCGCCACGGCCGCATGGAAGGAGGCGCTGAGCGCGCCCGAATGGCAGGGCGGGCCCGTCTGGGTGCACGCCGACCTGATGCCGGGCAACCTGCTGGTCCGCGACGGACGGCTGAGCGGGGTCATCGACTGGGGCACGGCCGGCGCGGGCGACCCGGCCTGCGACCTGATCCCGGCCTGGAACCTGCTGCCGCCCGCCGGTCGCGAGGTCTTCCGGGCCGCGCTCGGCGCCGACGACGCCACCTGGGCGCGCGGCCGCGGCCGGGCCCTGTCCATGGCGCTGATCCAGCTCCCCTACTACAAGGACACCAACCCGGCCATGGCGGCCAACGCCCGCCACGTGATCCGCGAGGTCCTCGGCAGCCCGCGCTGAACCGCGCACCGAACCGCACGCTGAATCGCACGCTGACGGGTTTCTTGGGTTTTTTCCGGCGAGATGATTGTCTGTCCGGAGGAACTACGAGGAGGCCACCGGTGAGCCGTCAGATCGTGTCAATCGTGGGTGGGAAGGACACCACCGGCGAGAGCGTGTACGAGTCGACCAACCCCGCCCGCCCCGGCGAGGTCGTGGCCCGGGTCGGCCTGGCCGACGCCGCCGCGTTCGCCGCCGCCTGCCGCACCGCCAAGGAGGCCCAGCGCGAGTGGGCCAAGGTGCCGGCGCCGGTGCGCGGCCGGGTGATCGCCTCCATCGGGCGGCTGGTCGAGGCCAACGCCGAGAGCCTGGCCCGCCTGGTCACCCGGGAGATCGGCAAGCCGTACGCCGAGGCGCTGGGCGAGGTGCGGGAGATCGTCGACACCTGCGACTTCTTCCTGGGCGAGGGCCGCCGGCTCTACGGGCAGACCGTTCCGTCGGAGATGCCGGACAAGAACCTGTTCACCTTCCGCAACCCGGTCGGGGTCGCCGCGGTGATCACGGCGGGCAACTTCCCCGTGGCCGTGCCGTCCTGGTACCTCGTGCCCGCGCTGCTGTGCGGCAACGCCGTGGTGTGGAAGCCCGCCGAGTACGCCGCCGCCTCCGCCGAGGCCATGTACCGGCTGTTCGCCGCCTCGGGGCTGCCCGACGGGGTGCTCAACGTGGTCTTCGCCGACGGCGCGCAGACCTTCGCGGGGCTGGAGCTGGCCCTGGAGGAGGGCAGCGTGCACAAGGTCGGCTTCACCGGGTCGAGCGAGGTCGGCCGGAAGGTCGGCGAGCTGGCCGGGCGCCACCTGCAGTCGGCGTGCCTGGAGCTCGGCGGCAAGAACCCGATGGTGATCATGCCGGACGCCGACCTCGACCTGGCCGTCGAGGGCGCGCTGTTCTCCGGCTTCGGCACCGCCGGCCAGCGTTGCACGAGCCTGGGCACGGTCATCGTGCACGAGAGCGTGCACGACGAGTTCGTCGAGCGGTTCGCGCGGGCGACCGGCGCGGCCAGGATCGGCGACCCCGAGCAGGACGTGCTGGCCGGCCCGCTGCTCGACCAGAAGTTCGCCGACCGGTACGAGGAGTACCTGACCTGGATCCAGCCCCACCACCAGGTCGTCTCGGGCAGCACGGGCAGGATCACCAAGGACAACCCGCGCGGCGACTTCGACGGCGACGGCGGCCTCTACTACCACCCGGTCATCGTCGACGGCGTGCGGCCCGGCGACCGGCTGTTCCTGGAGGAGACGTTCGGCCCGATCGTCGGCGTCACCACCTTCACCACCCTGGACGAGGCCGTCGAGCTGGCCAACCGCCCCGGTTACGGCCTGTCGAGCTCGATCTACACGACCAGCCCCACGCACGCCTTCCGCTTCCGCGAGGGCATCTCGGCCGGCATGGTCAGCGTCAACAACTCCACCTCCGGCGCCGAGGCCCACCTGCCCTTCGGCGGCAACGGCAAGTCGGGCAACGGCAGCCGCCAGTCGGGCATGTGGGTGCTCGACCAGTTCACCCGCTGGCAGGCGATGAACTGGGACTTCTCGGGCCGGCTGCAGAAGGCCCAGATGGACGTGGCGGAGATCGTCCCGGATCTGGAGTTCCGGATCTGACACGGAAGAAGCCGCCCCCGGCCGGGGGCGGCTTCTTGCGTGTGCGGGCGGATCAGACCTGGCCGGCCTTCTCCAGGGCCTCGCAGCAGGTGTTCACCAGCAGGCGGGTGACCACGTATGGGTCGACGTTGGCGTTCGGGCGGCGGTCCTCGATGTAGCCCTTCTTGTCCACCTCGACCTGCCACGGGATGCGCACGGACGCGCCGCGGTTGGACACGCCGTAGGTGTACTTGTTCCACGGGGCGGTCTCGTGGTGGCCGGTCAGGCGCAGCTCGATGTCGGCGCCGTACTGGGAGACGTGCTCCATGGGCTTGTCGCCCTCGCCGAGCGCCTCGCAGGCGGTGATGATGGCGTCGTAGCTCTCGCGCATCGCCTTGGTGGAGAAGTTGGTGTGCGCGCCGGCGCCGTTCCAGTCGCCGCGGGCGGGCTTGGCGTCGAGGGTGGCCTCGACGCCGAACTCCTCGGCCGTCCGGTAGAGCAGGTAGCGGGCGACCCACATGTGGTCGGAGACCTCGAGGGGGCCGGCCGGGCCGATCTGGAACTCCCACTGGCCGGGCATGACCTCGGCGTTGATGCCGGAGACGGCCAGGCCGGCCGCCAGGCAGCGGTCGAGGTGCAGCTCGACGATCTCGCGGCCGAACACGGCCTCGGCGCCCACGCCGCAGTAGTAGTGGCCCTGCGGGGCGGGGAAGCCGCCCTCGGGGAAGCCGAGCGGGCGGCTGCCCTTGAAGAAGGTGTACTCCTGCTCGATGCCGAACCAGGACTCCTGGTCGGCGTACCGCTCGGCGATCGGGCGCAGCAGGGCGCGGGTGTTGCTGGAGTGGGGCGTCCCGTCGATCTCCTCGACCTCGCACAGGACGAGCACGTTGTCGCCGCCGCGGATCGGGTCGGGGCAGGTGAACACCGGGCGCAGCACGCGGTCGGAGGCGTGGCCCTTGGCCTGGTTGGTGCTGGAGCCGTCGAAGCCCCAGACCGGAGGCTCGGCACCGTCAGCCAGGATCTTCGTCTTCGAGCGCAGCAGAGCCGTGGGCTCGGTGCCGTCGATCCAGATGTACTCAGCCTTGTAGCTCACGGTGGTCCTTTCGGGATTTCTCTCAGCCACGCCGAGTCTTATGGACGGCCATTTCCCGGTTTTTGCCCGAATGTGAACGCCATGTTAATCGTGCCGCCACCCGTGCCGCTATTAGGGGGTAAATCCAATAAAGCCGGTTAGCTGAGGCAGGTCGGCCGTCCGGGGGACGGCGGCCGTACGACGATCGAGCCCGGGGGATGATGATCATGGACGATGTCTGGTTCGGCGCGCTGCTCGCGCCCGAGGCGGCCGACGGCGAGCGGGTCCTGCGGCACGCCGAGCTCGCCGACCGGCTCGGCCTGGACCTGGTCGGCGTCCAGGACCACCCCTACCAGGCGGGTTTCCTGGACTCCTGGACCCTGCTGGCCGCCATCGCGCAGCGCACCGAGCGCGTCCGGCTGGTGCCCGACGTGGCCAACCTGCCGCTGCGCCCGCCCGCCGTGCTGGCCAGGGCCGCCGCCTCGCTGGACATCCTCAGCGGCGGCCGGGTGGAGCTGGGGGTCGGCGCGGGCGCGCTGTGGGACGCCATCGCCGCCATGGGCGGCCCCCGGCTCTCCCCCGGCGAGTCGATCGAGGCGCTGGCCGAGGCGATCACCGTCATCCGGGCGCTGTGGACCCCGGGCGACCCGGTGACCTTCTCCGGCGGCCATCACCGGCTGGCGGGCGCGCGGCCCGGCCCGTTCCCGCCGCACCCGATCGGAATCTGGATCGGCGCGACCAGGCGGCGCATGCTGGAGCTGACCGGCCGGACGGGCGACGGCTGGCTGACCTCGTCCTTCCACAGCCCGCCCGAGGCCGTGACCGCGCAGGCCAGGATCCTCGACGCGGCCGCCGCCGACGCCGGGCGCGACCCGGCGGCGATCCGCAAGGTCTACAACCTCGGCGGCAGCCTGTCGCCGCTGCCCGGCGCGGGCTTCCTCGACGGGCCCGCCGCCCTGTGGGCCGAGCAGCTCACGGAGCTGGTGTTCGAGGCCGGCATGAGCGGGTTCGTGCTGGCCCCGGGGGTGGAGGCCGAGCGGGACCTGCGGGTGTTCACCGAGGAGGTCGCGCCCGCCGTACGGGCGGCCGTGGCCAGGGAGCGCGGCCGGCCCGCGCCCGAGCCGGTCCGCCCGCAGGTGACGATCCCCGACCTGGACGAGGCCGGCCGGCCCAGGACGGCGGGCGGCGACCCCGCGTCCCTGACCCCCGGCCAGGCCCGGCTGGGCCGCCGCCTGGTGGACGTGCACGACGGCTACCGCGCCCAGCTCCGCCAGGTCAGGGACGCGGTCGAGCAGGTCGCCGCCGAGACCGCGGCCCCGCACCAGGACGGCGACCGGCTCGCGCTGCGCCAGAACCACTGGACGCTCGGCGTGTTCTGCGCGACCTTCCGCCGCCTGCTGACCGTGCACCACGACGTCGAGCACGACAGCACCTTCCCCGCCCTCACGGAGCGCGACCCCGCCCTGGAGCCGGTGGTCAAGAAGCTGGAGCAGGAGCACGAGGTCATCGCCGAGCTGCTGGACCGCCTGGACCGGGCGTGCGCGGAGATGATCGCCGACCCGGCCAGGATCGACCGGGTCCGGACCGGCGTCGAACGGCTCTCGCAGGCCTTGACCTCGCACTTCGCCTACGAGGAGGAGGAACTGGCCGAGCCGGTCGGCCGCCTGGAGATCGGCCTCTAGCCCGAGGAGCGTTCGTGGACGTGTCCGCGCCCGTGTGGTGGCTGACGATCCTGGGGATCGTCGGCCTGCTGCTGTTCGACTTCTTCTTCCACGTGCGGCAGGCGCACGTCCCCGCGCTGCGCGAGGCGGCCGTCTGGTCGGCCCTGTACGTCGGGATCGCCCTGCTGTTCGGTGTGGGCGTGTGGGTGTTCGGCGGCGCCGAGCCGGGCGCGGAGTACTTCGCCGGGTACGTGACCGAGAAGGCGCTGTCGGTCGACAACCTGTTCGTCTTCCTCGTCATCATGGCGAGCTTCCGGGTGCCGCGCGCCGACCAGCAGAAGGCCCTGCTGTTCGGCATCGTCTTCTCGCTGGTGGCCAGGACCGGGTTCATCCTCCTCGGCGCCGCGATGATCGAGACGTTCGCCTGGGTGTTCTACGTCTTCAGCCTGATCCTGCTGCTCACGGCGGGCAACCTGCTGCGGCCCGAGACCGGCGAGGGTCACACCGACAACATCATGGTCCGCCTGGCCCGCCGGCTGTTCCGCGCCACCGAGACCTACGACGGCGACCGGCTGTTCACGGTGGTGGACGGCCGCCGGGTGATGACGCCGATGTTGCTGGTCATGATCGCCCTGGACGGCACCGACGTGCTGTTCGCGCTCGACTCCATCCCGGCGATCTTCGGCCTCACCCAGAACGTCTACCTCGTCTTCACCGCCACCGCCTTCTCCCTGCTGGGGCTGCGGCAGCTCTACTTCCTCATCGACGGCCTGCTCGACCGGCTCATCTACCTCGCCTACGGGCTGGCGGTCATCCTGGCCTTCATCGGCGTCAAGCTCGGGCTGCACGCCTTGCACGAGAACAACGTGCCGTTCGTCAACGACGGCGAGCCGGTGAACGTCACCGAGATCAGCACCGGGCTGTCCCTGTCGGTGATCGTCGGCGTGCTGCTGGTCACCGTGGCCGCCTCGCTGGCCAGCCCCCGCGGCCGGGCGCAGAACGTGGTGTCGGCCGTCCGCCGGCACGCCCAGGACTACCTGGAGGTGGAGAAGGACGCAGGGCGGCGCGAGGAGGTCTACCGCGACCTGCTCGCGTCCGAGGCGCAACTGGCCGGGCTGCCGGAACGGCAGCGCGCCGGCGTCGCCCGGGACGAGCGGCTGGCGGCCCTGGTGGCGCGGGCGCACGCCGAGCACCAGGACGGGCACCAGGGCGGGCACGGCCCGGCTAGGTAGAGGTGGCCTGGCGGGAGGTCAGTGGGGCCGCGATGTGCTCCAGCGGTGTGCGCTCGGCCTTCACCCCGAAGACGATCTCCACCAGCCCGGCCGCCACCATCATCCCCGCGCCGAAGCAGTAGCCCCAGAACAGCCTGGTGGGGTCGGGGTTGCGCTGGTCGCCGATGAGCGAGGCGAAGACCGTCGGCCCGAACGCCCCCGCGACCTGCCCGAGCGCGAAGAAGATCGCGATGGCCTGGGCCCGCAGCTCGATCGGGAAGATCTCGCTCACGGTCAGGTACGCCGAGCTGGCCGCCGCCGAGGCGATGAAGAAGATCACCGACCAGAGCGCGGTCTGCGTGACCGCCGTCAGCAGCCCCTCCTTGAACAGCCAGCCGGTCACCGCCAGCAGCAGCCCCGAGGTGATGTAGGTGGCCGAGATCATCTGCCTGCGCCCGACCGTGTCGAACAGCCTGCCCAGCAGCAGCGGCCCGAGCAGGTTCCCGGCCGCGAAGGCGAACATGTACTGCGGCACCGAGCCCGCCGGGACGCCGTAGAAGTGCGTCAGCACCAGCGAGTAGGTGAAGAACACGGCGTTGTAGAGGAACGACTGGCAGATCATCAGCGTCGCCCCCAGCACCGAGCGCTCGGGGTAGGTCCGGAACAACGTCCTGGCGACCTGCGACAGCGGCGCGTGGTGCTCGGGGACGATCTCCAGCGCCTGCTCCTGCGGCACCGGCTCCAGCCTGACCCGGTCCTCCCGCTCGACCTCCCGCTCGATGCGGGCGACGACTTGCTCGGCCTCCTCCTCGCGGCCGTGCGTCATCAGCCAGCGCGGGCTCTCCGGCAGGTGCCGGCGCAGCCCCCAGATGGCCAGGCCGATCACCGGCCCGACCGCGAACCCGAGCCGCCAGGCCAGGTCGGGGTCCAGCGGCCCGCCCGGGTGCAGCAGCAGGAACGTGGCCGAGGTGGCCAGCAGCGACCCCAGCCAGTAGGTGCCGTTGATGGCCAGGTCGACGTGGCCCCGGTAGTGGGAGGGGATCATCTCGTCGATGGCGGAGTTGACGGCCGCGTACTCGCCGCCGATGCCCGCCCCGGCCACCAGACGCAGCACCAGGAAGCTCCACAGGTCCCACGACAGGGCGGTCAGGCCGCTGGCGACCAGGTAGATGCCGAGCGTGAGGATGAACAGCTTGCGGCGGCCGAGCCGGTCGGACAGCCAGCCGAAGTAGAGCGCGCCGGCCACCTGGCCGATCAGGTAGACGGTGGCCGACAGGCCCACCTCGGCGGAGGTGAAGCCGAGCGTGTCGGGGCGCTGCAGGAACGCCCCGACGTTGCTGGCGATGGTGATCTCCAGCCCGTCGAGCACCCAGGCCACGCCGAGCGCGATCACCAGCCGGGTGTGGAACGGCGCCCACGGCAGGCGGTCCATGCGGGCGGGGACCAGGCTGCGCACGACGCCGTCCTTGTTCATGCGTCCTTACTCTAAGTGACTATGTGATCACCCATCGGCCCGGGTCCCGTTGCCGTTGCCGGTGCCGTCGTAGCCGAGCAGCCGCATGGCCGTGTCCGGGTCCATGGCCGCGGCCAGCAGCTGGGCCCGCCGGTGGGCCTCGTCGCGCTCGCGTTCCGCCTTGGCCTGCGCCGCCCGTACGCCCCTGGCCGCCACGAACGCGAGCCCGGCGCCCACGACCACCCCGACGACCACCACGAACAGCAGGAGCAGCAGCGCCGGCGAGGCGAGCACGGGAGCCGCCGCGACGTCGGCGCCCGCGCCGGGCACCGCGCCGGTCACCGCCAGCGCCGTGATCAGGGCCAGCGCGATCAGCCCGAGCAGGCTGGCCACGACCAGCCAGGCCCGCCCGGCGCGCCGCCGCGGCCGGACCTCGGCGACCGCCCCGGCAACCGGACCGAAGCCCGCGTGCGGGACGCCGGCCGGAATCCCCGCCGGAACCGCCTGGACCGCCTGGACCACCGACGGGACCACCGACGGGACCGCCGACGGGGCCGCTGACGGGCCCGGGACCGCCCGCGGGCCTGGCGCCCACGGCACGAACTCGGGCCGGTCACCGCCCTGTTCGACGCCCCCGACACCCTGCCCGACGCCCTGCCCGCCGCCCTGGTCGATCCGGGTGACCTCGGCCGTGATCACCTGGGCCGTGGCCGTGCCGGCGGCCGGGGCGGCGAAGGCGCCCGCCCGCGGCTCGGCCTCCTCCGCCGCCGGGCCGGGCAGCTCGCGCTCGATGCGGCTGTGCTCCTTGTGCGCCCTGGCCGCGTCGTGGTGGTAGTCCTCCAGCTGCTCGTAGAGCTCGTCGGAGGCGTAGATCGTGCCGTCCACGAGCGGTCCGCGCTCGCCGCGGATGACGGCCACCACGTCGTCGCCGTTGAGCGTCTTGTGCGTCTCCAGGGCGTGCGCCAGGCACAACACCTGCCGGCGGTGCTCCTCCAGCAGCCGCTCGGTCTTCTCCAGCAGCCGCACCAGGTTGAACTCGATGCGCTCGCCCAGCACGTCGGGGGTCAGGTCGGGCGCGGCGCGCACCGGCTCGCGCTCGGTGATGCCGATGCCGCCTCCCCCGCCGCCCCGGCCGCGCATGGCCTTGCCGCCGTGGATCTCCAGCTCCTGCAGCGCGGGCAGCGACGTGACGCCGGAGCCCATCCCCCAGTACGACTCCATGAGCGCGGTGAGGAACGTGGCCGCGTGCAGGTCGCCGGAGACGCCGGAGGAGTTGTCCTCGCCGAAGAACATGCGCTCGCCGGCCAGCGAGGCCAGGGAGACCATGATGTCGGCCTCGTACTCGGACTTCCAGCGGGTGAACTGGTCCTCGGGCTTGATCGAGGCGACCATGCCCAGGTAGTCGGCGCCCTTCTCGATGGTGGCGATGTCGATCTCCAGATGGAACCGGGTCACGTACGCCACCACCGCGTGACACGCCTCGTGCACGGCCACGGCGTGCCGCTCGCGCTCGATGTACTCGACGTCCTCGGGCGGGCCGAGCTGCTTGAGCCGCTTGGCGCGCAGCACGTCCGACCAGGTGATGACCTCCCGCCCAGCACGGATGGCGGTGATCAGCGACTCGTTGACCAGGTCCTTGATCGTGGCCCCGGTCGCGTACGGCGTGATCGTGGCCAGCTTGTCGATCTGCTCCCCGGTGAGCTCGTGCTCGACCTTGTCGAAATAGCCCTGGTACGTCCGCACCCGCCCGGCCTTGGACGGATAGCCGACCTTGTAGATGCGGTCGATGCGGCCCGGCCGCAGCAGCGCCTCGTCCAGCGCGTCGGGCCGGTTGGTGGCCATCATGACGAGGATGCGGTATTTGGGCGGCGGCTTGGGCCGCATCCCGAGCAGCCGCCTGACCAGCCGGTTGAAGAAGCCCCGCGGCTTCTTGAGCCCGGACAGCTCGGTGAGCAGCGCCTGGAGGGTGCCGGGGTCGCCGCTGTTCATCATGCCGCCGCCGGCGAAGAAGCGCTCGCGCCAGGTGCCCGGCGGGTCGGCGGCCTCGCGCCGGCCCTTGAAGGCCAGCACCGAGCGGCTCTCCTCCGACAGGTACGTCATCCCGTGGCAGCCGGAGTACGCCGAGAAGCCGGAGTGCGCCGACCAGCCGGTGTGGGCCGAGAAGCCGCCCTGCCCCGGCGGCCCCTGCTGGGCCAGCTTGCCGCGCTTGCCGAGCGAGTCGGCCTCGTCGAAGAAGACGATCACGCCGCCGTACCGCAGCGCCAGCTTGCGCAGCTTCCTGAACAGCCCCTTGACCTTCAGGATGCCGACGCCCATGAACATGTTCGTGAAGGCTCCCGGATCCACGAACACGTACGGCTTGCCGGTCTCGCCCGCCACGGCCTCGGCCATCAGGGTCTTGCCGGTGCCCGGCGGGCCCCACAGCAGCAGGCCGCTGGGCACGTACCCGCCGCGCCGCTCGATCTCGTCGGGCCGCTCCAGGAAGACGATGTTCTCCTGGACCCGCTCGACCACGTGGTCCTGGCCCCAGACGTCGGCGAAGCGGGTCTTGATGTCGTCGGGGAAGTACGTCTCCACGCCGCCCCTGGACAGGAACCAGAACAGGCCGACGAACTGGATGATGACGAAGAAGAACAGGAAGACGATCTGCAGCAGGAACGGCAGCGCCTGCCAGATCAGCGTCGGCGCCTGCAACAGGGCGACGAACGGGCTGACGTCCAGCACCGCCCCGGCCACGAGCGCGGTCAGCGTGACGAAGAAGGCGATCTTCAGGGCCCTGGAGATGCGGTACCTGGTCCAGTCGTCGAAGCGCCGGTGCGTCCACCGCTCGAAGCCGCCGAAGACCTTCTGGCTCCAGAACCGGTGGTAGCCCGACCAGTGCTCGCTGACGAGGAAGTGCAGTTGCCGCAGGACCTCGGCGCCGAGCAGCCAGAAGATCCACTGGTACTCGTAGCCGATCTTCCAGGCCGCCTCGGGGAAGGTCACGACGCCCGTCCAGTCGGCCATCACCTTCCAGGTGAGGATCAGGTAGGCCAGGACCAGCGAGATGAGGAACTTGCTCCGGTCCCAGAACTGCATCTTCTTCCTGGTCACGGAGTCCGGGTCGGAGGGCCCGCTGCCGGGGGCGCGCAGCCCTTCGTGCTGAACGGTGGTGGTCACTGACGTCCCCTCATCCGGGCAGCCGGAGCAGCTTGAACGAACCCGCGATCTTGTCGAATTCGGCGCCGCGCTCGCGGTAGCAGGCCGCCCGGCAGCCGATGAGCATGACCGAGACCGTCGCGCCCTTCTCGTCGAGGATGGCGGTCTGGTCGAACGTCTGGACGTCGGCGCCGATCTGGTAGTTGAAGCGCACCCGTACGCCTCTGGCGCCGTTCTCCAGGGCGAGGACGTCGTCACTGAGGAGCTCGAACTTGGCGAACATGGGCGGCCGGCCGGTGCTCATGGCCTGCTGCTCGTACAGCTCGCGCATCGGGTCGGTCACGGGCAGCACGAAGTCGCGCAGGCGGTTGAGCGAGATCGCGTCGCGCTGCTGCTCGGTGAGCTTGTGCACGGTGGCGTACACGAACGGGTCGGACGAGCTCAGCAGATGGTTGACCGACGGCTCGGCCGACTGGTCGAAGGCCGTGGACCAGACCCGCTGCGCGCGGGTCGCCGCCGCCAGCGAACCGGGCCGGTCACCCGTCAGATACAGTTCGATCGGATAGGCGTTGAGCTGCTTGAACGAGGCGGGCACCTTGAAATAGGTGGTGCCTTCCCTGTCCCGTACGTAGGTGAACTCCGGCTGCCCGCACGCCGGCAGCACGGAAATCGCGACCATGAGCGCGATCCAAGCCCGTGTCCTTTTCACCAGGGCTTACCTCCGCTTTACGGACCAACGCAGTTGTTGTGCCCGCTTTCATGCGGAATGAGGCCGGATGCACGATGAGAAATCTTGACCAAATCTTGGCCATTGATTGGCTTTACTTGTTACAGATCACCAAATGATGGTATGCGCCAGGTCGCCACACTCTACGGTCGCCCGGGATACAACGTTCGTGCAACCCCCATTGGTAGACCACAGGAAGTAGCAAAGGATATGAGGACGCCCATCCCGAGCCCCGGAGCGCACCATGAAAGAACCCGCGATGGAGACCGTCGACTCCTTCGGCATGACGGCTGAGCGGCAGTTCGCCGACCTGTGGTCGAGGACCGCCCTGTCGGTCAAGGAGCGCCGGCTGCTGCTGCTCGGGCTGCTCGTCGGACAGGGGCTCGACGAGCTGACCGCCGTACAGCTTGACGTCGCGCTGCGGGCGGGCGACCTGAGCGAGAGCGAGCTGCGCGAAGTGGTGGTCTTCCTGACCCACTACGCCGGCTGGACCCGCGGATCACGGCTCAACGACCAGGTCGAGGAGCTGATCGAGCGGGTCAGGCAGGCTCGATCCGGTAGAGCGGACCCCGCAGGCTGAGCGCGTAGAGCTCGCCGTCGAGCCCCTCCCCGAAGGAGGAGAGCTGCTCGACCCGGCCGATCTCGGCCGCCTTCGACGGCTCCGCCACGGGCGCGGCCCTGACCCAGCCGGCGCAGAAGTCCCCGTACAGGAAGCTGCCGCGCAGCCAGGGCAGCGCGGCGCCGCGGTAGACGTACCCGGCGATCACCGAGCAGGCGCCGTCCTTGTGCAGGGGGTAGGTGATGACCGGCTCGGTCAGGCCGCGGCCCGTGCCGCCGCGGAAGGGCCGCTCGCCCTCGCGCAGGTTCCAGCCGTAGTTCTCGCCGCCCCTGGACGCCGCCGGCTGGCGGTCGACCTCCTCCACCTCGTCCTGGCCGACGTCGCCGATCCACAGGTCGCCGCTGTGCCGGTCGAAGCCGAACCGCCAGGGGTTGCGCAGGCCGTAGGCCCAGATCTCGGGCCGCGCGCCGTCCTTCCCGGCGAACGGGTTGTCCCGCGGCACCTTGTACGGCCTGCCGCGCGGGTCGATGCGCAGGATCTTGCCCAGCAGCGTGCCGAGGTCCTGGCCGTTGCCCTGCGGGTCGCCCGCGCTGCCGCCGTCGCCGAGCCCGACGTAGAGGTGGCCGTCGGGGCCGAAGGCGAGCTGGCCGCCGTTGTGGTTGGCGTACGGCTGGTCCTGGGTGAGCACGTCGCGCCGGCCGGTGGCGCGCCGGCCGTCGAAGGCCCATTCGGTGACGTGGGTGGCGCCGCGCGCGTCGGTCCAGTCGAGGTAGAGCCAGCGGCCGGAGGGATGGAAGGCCACGCCGAGCAGGCCCTGCTCGTTGCCGCCGCTCACCTCGCCCGACAGGTCGACCAGGACGTCGCCGTCCGTGGCGCGCAGCCGGCCGCCCTGCTCGGCGACGTAGAGCCGGGCGTCGCCCTTGCGCACGGCGAGGGCGACCGGCCGTTCGAACCGGCCGAGCTCGCGGAAACGCACCTGCCGGGGAGCGCCCTTCGGCTCGGGGCTCGCCGGCGTGGCAGCCCGGGTGGAGGCCGGCGGGGCGGAGGTCGCAGGGGCCGGGCCGGGCGGGGGCGAGGCGGCCGAGCAGGCGGTGAGGGCCAGGAGGAGCACGGCCGCGAGGGGGCGCACGCCGTCCATACTCGCACGCCCGACCGGGGACGTTAAGGTTCAGGACATGCCTACCGCATTGATCACGGGCGCCACCGCCGGCATCGGCGCCGCGTTCGCCCGCCGCCTGGCCGCCGACGCCTGCTCGCTCGTCCTGGTCGCGCGCGACGAGCAGCGGCTCGTCCAGGCCGCCGACCAGCTCAGGCTCAGGTACGGCGTCGACGTCGAGGTGCTGCCCGCCGACCTGGCCACCGAGGAGGGCCTGGCCAGGGTCGAGTCGAGACTCCGCGACGGCGTCGACCTGCTGGTGAACAACGCCGGCTTCGGCCACCCCGGCGACTTCCTGAAGGTGCCGGTCGAGGACGAGCTGCGCATGCTGAAGGTCCACTGCGAGGCCGTGCTGCGGCTCACCCTGGCGGCGCTGCCCGCGATGCGCAAGCGCGACCGGGGCGCGGTGATCAACGTGGCGTCGGTCGCGGCGTTCTTCTCCCGCGGCACCTACAGCGCCTCGAAGGCGTGGGTGGTCAACTTCAGCGAGTCCGCGGCCAACGACGTGCGCAACCCGCGGATCAAGATCATGGCGCTGTGCCCGGGCTTCGTGCGCACCGAGTTCCACCAGCGGGCGTCCATGGACACCTCGGGCATCCCCGGGTTCCTGTGGCTGAAGGCCGACAACGTGGTCAGGGACGCCCTGCGCGACCTCGCGCTCGGCAAGCGGGTCTCGGTGCCCGACCTGCGCTACAAGGTCATCGTGGCGATCGGCAAGCTGGTGCCGCACAACCTGGCCGGGCGCGTCTCGGCCAGGCTCGGCCGCCGCTGACGTCGGGGCGGCCACAGACGTCGGGGCGGCCACAACAGAGTGGGCCCCCGCCGCGGGAGGGGGTCGCGGTGGGGGCCCGGGACGGCCGTGAGGAACTCACGGCCGGGAACCGGCAGATCCGGCTGGACCTGCTAGCGGTTGGCCTCGTGGCCGATGGCCAGGCCGCTCGTCGGGTCGAAGAAGTGCATGTTGTGCGTGTCCAGCACCAGGTCGATGCGCTGGCCGGGACGCACGTGGCTGCGGGCGTTGACGCGGGCGGTCCACAGGGACTTGTCGCCCACCAGCGGCAGCGCCGCCTCCTCGTCGTCGCCCGTGTCGGCGGCGGCGACGGTGTCCTTGTGCTCGACCGGCGGGGCGTCGATCAGGAACAGCACGTTGATCTCGGAGCCCAGCTCCTCGGTGACCTCCGCCTTGACGGGCAGGGTGGCCCAGCCGTTGGCGTGGTTGCCGGCCGAGTTGGCGTCCTCGAAGTCCGACGGGCGGATGCCGAGGATGACCTTCTTGCCGATGTACTGGTCGAGGCCCGGCTTGTCGGCGAACGCCGAGTCGGGGATCGGCAGGCTGATGTCGGCGAAGCGCACGGCCGCGCCGTTGTCGCGGACCAGCTCGGCGGTGACGAAGTTCATCGAGGGCGAGCCCATGAAGCCGGCGACGAACAGGTTGACCGGCTTGTCGAACAGGTTCTGCGGGGTGTCGACCTGCTGGAGCAGGCCGTCGCGCAGGACGCAGACGCGGTCGCCGAGGGTCATGGCCTCGACCTGGTCGTGGGTGACGTACACGGTGGTGACGCCGAGGCGCTCGTGCAGGGTGTTGAGCGAGGCGCGCATGGAGACGCGGAGCTTGGCGTCGAGGTTCGACAGCGGCTCGTCCATGAGGAAGGCCTGCGGCTCGCGGACGATGGCGCGGCCCATGGCGACACGCTGGCGCTGACCACCGGACAGAGCGGCCGGCTTGCGCTTGAGGTAGGTCTCCAGGCCGAGCATCTTGGCGGCCTCGTTGACCCGCTTCTGGATCTCCGGCTTGGGCATCTTGCGGAGCTTGAGGCCGAAGGCGAGGTTCTCCTCGACCGTCATGTGCGGGTAGAGCGCGTAGTTCTGGAAGACCATCGCGATGTCGCGATCCTTGGGCGGAAGGTGGTTGACCACCTTGTCGCCGATGGCGATCTCGCCGCCGCTGATGTCCTCGAGGCCGGCGATCATCCGGAGCGCGGTCGACTTACCGCAACCCGATGGGCCCACCAGGACCATGAACTCGCCGTCCTTGATCTCAAGGTTCAGCCCGTTCACGGCCTTCACGCCACCGGCGTAGATCTTGTCGACGTTCGTCAGAACGATGGATGCCATGACATTCCTTCGCGCTCCAGGGCGATCGGCCCGGACGTTGGTTCTCGGTTCCCGTGGATACGTTTTCACGTATCTCACCCGAAACGGACATCGGTGTCAAGGGGTACCGCGTGACCAGCCTTTGTAGGCGCGGCGCCCTTCCGGTGCCGCGGAATCCATGATGGAATCGTTTCCATGGAGAAGCGGGCGACGATCAAGGATGTGGCCGAGGCGGCGGGCGTCGGCGTCGCGACCGTGTCCCGGGTGTTGTCGGGCGGCTCGGCCAGCCCCAGCACCAGGGAACGGGTCCTGGCCGTCGCCGCCCAGCTCGACTACCGGCCCAGCGCGCTCGGCCGCAACCTGCGCCAGCGCCGCACCGGCGGCCTGGGCCTGCTGGTGCCCGACCTCACCGACACCTTCTACGGGCAGCTCTGCGAGGGCGTGCTCGCCTGCGCCCGGTCGGCGGGCGAGCCGGTGGTGCTGGGCTCGACGGGCGGCGACCCCGAGCAGGAGGCCGAGCTGATCGGCATGCTGCTCGAACAGAGCGTCGACCGGGTCATCGCGGTGCCCTCCGGCGACGCCGAGACCTGGGCCCCCGCGCTCAGGGCGGGCATGACGGTGGTCTTCGCCGACCGCCTGCCGCCCGAGGCCGGGCGCGACGGCGACCGCGACCCCGCCGAGAGCGCCCTCGACGATCTCATGCTCCTCGACGGCGTGCCCCCCCGCGGACGCGTCCCCGAGGGCGCCGCGCGTCCGCTCGACGTGCCCGCCGTGCTGGCCGACGACCGCGCCGGCATCCGTACGGCCGTGCGCTACCTGCGGGGCCTCGGCCACCGGCGCATCGCCTTCCTCGGCGGCCCCGGCCACGACCGGCGGGCCGACGCCTTCCGCGCGGCCGTGGGCGCCCCGGTGGACGAGGAGCTCGTGGTGTTCGGCACCGGCAGCCGCGACTCGGCCTACGCCGCCGCCTCCGGCCTGTTCCAGAGCCGTCCCGACCTGTCGGCCGTCGTCGCGGGCGGGAACGTCCTGGGCGAGGCGGCCGTGCTGGCCGCCCGCGAGCTCGACCTGCGGGTGCCGAAGGACGTGTCGCTGGTGATGTACGACGACGTGCCCTGGGCCGAGCTGTGCGCCCCGCCGCTGACCGTGATCGCCCAGCCGGGCCGGGACATGGGGTACCGGGCGTGCGAGCTGGTGCTGCGCGAGGGCACCCGGCGGGCGCGCACGGTGGTGCTGCCCACCGAGCTGATCATCCGCGGGAGCTGCGGCCCCCGCAGGTGACCGCGAGGGGCACGTTCAGCCTCCGCCGAGGACGTCCCGCGCGTGCGCCTCGATCACCTGGGCCACCTCCCGGGGCGCCCGCAGGTGCGCGCCGTGCCCCTGCCCGTGCAGCGTGACGCGCCGGGCGCCGGGGATCACCTCCCGCAGGGCGTCGAGCCGCGTGCCGAGATGGGCGGGGCTGCGGTCGCCGCCGAGCAGCACCACCGGCGTGCGGATCGCCGCGTACGCCGCCCGCCGGTCGCCCAGGGCGTCGATCGCCAGCAGGTCGTCGATCTGGCGGGGCGCGCGCAGCCGCGTCGGCCGATGGCAGGCCACCGCCACGGAGGCCAGCCAGGAGACCGCCGGCGACAGGCCCACCACGTCCCTGAAGAAGATCCGCATCGCCCGGCCCGGCCGGCCCGCCGCCACCGCGGCCTCGGCCGCCTGGCTCGCCGCGCCGCCGAGCGAGGGTCCGAGGGCGACGGGCGGCTCGTACAGGACCGCGCCCGCGAAGGCGTCCGGCGCGAGGAGCAGGGACTCCAGCGCGGCCACCGCGCCGGACGAATGCCCCACGAGCAGGACGGGCCCGCCGAGCGCGGCCGCCACCGCCACCGCGTCGGCGGCCTCCTGCGCCATGGTGGCCGGCCCGGCCAGGTCCGGCCGGTACTGGCGGCGCCGGACGCGCACCACGCGGAACCGCGGCGCGAGCAGCCCCGCGACCTTGCCCCACTGGGTGCCGTCGTCGAGCCCCGCGTGCAGGACGAGGACGGCCGGGCCCCGCCCCTCCTCGACCACCCGGACGTCGGTCCCGTCCGCGGATGTCACCATGAGCATGGCGCCTCCTCAGTGCGGCCACTGTACGCCTCCTCAGCCCCGTAGTACCTCAGAGCTACGCGAAAGGTGCATCCCCCAGCGGGAAGCCGACTACAAGGCGTGATCCCTACCTTCGGTGCCGGAAGGAAGAACCGGCACGGAAGGGGACCATCCGCCATGGCATCGCTGAGGAACCGCCTGCTCGCCGCGCTCGTCACCGCTTCGGTGGCGGTGCCCGTGTCCGGCGCCGGCGGGTCCGCGGGGGTGCCCGCGCCCGTTCCCGCCGCCGTGGCGCCGCTGCGCGCCGCGACCCCTGCCGCGTTGTCCGCCGGGCTCGCCGGGCGGTACGCCGCCGGGCGCGCGGCCGTCCTGGCCGCCGAGCGCACCGCCGCCGCGCGGGGGCACCGCCGGCGGGCGGCGGCGCTGCGGGCCATGGCCGGCCCGTCGCGCACGTTCCTGTCCTTCGACGGGCGCGACGGCGGCCGGACCGTGGAGGTCTTCGGCGACCTGGCGACGGCCCGGCGGATCGCCGTCCTGGTGCCCGGCTCCGACACGAACCTCGACCGGTACGGCCGCCTGCACGCCGGCGCGACGCGGCTGCGGGAGGCGCTCGGCGACGGCTCGGCGGTCATCGCCTGGGCCGGCTACCGCGCGCCCGGCACGCTCAGCCTGGACGTGCTGACGCCCGCGCGGGCCGACGAGGCCGTGCCCGGGCTGCGCGCGTTCGTCCGGGAGCTGCGCGCGGTCAAGCCCGGCGCCCGGCTGTCGCTCGTGTGCCACTCCTACGGCTCGGTGGTGTGCGGACGGGCCGCGCCCGGCCTGGACGTGGCCGACATCGTCCTGATCGGCAGCCCCGGCGCGGGCGTCCGCGACGTCGCCGCCATGCGCACCCGCGCGGTCGTGTGGGCCGGGCGGGGCGCCGCCGACTGGTTCTCCGGCGTGCCGCACGCGCTGGTCGAGCTGCCGTTCGTCACGGTCGGACTGGGGGCCGACCCGGTCTCGCCCGGGTTCGGCGCCCGCGTCTTCGCGGCGGGCGACGGCGGCCACAGCGACTACCTGCGGCCCGGCTCCCCCGCCCTGACGGCCGTCGCCCGCATCGTCTCCGGAGAGGCCGCCCGTGATGTCTGACTCCTCCCTCCGCATCGTCTCCGGAGAGGCCGCCCGCGATGTCTGACTCCTCCCTCCGCACCCGCTCCGGCCCGCGTGGGCTCGCCGCGCGCGTCGAGGCCGGCACGCCGCCGGAGCGCGACCGGGCCCTGGACGCCCTGCGGGCCCTGGCCATCCTCGGCGTGGTGGCCGGGCACTGGCTGGTGACCGCCGTGGTCAGCGACAGCGGCAGCCTGCGCGTCACCAGCCCGCTCAAGTACCTGCCGCAGCTGGCCCCGATGTCGTGGGCGTTCCAGATGCTGGCGATCTTCTTCCTGGTGGGCGGCCTGGTCGGGGCGAAGGGCCACCGGTCGGCGCGGGCCGCCGGCATCGGCTACGTCCCGTGGCTGCGCGGCCGGTTGGGGCGGTTGTTCCGCCCGGTGGCGGTCGTCGCGGCGGTGTGGGCCGTGGCGGCGGTCGCGATGCTCGCCTCCGGGGTGCCGCTGGAGGACGTGTGGCTGCTGGTCAGGGTGGCGTCGGCGCCGATGTGGTTCCTGCTGGTGTTCGCCGCGCTGACGGCGGCCACGCCGCTGGCCGCGCGGCTGCACCCGGCCTGGCCGCTCGCGGCGGTGGCGGCCTGCGACGCGGTGCGGTTCGGGCCCGGCGGGCCGGAGTGGTTGTGGTGGGTGAACCTGGCGGCCGGGTGGCTGGTGCCGTACTGCCTGGGCGCGGCCTGGGCCCGCGGGCGGCTGCGCAGCCGGGCCACCGGCTGGACGCTGCTGGCCGGCGGCGCGGCCGCGGCCCTGGCGCTGGTGGTGTGGGGCGGCTACCCGGCCACCATGGTCGGCGTGCCGGGCGCCCCGGTCTCCAACCTGGACCCGCCCTCGCTCGCGGCCGTCGCCTTCGGGCTCGCCCAGTGCGGCGCGGCGCTGCTGCTGCTCGGCCCGCTGCGCCGGCTGCTGCGTCGCCCCGCCGTCTGGGCGCCCGTGGCCGTGGCGAACCTGGCCGCGATGACGATCTTCCTGTGGCACCAGACCGCGCTGATCGCGGTGACCGAGCTCGGCCTGCTGGCCGGCCCGCCGGGCGGCGCCGCGCTGCCCGGCCTGCACACCCCGCCCGAGGAGCTCGGCTGGGTGGCGGCCCGGCTGGCCTGGCTGCCGGCGTTCGCTGTGGCGCTGCTGGTGTGCTGCGCCGCCTTCCACGCCTACGAACGCCGGCGGCCCCGCTAGAGCAGCTTCTCGATGGCCGCGACGACGGCCGGGTCGTCGGGGGCGGTGCGGGGGCGGAAGCGGGCCACGACGTTGCCCTCGCGGTCGAGCAGGAACTTCTCGAAGTTCCACTGGACGTCGCCCGCCGCACCCTCCTCGTCGGGGGCCTCGGTGAGCTCCGCGTAGAGCGGGTGGCGGCCGGGGCCGTTCACGTCGGCCTTGGCCAGCAGCGGGAAGTCGACGCCGTAGGTCGCCGAGCAGAACTCCTGGATCTCCTCCGCCGTGCCGGGCTCCTGGCCGGCGAACTGGTTGCAGGGCATGCCGACCACGCTGAAGCCGCGCGGGCCGAAGTCCTGCTGGAGCTTGACCAGGCCGGCGTACTGCGGGGTCAGGCCGCAGCGGGAGGCCACGTTGACCAGGAGCACGGCCTTGTCGCCGGCGAGGTCGCCGAGCGTGGTGGGGGCGTCGGCGAGGGTGCGGAGCGGGATGTCGCGAAGGCTCATGATCTGAAGCTTACAGAACGACGCCGGCCGCAGATTGTGACCTATTCCTCATTTTTACCGCGAAACCCCTGAATATCAATATGTCGCGATCTTGGAATTACACCTGATTTTTCATGGTCAATTAGGAAATGTGGGCGTTTGTCAGGCAGGGTGACGCGGTCCCCGTCCCCTTCGAAAGGGAATCCGCATGCCCATGCTCCGCCGTACCGGTGTCCTGGTCCTCGCCGCAACGCTCGCGACGGTGACCGGCACCACGGCCGCACAGGCGCAGAGCTCCCAGAGCAGTGGCAGGAACAAAGCCATCGCCAAGTCCCTGGTCGCCCAGCGCGGCTGGGGCGCCGCGAGCTACGGCTGCCTGGTCAGGCTCTGGGCCAGAGAGAGCGGCTGGAACCACAGGGCCGGCAACCGGTCGGGCGCCTACGGCATCCCGCAGGCGCTTCCGGGCCACAAGATGGCCTCCTCGGGCGCCGACTGGCGCACGAACCCGCGCACCCAGATCCGGTGGGGTCTGGGTTACATCAAGCAGCGGTACGGCTCGCCGTGTCGCGCGTGGGCGCACTTCCAATCCCACAGTTGGTACTGAGCCAAACCCCAGGTACGTCCGCGTTTTTACTCAAGGACATGCCATATGGGCGACGGGCCGGGCAATCCTGGCCCAGCGAGATCGCCCTTTATCCGAATTGAGCGCGCAAACACCTGTCCTTCGCGTGTCGAGATCGCGGCCCGCGGTCACGGCCCGTAATAGGAATCGTGCTTGAGGACACGTCGTGGCGCCTTCCGGGCCGTCCAGCACGATCGGGCGGTACAGGATCCCGGGAGGCCGCGCGGACCCTCCGCGTCCGAGCCACGGACGCCGGACCGGCAGGGCGCCCCGAGAGGGCGCCCGTCCGCACGCGACCCGAAAGCAAGGATCGCCTTGGACAGCAAACGCGTGCTCAGCGGCACTCTTCTCACTATCAGCGCGTTCGGCGTCAGCACCGGCCCGGCCTGGGCGGAGTCCCGGCCTCCGGTGATCAAGATGCGGACCTGGACAACGTCAGCGCAACCGAAGATCGCGGCCGTACGGCCCGCCGGAAGAAACAAGAAGATCGCCCTGGGACAGGTCGTCCAGCGCGCGTGGAACTACCGGGAGTTCCGCTGCCTGGACAACCTGTGGACCAGGGAAAGCAATTGGAACCACCACGCGCTCAACCGGTCGTCGGGCGCCTACGGCATCCCGCAGGCGCTGCCCGCGGGCAAGATGAGCGGCGCGGGCAAGGACTGGCGGTCCAACCCCGAGACGCAGATCCGCTGGGGCCTGGCCTACATCAAGGGAAGGTACGGCAGGCCCTGCGGCGCCTGGGGGCACTGGCAGTCGCACAACTGGTACTGATCTCGCGTGCCGGAGGGCACCCGGGCCGGCCCGGGTGCCCTCCTACTGACCCGCGTGCACCGCGATGGCCTGGATGAGCAGCTCGACCCCGAACTCGAACTCCGCCTCGTGGTCGCACTCGGTCAGCAACGGCGCCAGCGCGCTCACCTCGGGGAACAACGCCGGATCGACGACGGCGGCCTCGACCGTGCGGCTGTGGACGGGCGCGAACGTGGGCGTCACGCCGACCTCGCGCAGCAGCGAGCCCACGATGAAGGCGATGAACATGCGCAACATCCGGACGGCGTCGGGCCCGTCGAAGCCCGCGCCGCGCAGCGTGGCCAGCGCCCGCTCGACCGGCAGCAGCCCGGCGTGGGAGTGGAGCTGGCGGCTGACCACCACCATGGTCGAGCGCGGATGGTGATGGGCGATCTGCCGGAAGGCCCGCGCCTGCGCCCGGACCCGGTCGGTCCAGTGGGCGTCGGGGTCGTCGGTGAACTCGATGCCGCTCAGCACGCTCTCGGCCACGCCGTTGAGCAGGGCGTCCTTGTTCGGCACGTGGTTGTAGAGGGACATCACGCCGACGCCGAGCTCGGCCGCGATGCGGCG
Source organism: Nonomuraea sp. NPDC049637 (assembly GCF_040675235.1). Taxonomy (NCBI): domain Bacteria; kingdom Bacillati; phylum Actinomycetota; class Actinomycetes; order Streptosporangiales; family Streptosporangiaceae; genus Nonomuraea; species Nonomuraea sp. NPDC049637. The sequence continues at coordinate 190,968 of NZ_JBFAOM010000007.1, forward strand.
CATGGAGACCGCGTCGGCGCCCTCGCGCTCGATGAGGTCGATGGCCGCGGCCACGATGCGGGGCCTGGACAGGGGCTCGGTGGTCATAGCTCATTCTATTGACGTACGTACACCGTACGTGCAAGGGTCGAGCCGTGGACGTACACCGTACGTAATCCCCCTCGCGGAGGTCCCCCATGTCGACGCACGATCTCTACACCCTCCCCGCCGAGCTCTCCACCTGGGACGTCGGCATGGCCGGCGCCAGCCGGTTCACCTGGGAGTACGACGAGGGCCGCGACCGCATGCTGGCCTTGTACCAGAAGGGCAAGGACAAGCAGTGGGACTCGGTCAAGCGCATCGACTGGGATTTGGAGGTCGACCCGTACAACGTGCTCGGGATCCCCGACACCACGATCGCCATCTACGACACCCCGCTGTGGCGCCGGCTCGGCCCCCAGCAGCGCCAGGACGTGCGGCTGCACGGCGCGGCCTGGCAGTTCTCCCAGTTCCTGCACGGCGAGCAGGGCGCGATGATCTGCTCGGCCCGGATCGTGGAGTCGGTGCCCGACCTGGACTCCAAGTTCTACGCCGCCACCCAGACCATGGACGAGGCCCGCCACGCCGAGACCTACGCCCGCTTCCTGCAGGAGAAGGTGGGCCTGGCGTACCCGATCAACGAGCACCTCAAGGCGCTGCTGGAGAGCACGCTCAGCGACTCCCGCTGGGACATGCCCTACCTCGGCATGCAGGTGCTCATCGAGGGCCTGGCCCTGGCCGCGTTCGGCGTCATGCGCGACATCACCACCAAGCCGCTGCCCAAGCAGATCCTCGCGTATGTGATGCAGGACGAGGCCCGGCACGTCGCCTTCGGCCGGATGGCGCTGCGCGACTACTACCAGAACCTGTCGGAGTCGGAGCTGCGCGAGCGCGAGGACTTCGTCATCGAGGGCTGCTACCTGATGCGCGACCGGCTGCGCGGCGCGGAGTCCTGGGAGCACCTGGGCCTGTCCAGGGCCGAGACCGACGAGGTCATGCGGGCCACTGACCAGTCGGAGTACCTGCGGCTGTTCCGCTCGCTGCTGTTCAGCAGGATCGTGCCGTGCGTCAAGGACATCGGGCTGTGGAGCCCGCGGCTGCAGCAGGCGTACGCCGACATGGGCGTGCTGGAGATGGCCGGCCAGTCGCTCGACGCCCTCATGAAGCAGGACGAGGACATCGCCGACAAGCTGGACCAGGACCGGTTCGCCGCCGAGGAGGCCGAGCGGCACGCCGAGGTCGCCGACACGATCGCCCTCGGCTCGTCCGCCCCCTGACCGGCTCGTCCGCCCGCTGCGCCGGGCGGCGTCCTCAGCGTCCTCAGCGTCCTCAGCGTCCGCGGTGGAAGCGCCGGTGCAGGTCGTGCACCTGCCCGGCCAGCTCCGGGACGGGCCCGTCCACCTCGACGCCCGGCGCGACGGCGTTGACCGGCAGCGTGCTCACCGGCGGCGCCGGCACGCCCAGCTCCGTCAGCCAGCCGGCGAGCTGCGCCGACGACGCCACGTACACGATGCGCCCGAGGCCCACCCAGGCGTGGGCCGCCGCGCACATCGGGCAGTGCTCGCCGGAGGTGTAGACGGTGGCCGCCGCCCGCTCGCTCGGGGTCAGGTTGGCCGCCGCCCACCGGGCCAGCTCGAACTCCGGATGCCGGGTGCGGTCGCCCCCGGCCACCCGGTTGTGGTCCTCGGCCAGCACCGCGCCGTCCGCGGCGACCAGCACCGACCCGAAGGGCTCGTCGCCCGACTCCAGCGCCTCGGTGGCCAGCTCGACACAGCGCCGCAGGTACGGCAGTTCACTCTCGTGGATCATCGCGACTTCCTGTCCGGTGAGAAAGCTGAGCGGAAAGGACAGCTCCGCCTTAGCCCGGGCCGCGCCCGCGCCGCAGGTGGACGTGTGCCCGGCCGTCCGGACGACGGCGAGCGCGGGGTCGCCGGACGTGCCGTGAGGGTCTGGTTTCTGCCCGTAACCTGCAGAAACCCCCACATATACCGCAAAAAATGGGTTGATCCCACGTATTAATCTGGATGGGATGCCTCCCGATACTGACACACCTCGCCGTCCCCTGCTGTCCTCCAACTCCCTGTGGCGGATGAAGTCCTACCTCCGCCCGTACGCCGCCAGACTGGTGCTCATCTGGCTGGCCGCGATCCTCAGCATCGCCGCGAGCATCGCGCTCCCCCTGATCAGTGAGAAGGTCATCGACGGTCCCGTGACGCGGGGCGACTCCGACGGGCTGCTCCCGCTCGGTCTCATCGCCCTGGGCGTGGGCGTCGTGGAGGCCGGGCTGATCTTCCTGCGGCGCTGGACCCAGGTCAAACCCGTCCTCGGGCTGGAGACCGCGATCCGCGACGACCTCTACGAGCACCTGCAGCGCCTGCCGATGGGCTTCCACGGCGACTGGCAGTCGGGCCAGTTGTTGTCGCGGGCCACGACGGACCTGTCCACGATCCGCCGCTTCCTCGGCTTCGGCATGCTCTTCCTGGTGATGAACGTCCTGCAGCTCATCACGGTGACCGTGCTCCTGCTGAACAAGTACTGGCCGCTCGGGCTGCTGGTGCTGGCCTCGGCCGTGCCGATCGTGTGGACGTCCCTGCGGTTCGAGAAGCGGTACATCAAGATCTCCCGCCAGGTCCAGGACGAGCAGGGCGACCTCGCCACGCTCGTCGAGGAGTCGGCCATCGGCATCCGGACGATCAAGGCGTTCGGCCGCCGCCACCACGTCTACGACCGCTACGACGAGGCGGCCCGCAAGGTGTACGGCAGCTCGGTCGACAAGGCCACCCTGTCGGCCCGGTTCTTCGCCTTCCTGGAAGTCATCCCCAACGTCACCCTCGCCCTGGTGCTGCTGCTCGGCGCCCTCGCGGTGGGCTCCGGCTCGATGACGCTGGGCACGCTGGTCGCCTTCACGACCCTGATGCTCCAGCTCGTCTGGCCGATCGCCAGCCTCGGCTACATCCTGGCCATGGCCCAGGAGGCGATGACCTCCGCCGACCGGGTCATGGAGGTCATGGACACCGTCCCGGCGATCGAGAGCGGCACCCGCACGATCGAGCTGCCCCGGGGCCACCTGCGGTTCGAGGGCGTCGGGTTCGCCTTCCCCGGCGCCGACCAGCCGGTGCTGCGCGACGTGTGGCTGGACGTGCGCCCCGGCGAGACGGTCGCGATCGTCGGCGCGACCGGCGCGGGCAAGACCACGCTGACCGCGCTGGTGCCCCGGCTGCTCGACGCCACCACGGGCCGCGTCACCATCGACGGCGAGGACGTGCGCGACCTCGACCTGACCACGCTGCGCTCGCTGGTGGCCACCGCGTTCGAGGAGCCGACGCTGTTCTCCATGAGCGTGCGCGAGAACCTCATGCTCGGCCGGCTCGACGCCTCCGAGGAGGAGCTGGCCGCCGCGATCGCCACCGCCCAGGCCGGCTTCGTGTACGACCTGCCCTGGGGCCTGGACACCCGCATCGGCGAGCAGGGCCTGTCGCTGTCCGGCGGGCAGCGGCAGCGGCTCGCCCTGGCGCGGGCGGTGCTGAGCAGGCCGCGGGTGCTCGTCCTCGACGACACCCTGTCCGCGCTCGACGTGGAGACCGAGGCGCTGGTGGAGGAGGCGCTGCGGCACGTCCTGCGCGAGGCGACCGGCATCGTGGTCGCCCACCGCGCCTCGACCGTGCTGCTGGCCGACAAGGTGGCGCTGCTGCGCGACGGCACCATCACCCACGTCGGCCGCCACCACGAGCTGCTGGCCGACGTGCCCGAGTACCGCGAGCTGCTGGCCCAGGACGCCGACTTCGACCCCTCGGAAGGAGCCCTGCGATGACCACCGCCCCCGTCTCCTCCTGGCGCGGCGTGGCCTCCGAGGAGCAGGACGAACTGCCGGAGAAGGTGTCGGTGCTGCTGCGGGAGCGCTCCCGCAGGCTGCTCGGCGACCTGCTGCGTCCGTACCGCAAGGCCATCGCGCTGCTCACCGCGATCATCGTCGTCTCGAACGCCGCCGCGCTGGCGATCCCGTACCTGGTCAAGGTGGGAATCGACGACGGCATCCCGCCGATGACCCGCGGGTCGGGGCCGGAGATCCTGCTGGTCGTGGTCGGCGTGATCCTGGCCGCGGCCGTCACGCAGGCGCTCACCCGGCAGGCGTTCCTGCGCCTGTCGGGGAAGATCGGCCAGAGCGTGCTGCTGGAGCTGCGCAGGCGGGTGTTCGACCACTTCCAGCGGCTGTCGCTGAGCTTCCACGAGAAGTACACCTCGGGCCGGGTCATCTCCCGGCTGACCTCCGACATCGAGGCCATCTCCGAGCTGCTCCAGTCGGGCTTCGACGGGCTGGTCAAGGCGGTGCTGACGATGTTCGGCACCGCCGGCCTGCTGCTCATCCTCGACGTGCACCTCGGCCTGGTGGCGCTGGTCCCGCTGCCGCTGCTGCTGCTGTTCACGCGGTGGTTCCGGCGGCAGTCGGTGATCGTCTACCGGCGGACGCGGGAGACGGTCGCCCTGGTGATCGTGCACTTCGTGGAGTCGATGACCGGCATCCGCGCGGTGCAGGCGTTCCGCAGGGAGCCGCGCAACCAGGAGATCTTCGCCCAGCTCAACGACGACTACCGGGACGCCAACGCGCGCAGCATGGTCCTGGGCGCGGAGTTCATGTTCGGCATCAAGCTGATCGGCAACCTGACCGTGGGCGGGGTGCTGCTCTACGGCGGCTACCTGGCGATCCAGGGCGAGGTCACGGTCGGCGTGCTGGCCGCGTTCCTGCTGTACCTGCGGCAGTTCTACGAGCCGATGCAGGAGCTCAGCCAGTTCTACAACACGCTGCAGTCGGCGGGCGCGGCCCTGGAGAAGCTGTCGGGCGTGCTGGAGGAGGAGCCGGGCGTGCCGGAGCCGCGCCGGCCCGAGCCGCTGCCCCAGCAGGCCCGCGGCATGGTCCGCTTCGAGGACGTGCGCTTCGCCTACGTCGAGGAGATGCCGATCCTGCCCGGCCTCGACCTGACGATCCCCGGCGGGCAGAGCGTGGCGCTGGTCGGCGCGACCGGCGCGGGCAAGACGACGCTGGCCAAGCTGATCTCCCGCTTCTACGACCCGACTGCGGGCCGCGTGCTGCTCGACGGGGTCGATCTGCGCGACCTGGACGAGACGACGCTGCGCCAGGCCGTCGTCATGGTGACGCAGGAGAACTTCCTGTTCAGCGGCACGGTCGCGGACAACATCAGGTTCGGCCGGCCGGACGCCACCGACCGGCAGGTCCGCGAGGCGGCCAAGGCGATCGGCGCGCACGAGTTCGTCGCCGGGCTGCCCGACGGCTACGACACCGAGGTCGGCAAGCGCGGCGGGCGCATGTCGGCGGGCCAGCGGCAGCTCATCGCGTTCGCCAGGGCGTTCCTCGCCGACCCCGCGGTGCTCATCCTCGACGAGGCCACCTCCAGCCTCGACGTGCCGAGCGAGCGGCTGGTGCAGCGGGCGCTGCGCACGATCCTCGCCGACCGCACCGCGCTGATCATCGCCCACCGGCTCTCGACCGTGGAGATCGCCGACCGGGTGCTGGTCATGGAGGCCGGCCAGGTCGTCGAGGACGGGCCGCCCGACCGGCTCATCGCCGCCTCGGGCCGCTTCGCCGGGCTGCACCGGGCCTGGCTGGAGAGCCTGAGCCAGTGACCGTGACGCCGCCGGCCCACCGGGCCGGCGGCGCGCGGGCGCGTCAGTGGTGGACGGGCGCGACGGCCACGAGGCCGCGGTACAGCTCGTACCCGACGAACAGGGCGACGGGCACCCCGATCGCGACGAGCAGCCGACCGGCCAGAGGCGTCCCCGCCAGGGGCGCCTTCGGCTCCTCCAGCGCCGGACCCGACGCGGCGCCGAGCTCGGGCACGAGCTCGGGCCGCACCTCCGGTGCCGGCCGCAGCTCAGGGTGCCTGGCCAGGTAACCGCTGGGGAACGACGTCACGTGGTAGGCGCCGCATCCCGGGCAGCACGTGCCCGATGAGGGAGGTTGCACGGCAACGCCGGAGCTGAGCCAGATCTCGACCTGATTGCCGTGGTCGTCGGCGAAATGCCGGACGACGAATTCCTCCTCCCAGACACGCAGACAGCGCAGGCACTCGAAGGGCCAGGTCTCGCGGGTCTCGAACCCGTCGCGCACGAGGATCACCCCCGGCTGGGGATTCAGTGGTCTAGACCTGAGTCTCCGCCTGACCCCGCGCCTGCGCAAGGCGCACCTTATGACACTTCAAGCTACGAAACGCTTACCAAGTGTCATGGTTTAGCGCCGTTTTTCGGCACTTGCCCGCCCGCCGTCGCGTCTCCCGTCAGTACGGACGCCGCGGCGGAACCGGGCTGAGCAGCGGCGTGGCGTCGGGCACGACGGGCTCGTCCGACCGGAACAGCTCCGGATGACGGGCGAGATACCCGGCCGGGAACGTGGTGGTCTGCTGACAGCCGCACTGCGGGCAGATCACCCCGTACGACGGCGGCGGCACCACGAGCCCGTCCCTGAGCCAGATCTCGGCGGCGTTCCCGTGCTCGTCGTCGACGTGCCGGACGAGGTAGTCCTCTTCCCAGACGTGCCAGCAGCCGCGGCACTCGAAGGGCAGGGTCCTGCGTTCTTCCTCCACTGAGGTCACCCCCTCTCTACGAGTGTCCGCCTCACCTGCGGAACATCGCAAGCCGGGGTCACCGGACCGTGAGCACGAAGGTGGCCGCGCCGAGCACGACGCTGAGGGTGCCGAGCCAGGCGAACAGCGCGTCGAGGCCCGCGTCGATGGGCCGTCCGCCGTGCAGGGCCTCCTGGACCCGGCGGAAGCGCACCCCCGTCCTGATCAGCAGGACCGCGCCGCACAGCGCGGCCAGCGCGAACCCCGCGACGGCCACGGCGGGCAGGCCGTGGCGCACCGCGAGCCCGGCGGCGCCGAGCCCGCCCGTGGCCAGCGCCACGGCGGTGCGGACCCAGGCGAGCCGGGTGCGCTCGCTCTGCAGGCCCTCGTCCCAGATCTCCTGTGACATCTACACCGACAGGATGATGAGCACGAGGGCGACGATCGCCACGGTGGCCACGCCGTACCCGAAGACCGCCGCGAGGGCGGGCGGCGGGAGCGGCGCCTGGTTGCGCAGGGCGCGCTGGATGTTGCGCCAGCGCGGATAGGCCATGCCCGCGGCCAGCGCGGACAACGACACCAGCATGACCGCCAGCACCGTGCGCACCCACGGGACGAACACCTCGGAGGGCACCGCCGCCATGGCCACCCCGCCCGCGCTGAGCGCCAGCGCCGTGCTCAGCCACGTGAGGAAGGTGCGCTCGTTGGCCAAGGTGAAACGCGGGTCGGGCTCCATGCCTTATATGGTAATTCGTCCCCTTTTCCCCTAGAGAAGCCGGGATTTCAGCTGCACGCCTTGGCGACCTGCTGGGCGTAGTCGACCGCCTCGCTGCCCACCTTCTGGGCCGCGTCGACGGCGTCGTTGACGTTCTGGACGTCGATCCCGCCCAAAGTCTTGGCAAGGTCTTCGCTGGCCTGCTTGAGCGTGGTGTTGGCGGCCTTGTCGGCCACGTCGTTGAGCTTGCCCGCGGCGTCGTCGAGCGCCTTCTCCATGGCCTTGGGGTCGTCGGTGAGGTCCTTGACCTTGGCGGCCAGGTCGGTGACGATCTTCGGCGCCTCCAGGCACGCCTGGGCCTTGTCGATCGTGTCGTTGACCTCGCCGCACCCGGCGGCCAGGACGCATACGGCGAACAGCGCCAGGGGCACGAACCGGCTCTTGATGAGTCGCATACATCGACCTTACCCAGCGCCCCGCGCCCGCGGCGGCGCGCGCGATCAGTGAACAAGCCCCGTTCGACGGCCGGCGGCGGCGAAGGCGGCCGCGATCCGGTCGAGCTGGGCGTCGGTGTGGGTGGCGGTGAGGCTGACCCGGATGAGCGCCTGCCCCGGCGGCACCCCCGGCGAGATCATGGCTGTGGTGAACACCCCTTCGTCGAACAGCTCCCGCCACAACCGGAAACACAGCAGGTCCTCCCCCACCGGCACGGCGATGACCGGACGGTCCGACGGCACGACGGCGTACCCCAGCCCGGCCAGCTCGCCGCTCAGCCGCCCGGCCGCCGCCCGCAACCTGCCCCGCCGCTCGGGCTCGGCGACGACGATCTCCAGGGCGGCCAGCGCGGCGGCGGCGCAGGCCGGGGACAGCGCGGCGGTGAACACCATGGACCGCGCGTGGTGGCGCAGGTACAGGATGATCTCCTCCGGCCCGGCGACCGCGCCGCCGATCGTGCCGAACGACTTGGAGAAGGTGACGGTCTGCACGTCCACGGCCTCCTCCAGGCCGTGCGCCTCGGCGGCGCCGCGACCGGCGTCCCCGAGCAGGCCGGCGTCGTGGGCGCTGTCCATCACGACGCGGGCTCCGTACGCGCGGGCGAGCTTGGCGATGCCCGGCAGGTCGCATACGTCGCCCGAGGTGGAGAACATGCCCTCGGTCACGATCATCCGGCCGGCGTCCGGGTCGGCCGCGGCCAGCAGCCGTTCCAGGTGGTCCATGTCGTTGTGCCGGTAGCGGCGTAACCGGGCTCCGCCCAGGCGTACGGCGTCGATGAGGCACGCGTGCACCAGCCGGTCGCCGAGCACCACGTCGCCGGGCCCCAGCAGCGCGCCCAGCGCGAGGTTGGCCAGGTAGCCGGCGCTGGTCACCATGGCCGCCGGACGCCCGAGGAACTCCGCGAGCCGCGCCTCCAGCTCCTCGTGCAGCGCGAGAGAGCCGTTCGTCAGCCGCGAACCGCCGCTGCCCGCCCCGAGCCGGCGGATCGCCGCGACGGCGGCCTCCTTGACGCGCGGGTCCCCCGAGAGCCCGAGATAGTCGTTGGACCCGGCCTGCACCAGCACCCGCCCGCCGACCACCACCTCCCCGTCGCCCGGCCGCTCCTGGATCGCGTGGTAGTACGGATAGACGCCCAGCTCCTTGACCGGCTGGTACCCGGGCAGACGACACTTCGCGAACACATCGGCCATGCCTTCTCACTCCCCTGAGCGCGGACCCCCTGGGAAGAGTCTGGTCGACCGCCCCGCGAACCGCGCGGACCTCGTTCGCCGAAGGCCCGGAACGCACGGCGTTCTCGCAGGCCAGGGCCCGGACAGGAGGTCTGGGCGGAAGGCGTCGGCGGCCGGGTCCTAGGATCTGATCCATGGCAATGTGCGAGCATCTTTCCCAGGCCGACGACCCGGCGGCGAAGACCCCAGAGGGCTGCGAGGAGTGCCTGGCCAGCGGCAGCCGATGGGTGCATCTGCGGCGCTGCCTGGAGTGCGGCCACATCGGCTGCTGCGACTCCTCGCCCAACAAGCACGCGACCAAGCACTTCCACGCGACCGCGCACCCGGTGATCCAGTCGTTCGAACCGGGCGAGGGCTGGCGCTGGTGCTTCGTGGACAACCAGATGGGCTGACCCGGCCGGCGCCCTCGCGGGGACCGGCGGGGTCAGCGTTCGAGGATGGCCTCCTCGAAGTCGAGCTGGGCCATCACCTCGCGCAGCACCTCGTCGTCGAGGCGGCGCTCGTCGCGCAGGCGGACGAACACCTCGCGCTCGGCCGTGAGCATGTCACGGCGCAGCCGCCGGTAGATGCTGCTGGGAGTCTCGGCGCCGCCCTGCGCGGTGCCGCCGCCCAGGCGTTCCCACGCGGTCAGCGACCGCCGCCACGACTTCTCCCTGAGCTGGTCGATGACCTGCTTCTTGATCTCGTCGGGCTCGCCCTCCTGCTCGACCAGCCGTTCGAGCTCGGCCAGGCCCGCCTCCAGCGCGGCCTGCTGGGCGGCCGCCTCGGCCAGCGTGTCCTCGTAGCGCTCCTGCTCGCTCGACACGCGCAGCTTCCTGATCAGCGCGGGGAACGTCATGCCCTGGATCAGCAGGGTGCCGATCACCGTGGTGAACGTCAGGAACAGCAGCATGGCCCGGTCGCGGGCCGGGATCTCGGGCGGGATGGAGAACGCCGCCGCGAGCGAGACCACGCCCCGCATGCCGGCCCAGCCCAGGATCACCGTCTGCTGCGGGCTGGGCGCCGGGCCCCGCCGGACGAGCTTGACCAGCGGGGTGAAGGCGAACACCCACACGAACCTGGACACGATCGTGACCGCGAGCACCGCCAGCGCGTAGCCGGCGACCTGCCACGGGCCGTAACCGGTGATGCCCTTGACCACGGTCACGAGCTGCAGCCCGATGAGCGCGAAGACGATCGACTCCAGGAAGAAGTCGGTGACCTTCCACACCGCGTCGGACACCAGCCGGGTGCCGAACCCCCGCTGGTGCATGCGGTTGCCCAGGTAGAGGCCGACGACCACGACGGAGATCACGCCCGAGGCGTGCACCGGCTCGGGCCCGAGCCCGGAGACGTGCACGGACTCGGCCGCGAGATAGGCCGCGAACGGGATCAGCAACATCAGCGTGTTCTCGACCAGCGAGTCGCGGGTGTGCTGGAACACCCAGGCGAACACGAACGCCAGCGCCAGCCCGATCGCCACGCCGCCGAGCGCCGCGAACAGGAACTGCGCCACCCCCTGGAGCAGGTCGATGCTGCCGCCCACGGCCGCCCCGATGGCCACCCGGTAGGCCGTCAGCGCCGTGGCGTCGTTGAACAGGCTCTCGCCGATGAGGATCGTCAGCGACCTGCGCGGCAGCCCGAGCCGCCGGCCCACGGCGACGGCCGCCACGGCGTCGGGCGGCGCGATGATCGCGCCGAGCGCGAAGGCGGCGGCCAGCGGGAGCTGCGGCAGCAGCAGGTGGACGACCAGCCCCACCACAGCCGTGGTGAACAGCACCAGACCGATGGACAGCAGCGCCACGGCCCGCTTGACGTCACGCAGCCGCAGGTAGGAGCTGTCGAGCGCGGCCGAGTAGAGCAGCGGCGGCAGGAACACGAACAGCACCAGCTCCGGCTGCAACGGCACGGCCGGCACGAGCGGCGAGACCAGCAGGCCGGCCGCGACCAGCAACAGCGGGGCCGGCCAGCCCCGCCGCCGGGCCACCGCCGCGACCGCGACCGCGCCACCGGCCATCAGCAGCAGTTGCAGGCCCATGGTCGGGTTCAACGACGTTCCTCCAGCTCGCCCGGGTGGATGCCGAGAGCGTACCCGGCGGGCGGGAGGAGGGTGTCACCACTCCCGGCGGTCGTGCCCGTCGCCGTAGTCCTGCTGCTGGTCGGGGCGCAGACGTTCGCCGGTCGAGAACAGGGGGTCCGTCACGTAGGGACGGCCCATGTTCGGGTCGGACGACTGCGGCGGGTACTCCTGGCGGCCGAGCGCCAGCAGCGGGTCGACCGGGTTGGGCTGCGCGGGCTGCTGGTAGCCCTGGTAGGTGTCGGCCGCGCGGTAGGAGTCCTGGGCGGGGGCGGGGTTGCGCCTGCGGCCGGCGCCGGGGATGCCGTGCATGGGAGTGCCGAGCCCCGCCGTGCTCTGCGGCTGCGCCTGAGACGGGGGCTGAGGCTGGGACGGGGGCTGCTGGTAGGAGCCGTAGGAGTCGGAGGAGTACTGCTGGGCCGGCGGGAAGGGGTCGGCGGCCTGCGAGGGGAACCCGAGCGGGTCGGTGCTCAGCGGCGCCGGGCGGCGCTGGCCGGCGGGCAGCTGGTAGACGGGCTCGCCGCTGTCGACGTACTGGGGGCCGGTGAAGGGGTCGCCCGTGTACTGCGGGCCGCTCAGCGGGTCGCCGGCGTACTGCGGGCCGCTCAGCGGGTCGCCGGTGTACTGCGGGCCGCTGAAGGCGTCGCCCGTGTACTGAGGGCCGCTCAGCGGATCGCCCGTGTACTGCGGGCCGCTGAACGGGTCGCCGGTGTAGTGGGGGCCGCTGTGCGGGTCGCCGGGGTACTGGGCGGCGGGCTGCTCGACGTACTGGGGGCCGGTGAAGGGGGTGCGCTCGCCGTACGACGGCGTCTCCCGGGGGCCGGTGGTCTCGCTGTAGGAGGCCACCAGTTTGTCCTGCGGCGCCGGGCCGCGCGCGACCAGCACGTCGTTGGGCGACAGCGACGCGGTGGGCCGCTCGTCGAGCGCGGGCGGCGGAGGCTGCTGGGCGTGCTGGGGCGGCCGATGGTACGTCCCGGTGCCCGGCATGACCTCGGTGCCCGGGTCGGCCGCGGGCACCGCGGGCTGCTCGCCCGTGGCCTCGGCGTAGCCGTCGTCGAGCGTGTCGAGCAGCCTGCCGACGTCCTCCATCGGCATGCGGAAGCTCGCTGTGCACATCTCCCCTCGCCACAGGCTGAGGACGAGTGTGCCCTCATGCCACGTGACCCGGAGGCACCGCTCCTGACCTCGTGCATCGAAGAAGACTTCGCCGAACGACGGCAACGGGACAACTTCCGACATGGCAGACATACTGCTTTAACCAGCCTTTATTCGTCCACTCAACCCCGGAAAACCCTACCTAACCGCTCTCACCATCGAGACCGTGAACCCCATCGATCACACCTGCAAGATCTTCCTGACCAGTTGAAGTTCCGCTCGACAGTGTGCCATGCGAGTCCCGCGCGGAGCCCGCGAACGCCGGGATGCGCATGACCGGACACAGGGCGTCCCGGCGCGTCGGCCCGGGATTGCGGGTACCGTTGACGACCGTGCCGGACTCCCATCTCCCGTCAGTGGACGAACTGCTCAGCATCGCGGTCGGCGCTCTCGGAGGGAGCGAACGGCAGGGCCAGATCACCATGGTCAAGGCCGTCCAGAAGGCCATCGACGACGAGGAGCACCTGGCCGTCCAGGCGGGCACGGGCACCGGCAAGTCGCTGGCGTACCTGGTGCCCTCGATCCGGCACGCCATGGACAGCGACACCCCCGTCGTGATCTCCACGGCCACCATCGCGCTGCAGCGCCAGCTCGTCGACCGCGACCTGCCCCGGCTGGCCGAGGCGCTGGGCAAGGAGCTGCCGCACGAGCCGACGTTCGCCATACTCAAGGGCCGGCGCAACTACCTGTGCCGCTACAAGGCGACGGCGGGCTGGCCCGAGGAGGACGAGCAGGACCAGCTCTTCGACCCGCGCGAGGTGAGCGCGACCGGCCGCATGGTCCAGCGCATCCAGGAGTGGGCCGACGAGACCGAGACGGGCGACCGCGACGAGCTGGTGCCCGGCGTCAGCGAGCAGGCCTGGCGGCAGTTCTCGGTGAGCGCGCAGGAGTGCCTGGGCGCCACCCGCTGCCCGAGCGGCGCCGAGTGCTTCGCCGAGCTGGCCAGGGCGCGCGCGGGCGAGGTCGACGTCGTGGTGACCAACCACGCGCTGCTGGCCATCGACGCCATGGGCGACCTGCCGGTGCTGCCCGAGCACGAGGTCGTGGTCGTCGACGAGGCCCACGAGCTGGTCGACCGGGTCACCTCGGTGGTCACCGCCGAGTTGTCGGAGGCGTCGGTGATGCTGGCCGTGCGCCGCGTCGGCCGGCTGATCGAACAGCCGCTCGCCGACCAGCTCATGGAGGCGGGCGAAGACCTCAAGGCGCTGCTGGCCGCCGCGCCGCCCGGCCGCATCGACGAGCTGCCGCAGGTGCTCGGCCTCACGTTGCAGCTCATCCGCGACACGGCCTGGCGCTGCATCACCGCCATGGGCCCGCGCAACGCCGACAAGGACGACCCCGACAAGGCCGGCCAGCGCAAGGCCGCCTTCACCGCGCTCGACGAGGTGCACGACACCGCCGTCCGCATGCTCGACGCCTACGGCCACGCCTCCGAGGCCGACCGCGCCGAGGTGGTCTGGCTCGACGGCGCCACCGACCGACGTCCGCCCATGTTGCGGGTCGCGCCGCTGAGCGTGAGCGGCATGCTGCGCGACCGGCTGTTCGGCGAGCGCACGGTGGTGCTCACCTCCGCCACGCTCGCGCTCGGCGGCACGTTCGACGGGTTGGCCGCGCAGTGGGGGCTGGGCGACAGCAAGCGCTGGCAGGGCATCGACGTCGGCTCGCCGTTCGACCACCCGCGCGCCGGCATCCTCTACGTCGCCAAACACCTCCCCCAGCCGGGCCGCGACGGGCTGCCGCAGCAGTATCTCGACGAGATCACCGAGCTCATCGAGGCGGCCGGCGGGCGCACGCTGGGCCTGTTCTCCTCGATGCGCGCCGCCAAGGCCGCCACGGAGGCGCTGCGCGAGCGGCTCGACGTGCCGCTGCTGTGCCAGGGCGACGACTCGACCATGCTGCTGGTCAAGCAGTTCGCCGAGGACGAGCCGACCTGCCTGTTCGGCACGTTGTCGCTGTGGCAGGGGGTCGACGTCCCCGGGCCGTCGCTGCGGCTGGTCATCATCGACCGGGTGCCGTTCCCGCGTCCCGACGATCCGCTCACCTCGGCCCGGCAGCGGCACGTCGCGGCGCGCGGCGGCAACGGGTTCATGGCGGTGGCGGCCAACCACGCCGCCCTGCTGCTGGCCCAGGGCGCCGGCCGGTTGCTGCGCGCCCAGGACGACAAGGGCGTCATCGCGGTCCTCGACCCGCGCCTGGCCACCGCCCGGTACAGCGGTTTCCTGATGGGGTCGTTGCCGCCGTTCTGGCGTACCACGGACCCGGCCGTCCCCCGCGCCGCGCTCAAGCGCCTGTCCGCCGAGTCCTGACCGTCGCGGGCCCGCGAGGCCACGGAGTCGGGCAGGGCGGGCTCGCGTGACGGCGGCCCGCCGGTGCAGGGTCAGCGGGCGTCTTCTGGAAGGCCACCGGCCCCGTACGGCGGGCGGCCTGACCGGTCCTGCGAGGGCGGCTAGAACGGGGTGAGGTCGGGGCGCTTCGGGGTGAGGCCGTCGCCGGAGGAGGTGCCGCGCAGGCGGCGGGACATCCACGGCACCAGGTGCTCGCGGATCCACTGGGCGTCCTCGCGGCGCCGCGCCCGCGGGTCGACCAGCCGCTCCGGCCACTCCTTGCGCCAGTCGTCGAACGGCACCCCGAGCACGTCGAGCACGCGGGCCGCCACCAGCCGGTGGCCGTCCTCGTTCATGTGCAGGCGGTCGGCGCTCCAGGCCCGCCAGTCGCGCAGCCCCTGCATCGACCACTGGTCGACCAGCCGGCAGCCGTAGAGGTCGGCGATGGAGCGGATGTGCAGGTAGAAGATGGCGAAACGACCGCGCAGCCGCCGCATGAGCGGTGTGTCGCGCGGATCGACGCCGGTGAACAGCAGCACGTCCGCACCGCCGGCCCGCAGGTCGCGCACCGCGCGGGCCAGGCGCTTGGCCATCACGTCGGGGTCGCTGCCCGGCCGCAGCAGGTCGTTGCCGCCCGCGCAGAAGCTGACCAGGTCGGGGCCCATCTCGATGGCCCGCGGCACCTGCTCGGTGATGATCTGGTCGAGCAGCTTGCCGCGGACGGCCAGGTTGGCGTAGCGGAACGCCGGGTCGTCGGCGGCGAGCCGTTCGGCGACCCGGTCGGCCCAGCCGCGGTAGTGCCCGTCGGGGCCTGGATCGTTCAGTCCTTCGGTGAAACTGTCCCCGAGTGCGACGAAGGACTTGTATTGCCTCATGAGCTGCTGTTCATCTCCGCGATAGCGTGTAGCGCCAGGACGTAGGACTGTAGTCCGAATCCGGCGATCGTGCCCGTCGCCACCCCGGCGACGACCGAGGTGTGGCGAAACTCTTCCCTCGCCGCGGGGTTGCTGATGTGCACCTCGACGAGCGGGGCGGTGCGCTGGGCGATGGCGTCGCGCACGGCGTAGGAGTAGTGGGTGAAGGCGGCCGGGTTGAGCACAACCGGGATGCGGCCGTCGGCGGCCTCGTGCAGCCAGCCGATCAGCTCGGCCTCGTCGTCGGTCTGGCGCACCTCGACCTGCTCGCCGAGCTTGCGGCCGGTCTCGCGGCACAGCTCGGCGAGGTCCTCCAGCGTCTCGGCCCCGTAGACGTCGGGCTCTCGGGTGCCGAGCCGGCTCAGGTTGGGGCCGTTGAGCACGAGGATCATCGTGCGATCTCCTTGTAGGCGGCTTCCAGCAGCTCTTCGGCGGGGTCTTCGAGGCGCCCGGGCCTGGCCAGGTCGTCGAGGACGACGAAGCGCTGCTTGGCCCCCCGGTTCTTCTTGTCCAGCCGCATGTGGTCGCGCAGCCGCGGCCAGGCGCCGGCGTGGTAGGAGACCGGCAGGCCCACGGAGGTGAGGATCGCGCGGGTGCGGGCGGTCAGGTCGGCGCGGCCGGACAACCGGGACAGCTCGGCGGCGTAGACCATGCCGATGGCGACCGCCTCGCCGTGGCGGATCGTGTAGTGCTCGTCGCGCTCGATGGCGTGGGCGAGCGTGTGGCCGTAGTTGAGGATCTCGCGCAGGCCCTGTTCGCGCAGGTCGGCGCCCACGACGCCGGCCTTGACGCGGATCTTGCGCTCGATCAGCTCGCGGGTGTGGGGGCCGTCGGGCCTGGTGGCCCCCTCGGGGTCGGACTCGACCAGCGTGAGGATCTGCGGGTCGGCGATGAAGCCGCCCTTGATGATCTCGGCGAGCCCCGCCACGTAGTCGGCCTTCGGCATGCCGGGCAGCACCGCCAGGTCGCAGAGCACCCCGGCGGGCGGCAGGAACGTGCCCACCAGGTTCTTGCCCTCGGGCGTGTCGATGCCGTTCTTGCCGCCGACGGCGGCGTCGACCATGGCCAGCAGCGTCGTCGGCACGAGCACGACCTGCACGCCGCGCAGCCAGGTGCCGGCCACGAACCCGGCCAGGTCGGTCGTCGCGCCGCCGCCCACGCCCACGACGGCGTCGGAGCGGGTCAGGCCGTGGCGGCCGAGCGCGGACCACAGGCCGGCGGCCACCTCGGGCGTCTTGCACGCCTCGCCGTCGGGGACGGGCAGGTCGGCCACCTCGTAGCCGGCCTCGGCCAGCGCCGCGAGGACCGGGCGGGACAGCTCGGGCAGGCCCTGCGGGCGGACGACGGCGACCGTGCGCACGCCCGGCCGCAGCAGGCCCGGCAGCTCGGCCTGCACGCCGCTGCCCACCACGACGTCGTAGGGGCTGTCGCCGGATACGGGGATCCGCGTCGCGGTCATGCCGGCAGGCCCTCCAGGATCTCGTCGGCGAGCTCGCCGGGGTCGCGCTTGTCGGTGGCGAGGGTGACCACGGCCAGGCGCTCGTAGACCGGCCGCCGCTCCTCCATCAGCTTCTTGAGCTGGCTGCGCGGGTTGAGCACGAGCAGCGGCCTGGCCGAGCCGAGCCCGACCCGCTGGACCGCGTCGGCCAGGCCCACCTGCAGGTAGACGACGTGGTGACCGGCGAGCAGGGCCTGGGTCTCCTCGTTGAGCACGGCGCCGCCGCCGAGCGACAGGACGCCGTCGTGCTCGGCCAGGGCACGGCGCACGGCCTGGTGCTCCAGCTCGCGGAAGCGGGCCTCGCCGTCCTCGACGAAGATGTCGGAGACCGGCTTGCCGGCCACCTCCTCGACGTCGGCGTCGGTGTCGCGGAAGGCGACGCCGAGCCGCTCGGCCAGCAGCCGCCCGATCGTGGTCTTGCCCGATCCGGGCGGGCCGATGAGCACGGCTCTGGTCACTGGTCGCTCACCCCTTCTCGTTCGCTCCGCGCGGCCGTCACTTGATCACCATCGAGGAGAGGTAGCCGGACAGGTTGCGGGCGACCTCCTCCACCGAGTCGCCGCCGAACTTCTCCAGGGCCGCGTCGGCCAGCACCAGCGCGACCATGGCCTCGGCCACGATGCCCGCGGCCGGGACCGCGCACACGTCGGAGCGCTCGTGGTGGGCCTTGGCCGCCTCGCCGGTCTTGACGTCGATCGTGGCCAGGGCCCTCGGCACGGTGGAGATGGGCTTCATGGCGGCGCTGACCCGCAGGACCTCGCCGTTGGTCATGCCGCCCTCGACGCCGCCCGCGCGGTTGGTGACGCGCTTGACGCCGTTCTCGGCGGTGTACTCGATCTCGTCGTGGGCGCGCGAGCCGGGCCGGCGGGCGGTCTCGAAGCCGTCGCCGACCGCGACGCCCTTGATCGCCTGGATGCCCATGAGGGCCGCGGCGAGCCGGGAGTCGAGCCTGCGGTCCCAGTGGGTGTAGCTGCCCAGGCCGGGCGGCAGGCCGTAGGCGAGCACCTCGACGACGCCGCCGAGCGTGTCGCCCTCCTTGTGCGCCTGGTCGATCACGGCGACCATGGCGGCGCTGCCCTCGGGGTCGGAGCAGCGGACCGGGTCTTCGTCGATCCTGGCCAGGTCGCCGGGGCCGGGCAGCACGTCGGTCGGGGTCTGCGCGCCGCCGATGGAGGTGACGTGGCTGACGATGTCGACGCCGAGCGCCTGCTTCAGGAAGCGCCTGGCGACCTCGCCGAGCGCGACGCGGGCCGCGGTCTCGCGGGCGCTGGCCCGGTCGAGCACCTGGCGGGCGTCGTCGAAGCCGTACTTCTGCATGCCGGCCAGGTCGGCGTGGCCGGGGCGGGGACGGGACCGCGGCGCGTTGCGGGCCAGGCCCTCCAGCTCGGCCGGGTCGACCGGGTCGGCCGACATGACCTTCTCCCACTTGGGCCACTCGGTGTTGCCGACGCGGACGGCGACCGGGCTGCCCATGGTGCGGCCGTGGCGCACGCCGCCGACGATCGTCACCTGGTCCTGCTCGAACTTCATCCGCGCGCCGCGGCCGTAGCCGAGCCTGCGGCGGCGCAGGGCCTCGTCGATCGCGGCCGTGGTCACCTCGACCCCGGCGGGCAGTCCTTCGAGGATGGCAACGAGTTCGGGGCCGTGGGACTCTCCGGCCGTCAACCAGCGCAACATGACTCCAAGTCTTCCACGTGCGGCCGGGTGGGATGTCCGTCGTTCACCAGCCGAGACAGAGCGCCACGAAAGCACCGAGCAGCATGAACGGCCCGAAGGGGAACTGGGTGTGCCGGTCGCCCCGCCCCGTGAGCAGCAGGGCGACCGCGTACAGCGCGCCGAGCACCTGCCCGGCGAACGCCGCGGCCACCCACGTCTGCCAGCCCATCGCCGCCGCCGCCATGCCGATGAGCCCGGCCAGCTTGACGTCGCCGAGGCCCATCGCGGCCGGCCTGGCGAACCACAACAGGCCGTAGACGGCCGCCAGGGCCGCCGCGCCGAGCAGCGCGCGCGGCAGCTCCCCGGTGGGGAGCAGGGTCAGTGCGATGATCGGGTACGCGGGCAGCGTGATCGCGTCGGGCAGCAGGGTGGTGCGCCAGTCGATGACCGCCAGCGCCGTGCCGGCCAGCGCGAGACCGGCGTACGGCGGCCCGGCGAGCCAGGCGGTCAGCGCCGTCACGGCGGCGGTCAGCAGTTCCACGCCGGGCGGCCAGGACGGCGGGGACGCGAGGTCGTCGTAGGCGTCGGCCAGCGCCCTGACCTGGGGGCCGGCGACCAGACCGAGCAGCGCCATCAGTGCGACCACGAGCAGACCCTAATGCGGCGGCCCGGCGGCCGTCCCGGGATCGCGGCGGGCGGCCCGGGTATGGCGTGCGCCAAGAGCGAACCCGCGTCCCGGCGGGCCCTCGCGCCCCGGACGGACGCCCGCGACGCACGCCGGCGGTCATGGGTTCGGGGGCGATCCCCCAAGGAACTTTGATCGTCTCGGCCGGGGTGGCACGCGGCTTGCGGGGTGGTCAGGAACCTACTTTCTGTCGTGGCCCCCCGGAAGAGTGACCGAGAGGAAGACCCATGTTCCGTGGCATCCTGGCCGGCGGCCTCGCGCTGAGCGCCGCAAGCCTCATCATGACCGGCCCCGCCGCGTACGCCGACCTGCAGGCCCCTTACGCGCGGGCCGCGGCGATCGTCGACGCGGACGGCGAGCTGAACAACGGCAAGAACATCCTCAAGACGTGGCGGGCCTCGACCGGCCGCTACTGCGTGATGGTCGACAGGCACGTCACCACGTCCACCGCGGTGATCCAGATCACCCCGCGGGCGCCCCGCCGCCTCCCGTTCATCGCCTACCGGAACTCGTCGGCGACCTGCCACGAGTCCAACACCATCACCGTCGGCGTCTACGACACCAGCAGCGGCCGGCTCGCCGACGGCGGCTTCGACCTGACCATCTCCTGACCGCGAACCGAGGGAGCACCCCTATGAACATCATCCGGCGCGCCGCCGGCGTCGCGCTCGTCGCGGCGGCCGTCCTGACGCCCGCGGCGGCGTACGCGGACACTCCGTACGCCCAGGCCTCGGCCACCGTCCGGGCGGACGGCGCGGTGACCGCGAGCAAGAACGTCGAGGAGGTCAGGCGCATGTTCCGCGGGACGTACTGTGTGATCCTCAGCGACGACGTCGACTACGACGGCGACCTGGCGATCCACGTGACGCCGACGGGCCGGTCCACCTACCCGCGCTCGCTGTCGGTACAGCGCGGGGCGGCGATCTGCGGCGGCCACTACCGGGCGGTCGCGGTCTACAGCCAGCTCGCCGACGGCGTGGCGGCCGACACCGGGTTCTACCTGACCGTCTCCTGACGACGTCCGTTCTTGGGGACGTCCGTTCTTGGGGACGTCCGCTTCTGAGGACGTCCGCTTCTGAGGACGTCCGCTTCTGAGGACGTCCGGCGAACGCCCCCGGCCGGTGACCGGCACCGGTCGGGGGCGTCGGCGCGTCAGGCTCACGCGAGAGCGTCCGGCTGCGCGAGAAGCGGCGTTCAGCCGCTTCCGCGGGGGGCGGGGGTCCGGCGCGGGAGAAAAGCGGTGTTCAGCCGTTTCCATCGGGAACGCGGTGTTAAGCCGTTCCGCCGGAGACGCGGTGCCCAGCCGGTTCCGCCGGGGACGCGGTATTCAGCCGTTTCGCCGACGCGGTGTTCAGCCGTTTCGGCGGGAGAACCAGCGGCGGCGGGGCGGCGGGGCGGGCTCCATCCTGGCGACGGTGACGCCGCCGAGCTGGTCCACGGTGCCGGACTCGACCGCGGCCAGCGCCCTCAGCACCTCGCCCTCGATCACGAACTGCACCGGCCCGGCCACGTCGACCACGACCGCCGCGGCCTCCTCGTGAACGGCCGCCCGGCAGACCTGGAGCGTGCCGGTCTGGATCGGGCGGGCGTCCTTGCGCCATCTGGTCAGCGCGTCGGTGCCGGTGAAGGCGAGCACCGCGTGCCTGCCGTCCTGGCCGACGAGCTTGGGCAGCGCCATCTCGCTCTCCTTCTCCTGGCGCAGCCCGTGCTCACCGACCTCGGACTCGGTCAGCAGGGCGACCACCGGCACCAGCAGCCGCGCGCCGCTCAGCGCGGCCAGCACGTCGGCGGGGCCGCACGCGCCCGCCTCGTAGGCGGCCAGGGCGGCGGCCACGGCGGGGGCGGCGCTGCCGTCGTCGTCGGGGTCGAGTGGCTGTGGGATGGTCGGCACAACGAACGAGACTACCCGCGGGCCTCACCGCCCCCGTCCCTGGAGCCGCCCTGGAGGCGTTCCGGCGATGCTCCCCGGCGTTCCGACGGGCTCGTCGGGGTTCCGGCGGTGCTCGTCAGCGTTCCTGCGGTGGTCGTCGGGGTTCCGGCGGTGTTCTGTCGGGGTGGGCTGCTAGACAGGTGCGGTGCGGATCTCTCGGCTCCCCCTCGACGAGCAGACTGCGGCCGTGCGGGCCGTGCTGGAGACCGACCCGGTGCTGGTGCGGGTGCTCGGCGGAGCTGTCAGGCTCGGCCTGCCCGGCTGGTGGCTGGCGGCGGGCGCGGTCGTCCAGGCGATCTGGAACCACGTGACGGGCCGTCCGCCGGGCTACGGCGTCAAAGACTATGACCTGATCTATCACGATCCGTCCGACCTGTCGTGGGAGGCGGAGGACCGCGCGATCAGGGCCGGACGGGAGCTGTTCGGCGACGTGCCGGTGGAGATCCGCAACGAGGCCCGCGTCCATCTGTGGTACGAGCGCCGCTTCGGCGTGCCGTGCCCGCCCTACGACAGCTCCGAGGCCGCGATCGACTCCTTCCCCAGCACCACGAGCGCGATCGGCGTCCGGCTCACCCCGTCGGGGGCGTGGCGGATCTACGCCCCCTACGGCGTGGCCGACGCCTTCAACCTCGTGCTGCGTCCCAACCCCCGGCAGGCGCCGCGCGAGGTCTACGAGGCCAAGGCGGCGCGCTGCGCCGAAGCCTGGCCCGAGCTGACCGTGCTCCCCTGGTGCAGGCCGGGGCCGGCCGGTTAGCCGTGGGGCCGATCGGTCAGCCGATGCCCGGTCGGTCAGCAACGCCCGGCCGGTCAGCCGAGGTCGGCGATGGCCGCGACCGGGCCGCCGCCCGACGGCCCCTGGTGCACGGCGGCCACCGAGACGAACACCGCGGGGTCGCCGGTGACCGAGGCCGCCACCCCGCCGACGGCCGCCTTGATCTGCCGGTGCCAGTGCACGTCGGAGTCGTCCAGCATGATGTTGCGCCGCCCGCGCACCCGTCCCGACGGGTCGGCCTCGCACTTCATGAACACGTTGACCAGCCGCCCGCCGAGGTCGGAGGGGTGCGGGCGGTCCGGCAGCGGCAGCCCGGCGTCCCTGATGGCCGCCCAGATGCCGTCGGCGTCGAGCGCGTCCTTCATGACGCTGTGCCCGATGCGGTAGCGCCCGCCGACGCCGCGCACGTTCCCCACCAGCACGATCTGCGCCCGGTCCAGCTCCACCCCCGACGAGCACGACGCCACCGAGGAGTACAGCGACAGGTCCTTGTGGATCTGGTCGGCCCGGGGCATGTCGATCTCGCCGAGCGCGACGGCGATGCCGAGCGCGGTGGTGGAGTTGGACAGGTCCATCGACGGACCGGTCTCCTCGATGGCGGTGTCCTGGCCGCGGCTCCTGGCCTCGGTGATCGTGGCCAGCGTGAGCAGCGGCGTCTTGGTCTGGACGTAGTGCACGTCGCGCGGGTCGTCGATGCCGGCGATCTTCATGGCCTCCCGCACCCCGGCGGCCACCTTCTCCACCATCGCCGGACGGCCGATGTCCTCGGGCAGGATCACCTCGCTCATCGCCACGCCCACCGACAGGCGCGGCTCGTCGCTCATCGGCGCGTCCGCCGTGGTGGCGAAGACGGTGGCGTGCGGGCTGAGGACGCCGTCGGTGCCGCCCGACCACACCAGCGGCACGCTCTCGGGGGACGGGTGGCCGTGCTCGGCCAGGACCTCGCGGAAGGCCCGGTCGGCCAGGATGCGCGTGTAGTCGTTGACGCCGCCGTTGCCCTCGGTCTTGCCGATCACCGCGAGCACCCGGCGCGCCTCGATCACCCCGTCCGCGATGAGCCGGGACAGCCCGGAGGCGTCGGTCACGCTCTCGATCGGCACCTTTCGCACTTCAATCGGGTCCGGCATGCGTTGCCCCTTCTCCAGTACCGGCTTCCCCACCGTCGCGACGCTAGCCGAGCGGCCCGGCGGGGTTCATGGGCAATGTCTGCCCATGAACGGCCGCGGCGATGTCAACGTGCGCTGGCCGGTCAAGCTCTCGGCGGAACCTTGAAGCGCACAAAAGGAGCGAAGGTAGTGTTCCCGGATGTGATTCGCGAAGCACACGTCAACGGCATCAAGCTCGTCTACCGCGAGGAGGGCGATCCCGCCGCTCCGCCGCTGGTCCTCGTCCACGGCAGGACCGCGAACCACAACGACTGGAACGGCGTCATCCGGCACTTCGCCGCCCGTCACCACGTTTTCGCCCCCGACCTGCGCGGCCACGGGGCCAGCGACCGTCCGGGCGAGTACGCGGTCGGCACGATGGCCGAGGATGTCGTAGCGCTCCTCGACCACCTGGGGCTCGACCGCGTCCGGCTGGTCGGGCACTCGCTCGGCGGCATGGTCTCCTACCACCTGGCCATGCGCCACCCCGAGCGGGTCGAACGGCTGGTGCTGGAGGACGTCACCGCGCCGTACCCGATCAAGGGACGGCAGCCGCTCGTGGAGGACGATTCCACCGGCTTCGACTGGCGGATGATGCACCAGACCGAGCCGTACATCGTCGATCCCGACCCGGCGCTGGCCGCCGAACTGGGGAAGATCACGGCGCCCACGCTGGTGTTGTCGGGCGGACGGCTGAGCCCGTTCGACGCCCCCGGGCTGGCCCGCCTGATCCCCGGCGCCGAACTGGTCACCATCGAGGCCGGGCACCTCATCCATGTCACCGAACGCGCCGCCTTCCTGGCCGCCGTGGACGCGTTCCTGGACAGGTGAGCTCGGGCAGGTCCGGACCTCTATGCTGGTCATCCCCCCACGATTGACGGAGACCCGCTGTGTCCAGCCCCTCACCGGCCCCCCGTCCCGGCATGACCCCGGAGCGGGTCGGGATGTTCAGCGACGCGGTCTTCGCGATCGCGATCACGCTGCTCGTCCTGGAGATCCCCCGTCCGGCGGACGACGACTTCCGTGACCTCGCGGGCTTCCTGAGCCATCACCAGGGCTCGTTCGCGGCGTTCGTACTGGCCTTCCTGATGTTGTGGTTCAGCTGGCGGGCCCACCACACGCTCTTCGACCAGCTCCACCGGGTCTCCCAGCCGGTCCTGCTGCTGCACGTGCCGCTGCTGCTGTGCTCGGCGTTCCTGCCGTACACGATGAACCTGTGGAGCGAGATGTCGGCGGCCGACGTCGACGTGCAGGCGTCCAAGGGGCTGGCGCTGGCCCTGTTCGCGGGGACGGAGGCGATCCTGATGTTCTGCCAGGGCGCGCTGTTCACGCTCGCCCTGTCGCAGGGGCTGCTCAACACCCACGCGAGCAGGCGGCGGATGGCCACCTCGGCCTGGGTCTACTGGGGCTGCGGCGTGCTCTGGGCGGTCAGCGCCGTCCTGGCCTTCGGCGTCGGCGAGCAGTCCACGTACCTGTGGATGGCCACGCCGGTCGTGGTCGCGGTCATCGTGCTCGTCCGCAGGCGGCTCGCCGCCGGCGCGGTTCAGCCGGATGTCACGGGGCAAACGTGACCTCAATGTCACAAAGATCCGCCAAGGTGAAAAGGTGCGAACGAGGCTCAGCGATCACGTAAGGGAACGACTGGGCACGTTCGGTCTCATGGCGCCCTCGATCGTGCAGTGCGCGGTGGGCGCGGCGCTGGCCTGGATCGTCGCCGTCGACCTGCTCGGGCACGCCCGGCCGTTCTTCGCGCCGATCTCCGTGCTGATCTGCGTCGGCGTGGGGCTCGGCCAGCGGCTGCGGCGCGTCGCCGAGCTGGTGGTCGGCGTGAGCCTCGGCGTCGGCGTGGGCGACCTGCTGGTGTCCTGGATCGGCTCGGGGCCCTGGCAGCTCGCGCTGGTCGTCGGGCTGGCCATGGCCGTCGCGCTGCTGCTCAACGGCGGGGCGCTGTTCGTCGCGCAGGCGGGCTCGTCGGCGGTGCTGGTGGCCACGCTGCTGCCCGGTGAGAACGCCGGCGGCCTCGACCGCATGGCCGACGCCCTCACCGGGGGCGTCATCGGTGTCGCGGCGGTCGCGCTGATGCCCGCCAGCCCGTTCACGATCGCGGCCAAACACCTGTCGGGGGTGCTGGACGCGCTGTCCACCGTCCTGGAGCAGGCGGCGGAGGCGATCGAGAAGCGGGACGTCGACCTGGCCGCCGAGGCGCTGGAGGAGGCGCGGACGACGCAGGCCGCCGTCGAGGAGTTCGCGATGGCGCTGGAGACCAGCAAGGAGATCACCATGATCTCGCCGCTGCACTGGCATCGCCGGGCCGCCCTGGCCCGGTACGAGACCGCCGCCGTCCCCGTCGACCTGGCCCTGCGCAACGCCCGGGTGATGGTCCGTCGCACGCTGGCGGCGCTGGGCGAGGCGAGCCCGCCGCCCACGGCGCTGGCCGAGGCGATGCGGGAGGTCTCGGAGGCGGCGCTGCTGCTGCAGCTGGAGCTGGCCGCCGGACGCGATCCCCTGCTGGCGCGGCAGGCGCTGCTGGCGGTGGCCGGCCGGGAACGGCCCGAGCGGCTGGGCTTCTCGGCGCACGTCATCATCGCGCAGCTGCGGTCGATCGCGGTGGACCTGTTGCAGGCGACGGGCCTGGAGCACGAGCAGGCCAGCCAGGCGCTCACCCCGCTCGACGAGCCCCACAGCAGCTAGCCCACAGAGACACCGCGGCCACTGGGGTTTCCGGGGCCGCCGGGGCCATCGGCCGCACACGTCTGCCCGCGCACGTCGAAGGCGGGCGCCCGTACGGGCGCCCGCCTTCGCGGTTCTGCGATTGCGCGGTTCCGCGACTACGTGGTTCGCGGTTCCGCGGGAGGTCAGACCGTCTGGAGCGCGGCCTCGGCCTCCAGGGTCGCGGCGGTGGCGTTGATCACGGCGGCCACTCGCAGCGCCTCCTGGACCTGCTCACGCGGCATCCCCGCGCCCCGCAGCACCTGCTCGTGCGACTCCAGGCAGCGGCCGCAGCCGTTGATCGCGGAGACCGCCAGGCACCACAGTTCGAAGTCCGTCTTGTCCACGCCCGGGTTGCCGATCACGGTCATCCGGAGCCTGGCCGGCAGCGTCGCGTACGTCTCGTCGCCGATCAGGTGGGTGGCGCGGTAGTAGACGTTGTTCATCGCCATGATCGACGCGGCCGCCTTGGCGGCGGTGAACGCCTCGGCCGACAGGTGGTCGGCGGCGTCCTGCGAGAGCTCGGCGATGACCCGCGCCGACCTGGTGGCCAGGGCGCACGCCAGGACGGTGCCCCAGAGCTGCTGGTCGGTCAGCGACGAGGTGGTCGTGACCGAGCCCAGGTTGAGCCTGGTGTCCTTGGCGTAGTCGGGCAGGAGCGACTTCAGGGTGTCGACGCTCACTGGGCCAGCAGCTTCTGGGCGTCGAGGCCGGCCTCGCCCTTGTTCCAGTTGCACGGGCACAGCTCGTCGGACTGCAGGGCGTCGAGGACCCGCAGGACCTCCTTGACGTTGCGGCCCACGGAACCGGCGGTCACCATCGAGAACTGGATCTCGTTGTTCTGGTCGACGATGAACGTGGCGCGCTGGGCGACGCCGTCCTGGCCGAGCACGCCGCAGGCCTGCGACAGCTCGCGCTTGATGTCGCTCAGCATCGGGAAGGGCAGGTCGCGCAGGTCCTCGTGGTTCTTGCGCCAGGCGTGGTGCACGAACTCGGAGTCGACCGACACGCCGAGCACCTGGGCGTCGCGGTCGGCGAACTCGCCGTTGAGACGGCCGAACTCGGCGATCTCGGTCGGGCAGACGAACGTGAAGTCCTTCGGCCAGAAGAACACCACGCGCCACTTGCCCTCGTAGGTCTTGTGGTTGATCTCAGCGAACGCCTTGTCGGGGTCGAGGTCGACACAGGCCGTGAGTTCGTACTCGGGGAAGCGGTCACCGACGGTGAGCAAGTTCCTACTCCTTCGGAGGAAGTGCGGGTCAGGGCACCTACGTTGCCGCACCTAATATTGATTCGAGAAATCGAGTAGTTGGACCAATCTGAGAGGTGATTCCTATCAGTGAGCCCATGCCCACCCTCGCTCAGCTGCGTTCTTTCCTGGCCGTGGCCGAGCATCTCCACTTCAGGGAGGCGGCGACGGCACTGAAGATGAGCCAACCTACCCTGTCCGGAAATATCGCCTCATTGGAGGAGATATTGGACACACAGCTGCTCGAGCGGACCACCCGGAAGGTGCTGCTCACCTCCGCCGGCGAGCGCGTGGCCGAGCACGCCTGGCGGGTGCTGGCCGCCGTGGAGGACCTGATGGGCGAGGCCGCCCAGAACCGCGAGCCCTTCAGCGGCCCGGCCCACCTCGGCGTGATCCCCACCGTGGCGCCGTACGTGCTGCCCGCGCTGCTGCCCATGTTCGCCCAGCGCTTCCCGCAGCTCAAGCTGACCGTCCACGAGGCCAAGACGGAGACCATCCTGGAGGAGGTCCGCGAAGGCCGGCTCGACCTGGTCCTGCTCGCCCTGCCGACGGACGTGGGCGGCCTGGTGGAGACGCCGCTCTACGACGAGGACTTCCTGCTGGCCCTCCCCCACGACCACCCCCTGGCCGCCGACCCCGCGCCGCTCGACCGCGACGTGCTCAAGGGCCTGGACATCGTCCTCCTCAACCAGGGCCACTGCCTGCGCGAACAGGCCATCGACGTGTGCCGCGAGGTGGGCGCGCGGGCCACCGCGACCACGTACGCGACCAGCCTGCCGACGCTGGTGCAGCTCGTGGCGGGCGGCCTGGGCGTGACGCTGCTGCCGGAGTCGGCCGTGCCGGTGGAGACCGGCAAGCGGGTACGCCTGGCGCTGCGCCGCTTCGCCGCCCCCGCCCCCGGCCGTACGATCGGCCTGGCCTACCGCGCCTCCTCGGCCCGCGTGGCCGAGTACGACCAGCTCGCCAAGGCCGTCCGCACCGCCATCCGCCAACGCCGCCTCCCGGTCAAGCTCATCTCGTGAGCGGGGTCAGCGGGGGACGAGGTGGAAGAAGGAGGCGTCGGCAGGGGTGTGGGCGGGGTCGGAGAGGTCGTCCAGGCGGGTGACCGCCTCCGGCGGGAGGGTGAGGTCGAAGGCGGCCAGGTTCTCCCGCAGCTGCCGCACCGAGCGCGGCCCGAGCAGCACCGACGTGACGCCGGGACGCCCCGCGACCCACGCCAGCGCGACCGCGGCCGGGTCGGCGCCCAGATCGGCCGCGACCTCGGCCAGCCCCTCCGCGACGGCCAGGTTGCGGTCGTTGAGCAACGACTGCGCCCAGCGAGCCGCGCCGGGCATCCCTGCGCCGAGCAGGCGGCCCATGCGGCTGTCCGGGTCGGGGAGCTCGCCGCGCCGGTAGCGGCCGGTCAGGACGCCGCCGCCGAGCGCCCCGTACACCACCGTCCCGAGGCCGAACCGGGCGCAGGCGGGCAGGATCTCGGCCTCGACGACCCGCTGGAGCAGCGAGTACTGGGGTTGCAGGCTCACGAACGGCGTGCCGCCCACCCGCTGGGCCGCCCACTGCGCCTCGACGATCTGGGCGGCGGTGAAGTTGGAGCAGCCGAGGTAGCGCACCTTGCCCGAACGGACGAAGCCGTCGAGGGTGGCCATCGTCTCCTCGATCGGCGTGCCCGGGTCCCACTGGTGGCACTGGTAGAGGTCGATGTAGTCGGTGCCGAGGCGGCGCAGGCTGGCCTCCAGGGCGCGGGTGAGGTGCCGTCTGGACAGGCCCCGCCCCTCCGGGCCGACCGGCATGGCGCCCTTGGTGGCCAGCACGACCCACTCGCGTCTGCCGCGCAGCGCCCGGCCGACGATCTCCTCGGTCTCGCCCCGGTGGTAGAGGTCGGCGGTGTCGATGAAGTTGCCGCCCGCGTCGAGGTAGGCGTCGACGACGCGGCCCGCCTCGGCCGCGTCGCCCGCGGCCAGGCCGTGCTCGGTGCCGAAGTTCATGGTGCCGAGGCAGGCGCGCGAGGAGGGCCCATGCGTGCCGACGCCCGGCGCAACCGCGCCCGCGTGCTGGAGGCGGCCGAGGTCGTGCTGGCCCGCGACGGGCTCGACGCCTCCATGCGCGAGATCGCCGCGCTGGCCGGCGTGGGCGTGGGGACGATCTACCGCCAGTTCCCCACCAAGGAGACCCTGTACGCGGCGATCGTGGCCGACCGGCAGGAGCGGCTGGCCGAGATGGCCGAAGAGCTGGCCGGCGCCGCCGACGCCGGAGCGGCCTTCTTCGAGTTCTTCGACCGCATCGTGGCCTACTCGACGGTCAAGAAGATCCTGGTGGACGCCCTGGCCAGCGCGGGCATCGACGCCAAGGCGGGCGCGCCCGACATCAGGGGCGCGATCAGCGCGCTGCTGGAACGGGCGCAGCGGGCCGGGGCGGTGCGCGCGGACGTGGGCATGGCGGAGCTGCTCGCCCTGCTCAGCGCCGCCTGCCTGGCGGCGCAGCACCACAACTGGAGCGACGACCTGCGGGCCAGGGCCCTGGCCGTGCTGTTCGACGGCCTGCGCCGGGCTACCCCTGCGACAGGCGCTTGAGCCGGGTCACCGCCTCGTCGATGACCTCGTCCTTCTTGCAGAACGCGAAGCGGACGAAGTGCCGGCCGCGTTCGGGGTGCTCGTAGAAGACCTGCGTGGGGATGGCCACCACCCCGGCCAACTCGGGCAGGCGGCGGGTGAGCTCCAGGCCGTCGGTGAAGCCCAGCGGCCGGATGTCGGTCTGCACGAA
Source organism: Nonomuraea sp. NPDC049637 (assembly GCF_040675235.1). Classification (NCBI taxonomy): domain Bacteria; kingdom Bacillati; phylum Actinomycetota; class Actinomycetes; order Streptosporangiales; family Streptosporangiaceae; genus Nonomuraea; species Nonomuraea sp. NPDC049637. Next base: position 220,853 of record NZ_JBFAOM010000007.1, read on the forward strand.
GTACGTGCCCGCCGGACCGAACACCTCGAAGCCCGCCGCCGCCAGCCCGTCCATCAGCCGGTCGCGCTTGTCCTGGAGCCCGGCGCGCAGCGCGGCCACCCACTCCAGCTCGGTGCGCAGCCCGTACGCCACCGCCAGCTGCCAGGGCGCGCTCGCGGTGAAGGTGAGGAACTGCTTGACCGTCGAGACCGCCCGCACCAGCTCGGGCGGCGCGCACACCCAGCCGGTCTTCCAGCCCGTGACCGAGAACGTCTTGCCCGCCGAGGAGATCATGACCGTGCGCTCGCGCATGCCGGGCAGCGTGGCCAGCGGGACGTGCTCGACGCCGTCGAAGGTGAGGTGCTCGTAGACCTCGTCGGTGATCGCGATCAGGCCATGCTCCTGGCACAGCTCGGCGATGACCGTCAGCTCGTCCCTGGCGAACACGGTCCCCGTCGGGTTGTGCGGTGAGTTGACCAGGATCGCCCGGGTACGCGGCGTGACGGCGGCGCGCAGCTCGTCGGGGTCGAAGGTGAAGCGGCCCTCCACCGGACGCAGCGTCACCGCCGCGAGCCTGGCCTGGGCCAGCGCGATCGAGGCCGCGTAGGAGTCGTAGTACGGCTCGAACGCGATCACCTCGTCGCCCGGCTCGCACAGCGCCAGCACGCTCGCCGCGATGGCCTCGGTGGCGCCCACGGTGACCAGCACCTCGCCCGCCGGGTCGTAGTCGAGCCGGTAGTGGGCCATCCGGTGCTCCGAGACCGCCTGCCGGAGCTCCAGCACCCCGGGCCCCGGCGGGTACTGGTTGGCGCCCGAGGTGATCGCCTGCACGGCGCGGTCGAGCATGGCGGCCGGGCCGTCGGTGTCAGGGAAGCCCTGTCCGAGGTTGATGGACCCGGTCTGCACGGCGAGCGCGCTCATCTCGGCGAAAATCGTCGTGCCGAAGGCGCGCATCCTGGAAACAAGTGGTTCGGTCACGCCCCCACACTATTAGTCTCGTCTCGTGATCATCCGGGTCGTGCTAGCCCTCGTCCTGAGCGTTCCCCTCGTCACGCCTGACCCGCCTCCTCCCGTGGAGGCCGCGCCCTGCCCGGTCGTCGTGCCGGAGCGCACCGTCTGCGGATTCCTGCTGGTCCCCGAGCGCCGCGACACGCCGGGCCGGACCATCAAGGTCGGGTACGCCGTGCACACCTCGACGGCCCCCGGCCGCAAACCCGATCCGATCGTCTACATGGGCGGCGGGCCGGCGTCGTCGTCGCTGCAGCTCACCGGGTTCCTCAGCCAGATGTTCCCCGACCGGGACGTGGTGACGATCGAGCAGCGCGGCGGCAAGTACTCCCGCCCGGTGCTGGGCTGCCCCGAGACGGCCGAGGCGCTGCTCGGACGGCTGCGCAGGCCGCCCGCCGACGTGGGCGCGGCGGCCCGGCGCTGCCGCGCCCGCCTCCAGGAGCAGGGCGTCGACCTGCGCGGCTACCACACCAAGGAGATCGCTGCCGACGTGGTCGCCCTGCGCCAGGCGCTCGGTCACCCCTCCTGGAACCTGTTCGGCGTCAGCTACTCCACCCGCGTCATGACCGACGTCGCCGCGGCCGACCCGCAGGGCGTGCGCTCGGTCGTGCTGGACTCCTTCCTGCCCGAGTCCGTGGCCTGGTACGACGACGCCGACCGCAACCTGCGCGACACCGTGGCCGCGCTCGGCGTGGGCGACGCCTTCGACCGGGTGGTGGCCGGGCTCAACCGCTCCCCCGCCCGGGTGCCGACCACCGATCCGCTGCTCGGCCGGCCGTTCACGGCGACGATGTCCGGCGACGACGTGGCCACCGTCCTGGCCGAGGCGCTGCACGAGGCCGACGTGTCGGCCGTGGCGCCCGCGCTGGTCGGCGGGCTGGCCGAGGGGCACGAGGAGCTGCTGCGGCCGCTGGCCGACGCGGTGGGCGAGGGGCTGGTGTCGCACGAGTTCGGGCTGTACCACGCGGTGCAGTGCCAGGACGAGGTGCCGTTCAACACCTTCACCACCAAATCCCGACTTTTCACGGTAAACGCGGACAAAGCGGTGTGTGATGCGTGGCAACTTCCCAAGTCCGCCCCCGTGAACGCCGTCCCCAAGGCCCCCGTCTACGTCGTCGGCGGCGATCACGACCCCACCACCCCCGCGAGGACGGCCGGGCCCGCTGCCAGGGCCATCCCCGGCGCCCGGTTCGAGACGTTCCCCGGCAGCCACGCCGTCTTCCTCACCAGCGCGTGCGCCAGGAAGCACATCGCCGAGTTCGTCGAGGCTCCGGGCGGCGTGCCGCCGAAGCCGTGCGAGCCCGACCCGGGCCGGCCGCCGACGCTCCGGCTCGCCGACACGCACGTCACCGGCGCGCCGTACCGGATCTCGCAGGCGCCCTGGCTGGCCGTGCCCTTCGCGCTGTTCGCGCTCGTCTCGCTCGTCCAGCTCGGCGCCGGCGCGCTGCGCGGCCGGTCGGTGACCGCCTTCGCGGGGCTGGCCGGCGTGGCGTTCGCCGGGCTGACCGGCCAGGCCGTCTACGGTATGGCGAGCAGGAACGAGACGGCCCTGGCCGTCGGCGTCCCCGCCTCGGTCGGCGGCCCGTACACGTGGATCGCGGTGGCCTCGGCCGTGCTGAGCGTCGCGGCCCTGTTCCACGCACGGCGGTGGCCGCACATCGTGGCGGCGGTCGCCGGCGCCGGATTCCTCGTATGGTGGTTCACCTGGTTCCTGTGACGCGCATCCGCGAGCTGGACGCCCTCCGCGGCTTCGCGGTGGGCGGCATCATGCTGGTCAACACCTGGCAGCACGCCAGCCACGAGCCCTACACCGGCATCGACCGCACGATCGAGGCCCTGTTCCAGAGCCGCTTCTACCCGATCTTCTCGCTGCTGTTCGGCATCAGCTTCGTGCTGTTCCTCGACCGTTCGGGCAGCCGCTGGGCGCTGGCCCGCCGGCTGGCCTGGCTGGCCTGCTTCGGCCTGCTCCAGCACACCTTCTACGAGGGCGAGGTGCTGACCGACTACGCCCTCTACGGCCTGGCGGTGCTGCTGCCGGCCTCGTTCCTGCCGGGCGGCCTGCCGGTGCTGGCGCTCGGCGTCGTGGCGACCGTCTGGGCCACCTGGCACGGCGCGGGCCCGTCGCTCATCCCCGGGCTGTTCCTGGTCGGCATGGGGCTGATGCGGCTGCGCCCGCCGCGGAGCCTGCTGGCCCCCGTGTTCGCCGCCGCGGCGCTGACCTCCCTGGTGCTGACGGTCACCTGGGCGGGCGTCGCGGACGTGCCGGGGGCGGGCGACTGGACCGTCTACAGCGTGGCCGCGCTGGCGGGGGCGGCGGCGTACGCCGGCGGGCTGCTGCTGGCGCTGCGGCCGTGGTCGTCGGCCCTGCTGGAGCCGCTGGGCCGGATGGCGCTGACGAACTACGTCACCGGCACGGCGGTGATCGCGCTGTGCACGGTCCCGCTGAAGACCGGCGCCACCCGCTGGCCGGTGCTCGCGGTGGCGCTGACCACCGTGGTGGCGCAGACGTTGTTCAGCGGCTGGTGGCTCACCAGATTTCGGTACGGCCCACTTGAGTGGATCTGGCGGTGCCTGACCTGGTTTCGACTGGTGCCCAACCGGTTAGAGTCGGGCCGTGACCACAATCGCCCTCTGCCAGATTCCGGTCTCTCCTGACCCGGCCACCAACCTCAAGAGGGCCAGGGAGGCGCTCGCCCGCGCCGAGGGGGCCGACCTGGCGATCTTCCCCGAGGCCACCCTCACCCGTTACGGCAGGCGCGTCACCGAGCTGGCCGAGCCGCTCGACGGGCCGTTCGTGTCGGGGCTGGCGGAGGCGGCCCGCACCCACGGCCTGGCGGTGATCGCCGGCGTGTTCGAGCCGGGCGAGGGCCCGGCCGGCGCCAAGGTGCACAACACGGCCGTGGCGATCGGCCCCGACGGCGACATCAAGGCCGCCTACCGGAAGATCCACCTGTTCGACTCCTTCGGCTCCAAGGAGTCCGACCTGGTGGCGCCGGGCGCCGAGCCGGCCGTGGTCGAGCTGGCCGGGCTGCGCGTCGGGCTGGTCACCTGCTACGACATCCGCTTCCCCGAGCTGACCAGGGCGCTGGTCGACAAGGGCGCCGACCTGTTCGCGGTGATCGCCGCCTGGGGGTCGGGCCCGCTGAAGGAGGACCATTGGGTCACGCTGGTCCGCGCACGGGCCCTGGAGAACACGATGTGGACGGCCGCCGTCGGCCAGGCGCCCAACCCGGAGGAGTCGAAGGACGGGTTCGGCGTGGGCCGCAGCATGCTGGTCGACCCGCTCGGAGTGGTCCGGGCCGACCTCGGCACCGGTCCAGGGGTCCAGCTCGTCCGCCTGGACACCGAATGGACGGCCACCGCCAGGGCCATGCTCCCGTGCCTGGATCACCGGGTGCTCAAGGGTCAACCGACCGTAAAGTAGAGCCATGAGCGGAACGCAGATGCAGAAGGTCGTGCCGCCGCGTCTGCTCGTGCCGTACCTGTCGGGCAAGCGCACCGTGATCTCCGGCTACGTCTACCGGGTCCAGGACTGCGTCAGGCTGACCACGCCGGCGGCCCTCTACTACGGCCTCGACCTGTCCTTCGACGGCTCGGAGCTGTTCCCCGAGGTGCCCGAGCTGTACCTGATGCGCTGGCACGCCCGCGACGTCGACACCTACGCGGTGCCCTACGGCCCGCACATGGGCGGCGACTGGAGCGACGTGCCGCCGTTCGCCGGCAACGGGTTCACCACCTCGCCCGACCACGTGGTGCCGCAGTTCCACACCGTCCCGATGCCGATCCCGGCGGGGGCGGAGATCGTCCACGTCACCGGCGAGGGCGAGCGGCCCTTCGCCGGCTACGACGGCCTGACCTGGCGGCCCGCCGCATGAGCGAGCAGATCACGCCGGTCGCCTCCGGCTTCGTGGCCCGCTTCGGCGAGCGCACGCTGCCGGCCGCCCTCGGCCCCGACAACGACCAGGTGGTGCTGTTCAGCGAGGTGGAGCTCGACGGCTTCGAGCCCGCCTCGGGCTACTGGCGGCGGGTGGTGGCCAGGTCGCGGCTGGAGTGGCTGGTGCTCGTCCGCACCGTCGGCGCCTTCGGCGGCGAGCCGTGCATCGTCCTCGACGAGGACGACGACGGCCTGCACATCGCCTACACCGGCCACAGCGGCATGAAGGCCGAGGCGCTCGGCTACTGGATGGTCGACCACGGCGCGTACGAGGTGGTCGTGCCGCGCGAGGAGGTCTTCTCCATCCGCGTCGAACGCATCCCCGTGCCGTAGGAGGTCAGCCCAGGGCGCGGTAGCGGGCCAGGCGGGCCGCCAGGCGGTCGGCCGGGGGCACCGCCAGCAGCTTGGCGATCTCGTGCTCCAGCGCCCGCCCCACGCGCTCACAGAACTGCCTGGGCTCGTAGGCGGCGTCGGGCAGCTCGGGGATCACCCGGTCGACGATGCCGTCGCGCCGCAGGTCGGTGGCCCGGATGTGCTGGGCCTGGGCGATCTCGGGGGCGAAGTCGACCGACCGGTAGAGGATGGCCGAGGCGCCCTCCGGCGGCAGCGGCGACAACCAGGCGTGCTGCGCGCACAACACCCGGTCGGCCGGCAGCAGCGCCAGCGCCGCTCCGCCCGCGCCCTCGCCGAGCAGCAGGCACACGGTCGGCGCGTCGAGGGTGACGAGCTCGGCCAGGCAGCGGGCGATCTCGGCGGCCAGCCCGCCCTCCTCGGCCGACTTCGACAGGTCGGCCCCCGCGGTGTCGACCACGGTGACCAGCGGCAGCCCCAGCTCGGCCGCCAGGCGCATGCCGCGCCTGGCCACCCTGAGCCCGGCCGGGCCGAGCGGCGAGCGCCGGCGCTGTCTTCGCCGGTCCTGGCCGAGCACCACGGCGGGCGCCGACCCGAACCTGGCCAGCGCCAGCACGAGCCCCGGCTCGTTCTCGCCGGCGCCGCTGCCGCTGAGCGGCGTCACGTCGGTGGCGGCCAGCTTGAGCAGCGTGCGCACGCCCGGACGGTCGTCGCGGCGCGAGCGGGTGATCGCCTCCCACGCCTCCACCGGCCGCAGGTCCTCCTCGGGCGGCTCGCCCGCCTCGACGCCGGTACGCGCGGCGCACAACACGGAAAGGGCCCTGATCGCGACCCTGCGGGCGTCGTCGGCCGATACGACGGCGTCGACCAGGCCGTGCTCGTAGAAGTTCTCGGCCACCTGGACGCCCTCGGGAAAGGGGTAACCGTGCAGCGCCTCGAACACCCGCGGCCCGAGGAACCCGATCAGCGCCCCCGGCTCGGCCGCCGTGACGTGCCCGAGCGAGCCCCAGGAGGCCAGCACGCCGCCCGTCGTCGGGTGCCGCAGGTAGACGACGTACGGCAGCCCGGCCGCGCGGTGCTCCTGCACCGCGACGGTGATCCGGACCATCTGGACGAACGCCAGCGCGCCCTCCTGCATCCGGGTGCCGCCCGACGCCGGGGCGGCCAGCAGCGGCAGCCGCTCACGCGTGGCGCGCTCGACGGCGGCCGCGATGCGGGTGGCCGCGGCGACCCCGACCGACCCCGCCATGAAGGAGAACTCGCAGACCACGACGGCGACCCTGCGGCCGTCGAGCAGCCCCTCGCCGGTGATCACCGACTCGTCGTAGCCGGACTTCACGCGGGCCGCGGCCAGCTCCTCGGCATAGGAGGAGCCGGGCTCCGCCGGATCGGCGGGCGGCGCGTCCCACGACTTCCACGACCCCCTGTCGAGGACCGCTTCGATCAGTGTGCGCGCGTCCGGACGGCTCACTATCGCTCCTAACGATCAACCGATGATGCCATGGTGACGCACGAGGGTACATGCCGGAGCCGGGAATTGCCGATCATCCCTCCCGCTCTTCGAGCCAGGCGAGCACGGCCTCGCCGTCCTGGCCGAGTGCGGGGGGCGCGGTGTGCTCGGCCGGGGGCAGGCCGTCGAAGCGCAGCGGCGGCCCGGGAAGCTCGATCGGGCCCAGCACGGGGTGGTCCACCTCGACCAGGAGCCCCTGGCTGCGGGTCTGCTCCCAGGCGTAGACCTCGTCGATCGACCTGATCGCGCCCACGGGCACGCCGGCCTCGCCCAGCCTGGCCAGCCAGTGGGCGCGGTCGTGGTCGGCCAGGGCCTTCTCCATGTCGGCGATCAGCTCGTCCCGGTGTGCGAATCTCTGCCTGTTGGTCGCATATTTCGCCACATCAGGGTCGATGTCGAGTAGCTTGGCGACCTTCTTCCACTGGCCGTCGTTCGCCACGGCGATCTGCAGCATGCCGTCGGCGCAGCGGAAGGCGCCGTAGGGGGCGATGGAGGCGTGGTGGTTGCCGTTGGCGCCGGGGACCTGGCCGCCGACCGTCCAGGCCGTGCCGTGGTAGGAGTGGACGCCGGTGACCGCGGCCAGCAGGGACGTGCGCACCACCCGGCCCCGGCCGGTGCGCTCGCGCTCGTACAGGGCCGCCGCCACGCCGTACGCGCCGTGGATGCCGGCCAGCAGGTCGGCGATCGAGGCGCCCACCCGGTACGGCTCCTCGCGCGAGGGCCCGGTCAGCGACATCAGCCCCGCCTCGCCCTGGGCGATCACGTCGTAGCCCGGCCGGCCGCCCTCGGGCCCGTCGTGGCCGAACCCGGTGATCGACAGGACGACCAGGCGCGGGTTGAGCTCGTGCAGGCGCTCGACGGGGAAGCCGAGCCGGTCGAGCACGCCGGTGCGGAAGTTCTCGATCAGCACGTCGCTCTGCCGGACGAGCCGCTCGACGAGCTGCCTGCCCTCGGCGGACTTGAGGTCGACCGCGATGGACTGCTTGTTGCGGTTGGCCGCCAGGAAGTAGGTCGAGATGTCGTGGTCGGGCCCGACGAAGGGCGGCCCCCATCCGCGCGAGTCGTCACCTCCGTCCGGATGCTCCACCTTGATCACCCGGGCGCCCAGGTCGCCGAGCATCTGCGCGGCGTGCGGCCCCGCCAGGGCCCTGGACAGATCGAGCACGACGACGTCGCCGAGGGGTCCGAGCAAGGTCAACCTCCAGCTTGCGTTGGGCCGGAAGAATATTCTCTCAGGCGGCCGTCCACCATCGCCTACCCTGGTCCGGTGAATTCCCTGGCCCGCCGCATCCAGGCCCTGCCGCCTTCCTGCGGGCCCGTGCGCCTGGTCGCCGTCGACGGCCCGGCCGGCTCGGGCAAGACCACCTTCGCCGGCCGGCTCGGCGCGGCGCTCGGCTGCCAGGTGATCCACAGCGACGACTTCCCCGTCCACTGGGACGACGGCCCCGGCTCCTGGTTCCGCCTGCTGGACGAGCAGGTCCTGCAACCGCTGCGGCACGGCCGCCCGGCCGGTTTCCGCCGCTACGACTGGGTGCGCGAGCGCTACGCCGACCAGGTCGCCGTGCCGGCCGCGCCCGTGCTGGTCGTCGAGGGCGTCGGCACCGCCCGCCGGTCGGCCGCCCGCCTGCTGGCCTTCACCGTCTGGGTGGAGGCCCCCGAGGCCGTGCGGCTGCGGCGCGTCCTCGACCGCGACGGCCCCGAGCTCGAACCCCGGTGGCGGCAGTGGTTCGCCGCCGAACGGGCCTGGTTCGCCGCCGACCGCACCCGCGAGCGCGCCGATCTCGTCGTCGAGACGTGAACCGGGTCGCCCTCCCGCCCGACTGAGCAGGGTGACGGAAGGACGACATGACAGATGAGCTGCTCGTCGTACGCGCCCAGCTGGGCGAGCGCGCGGCGATCGCCGAACTCGTACGCCGCTGGCACACCCCGGTCTGGACCTACGTCCGGCGCATGCTGGACGCCGAGCGGGCCGACGACGTGGCCCAGGAGATCTGGGCGGCCGTCGTGCGCGGCCTGCCCCGGCTGCGCGCGCCCGGACGGTTCACGCCCTGGCTGTTCACCATCGCCCGCCGGGCGGTCACCGACCGCCTGCGCGAGGAGTACGCGAGGACGGAGAGCGCGGCCGAGCCGGAACCGGTGACCGAGGACCCCGCCGAGGCCGTCGTCGACCGCGCCGGCCTGCTCGCCGCCCTGTCCGCCCTGCCCCCTGCCGAGCGGGAGATCCTCGTCCTGCACTACCTGGAGGACCTGCCGGTCGAGGTGTGCGCCCAGATCTGCGGCATCCCCGCCGGAACCGTCAAGTCCAGGCTCAGCCGCGCCCGCCGCCTCCTGCGCGACCACCTGAAGGAGATCGACCATGACCGATGAGCCGCGCCTGACCGCCGACGAGATCATCGAGCGCCTCGAACCGTCGCTGTCGCCGTGGCGGCGCGTGCGCGCGCTGACCGCCCTGCTCGCCGGGGCCGCCGGGACGGTCTTCGTCTGCGCCCTGTGGTGGACCGAGCCCGGCCCGCTGCCCGGCCGCACCCACCTGGCCTTCGCCGCTCTCGCCGTGTTCTGCCTGGCCTGGGCCTGCTACGGCGGCTGGCTGAGCACGCGCAGGACGCCGCTGTTCGCCCGCGACCGGGTGATCGCCGGCTGGATCGCCCTGGCGGCCGCCCTGCTCACCACCGCGCTCGTCGCCGCCGTGGCCGCCGGCGCGCTGGCGCTCGGGCTCGCGTTCGTGGCGGTGAGCGCCGTGCTGACCGGGCAGGCCCACGCGCGGCGGGCGCGGCTGCTGCGGCTCAAGCGGGATCTAGGTGGGTGACGTCGTTGAACGCCACCACCTCGAACCCCGCGCCCGCGGCCCGCCAGACCGACACCGACGCGTTGAGCACCGGCGCGAACCGCAGGACGTCGGCCAGGTCGGCGTCGTCCCGCCCGGCCATGACGTGCCGCAGGCCCAGCACCACCGAGTCGTGGGCGACGATCAGCACCCGCCGCCCGTCCGCCGCCGCGCGCAGCCCGTGCAGGAAGTCCTTCAGCCGGACCACCACGTCGGCCAGCGACTCGCCGCCGGGCGGGCGGTAGGCGTAAGGGCCCTCGGCGCGCATCCGCCGCACCTCGCCGGGGAACCGCTCGCCGATGGCGGCCAGGTTGAACCGGGCGAACTCGCCCGACTCCTGGTCTCTGAGCCGCTCGTCCACGGTCACCGGCAGCGCGCCGGCGCCCCAGGTCTCGTGCGCGGTCCTCCAGGTGTCGAGGGCCCGCAGGTAGGGGGAGCACCACACCTCCTCGGGCGCCTCGCCGGCGGGCAGGGCGGCCAGCATCCGGCCGAGCGCCCGCGCCTGGAGCAGGCCGAGGTCGGTCAGCGTCACCTCGTGGTCGCCCCGCTCGTAGACCAGTGGCCGGTCGCCGGCCTGCGCGTGCGCCAGGTTCGCCTGGCTCTCCCCGTGGCGTACGGCGACGATCCGCGAAGGTCCCATGCCCGCCATCCTCGCATCCGGACGCCGCACCTCGCCGAAGCCGCCGGAGCGGGCCGTCGTAGGGTGATCCTCATGACTGAAGTCGCATTGCTCGGGACCGGGCTCATGGGCGCGCCCATGGCCCGCAACCTGCTCAGGGCCGGCCTGCCGGTCAGGGTGTGGAACCGCACGCGGGACAAGGCCGAGCCGCTGGCGGCCGACGGCGCCGTCGTCGCCGGCTCCCCCGCCGAGGCGGTCGAGGGCGCCGACGTGATCGTCACGATGCTCAGCGACGGCGACGCCGTGCACGACGCGATGACCGCCGCCGCGCCCGGACTGCGTCCCGGCCAGGTGTGGGCGCAGATGAGCACGGTCGGCGTGGCGGCGGTCGACCGCCTGGCCGCCCTGGCCGCCGAGCACGGCCTGACCTTCGCCGACGCGCCCGTCCAGGGCACCAGGCAGCCGGCCGAACAGGGCACGCTGCTCCTCCTGGCGGCCGCCCCCGAGCCGGCCAGGCAGGCGCTCGCCCCGGTGTTCGACGCCGTCGGCTCGCGCACCCTGTGGCTCGGCGAGGACGGCGCCGAGGGCGCCGGCACCAGGCTCAAGATGGCCGCCGTCAGCTACGCCATCTCGATGACCGGCATCGTGGCCGAGGCCCTGGCCCTGGCCAAGGGGCTCGGTCTCGACCCCGGCCTGGTGCGCGAGGTGATCAGCGGCGGCCCGCTGGACAACGTCTACTTCCAGGCCAAGTCCAAGGCCATCCTGGAGGGCGACCTGGAGCCGTCCTTCACCGTGCACAACGCCGAGAAGGACACCCGGCTGATCACCGAGGCGGGCGGGGCGGCCGGGGTGCGGCTGGACATGGTGGCGGCGGCCGGCGAGCGGCTGCGCCGCGCCGAGGCGCAGGGGCACGGCGACCAGGACATGGTGGCCACCTACTTCGCCAGCTTCGACAAGGAGTAGCCCCTGCCGGTTCCCTACAGTTCGTCCACCTCCGCGTACGTCCTGCCGCCGGACAGCCTCGGGTAACCGGGGCCGCGGTCGAAGAAACGGTCCGCGGGCGGGCGGAGGCGGGCGCGGAGCTCGGCGGTGCCGCGTTCGTCGATGCGGTCGCCGTCCAGGACCACGCCGTAGTCGCCCAGGGCGCCGGCGATCGAGACCTTGCCGTCGCGGACGTCGGCCGCCACCGCCCTCGGGTCGCGGTCGTAGGGGGAGCCCCAGCCGCCGCCGCCCGTGGTGCGGATGCGGATCAGGTCGCCGGCCTGGACGGGGTGGTCGTCCACCAGGCCGTCCATCTCCTTGCCGGCGATCTCCACCCGGAACGGGCGCCCGGCCAGGCCGCCGTTGACGCCCCAGCACGACAGGATCGACCGGTCGGCGATCGACATGTACGACGCGTCCCGGAGCATCCTGATGTGCTTGTCGTAGCCCAGGCCGCCGCGGAACATGCCGGGGCCGCCCGAGTCGCAGGCCAGCCCCAGCCGCTCCACCCGGAACGGCCAGCGCGCCTCGGCGAACTCGACCGGGATGTTGCGCGAGTCGGGGACGATGTGGATGGTGTCCTCGCCGTCGGCGTACCAGCGGCCGCCCGAGCCGCCGCCCAGGACCTCGCGCATCAGGTACGGCGTGCCGTCCGCGTCGCTACCGTAGACGCCGGTGTAGCGGATGGTCTCCTGGTCGGCGGGCATGCGTCCGCCGGTGGCCTTGGCCAGCACGCCGGCCAGCACGCCGAGCAGGCGCAGGATGACGAACGTGCGGGCGTTGGTGGGCGCCGGGAAGACCGGGGTGAGCAGCGTGCCCTTCTCCGGGAAGACCATCCTGATCAGCGGCACGACGCCCTCGTTGACGTCGAGCTCGGCCATGCGCTCGGGCGTGTCGGCGAGGTTGCGCAGCACCGGCGCGAGCCACTTCTTCAGGAAGACGCCGTCGGCGTAGTCGCCCGCGTGGTTGATCGGGCCCTTGGCCTGGGGTGAGGTGCCGGTGAAGTCGATGGTGAGCGGCGCGTCGGCGGCGTGGTCGACGGTGAGCGTGATGCGCTGGGCGTGCAGGCGGGGCTCGTCGACGCCGTCGTGCTCGGCGTAGTCCTCCCAGACGTACGTGCCCTCGGGGATCTTGGCGAGCAGTTCCCTGCGGAAGGTCTCGGTGGTCTTGGAGACGATCGCGTCGAAGCACTCCTCGACGGCCTGCCTGCCGTACCGGTCGAACAGCTCGCCGAGGCGGCGGGCGCCCATGAGGCAGGCCGAGCACTCGGCGTCGAGGTCGCCGGCCAGGGAGTCGGGCATGCGGGAGTTGCGGGTCATGATGCGCAGCGCGGTCTCGTTCGGCACGCCCTGGTCCCACAGCTTGATCGGCGGGATCATCAGGCCCTCCTCGTACACCGAGCGGGCGTGCGAGGGCATCGAGCCGGGCACCGCGCCGCCGATGTCGTCGTGGTGGCCGAACGCCTGCACGAACGCCACCACGCCCCCGTCGTGGAAGACCGGCACGGTGACGCACAGGTCGGGCAGGTGGCCGATGCCGCCCTCGGACAGGTAGACGTCGTTGTGGAAGTAGACGTCGCCGGGCTTCATCGTCTCGATCGGGAAGTCGCGCACGATCGGCTGGACGAGCGCGCTGTAGGAGCGGCCGGTGAGCTTGCGCAGCCGGGCGTCGTGGATGCCGGCGCGGAAGTCGTGCGCGTCGCGGATCATCGGGGAGCGGGCCGTGCGGGCGATGGCCGTCTCGACCTCCCGCTCGACGGAGGCCAGCGTGCCCTCGACGATCTCCACCAGGATCGGATCAATCACGTCGGATCTCCACATTTCCGTATTCGTCCACCTTTGCGGTGAAGCCCGGATGCACGGGGATCGTCGACCCGTACTCCTCGATGACCGCCGGGCCCTGGACGGTGGCGCCCGGCCCGAGGGCGGCCCGCTGGTGGATCGGGGTGTCGCGGGTCTCCTCGAAGTGCACAGGACGGACCGACGTGGCCCCCTCCCCCGCCTTGTCGAGCCGCCGGATCGCCGGACGGGTGATCGGACCGATGCCCGAGACGCGCAGGTTGACCCATTCGACGCCGTGGCGGGGGTCGTCGCGGTAGGCGTAGCCGTACAGCTTCTCGTGGGCGTCGTGGAAGGCGTCGATCACCGTGCGCTTCCAGTCGTCGTCGAGCGGGCCCGCCGGGGCGGTGACGCGCACCTCGAACGCCTGCCCGTAGTAGCGCAGGTCGGCGCTGCGGACGTGGACCGGGTCGTCGAAGCCCTCGCGGTCGAGCGCCTCGGCGGCCTGGCCCTCCAGCTCCTGGAAGATCTGCGCGGCGGTCTTCAGCGCGAGGTCGCGGGTGACGTACGTGCGCACGTAGTCGTTCTTGACGTCGACGGTGAGCAGGCCGAACGCCGAGACGTTGCCCGGGTCGCGCGGCACGACGACGGCGGGCAGGCCCAGGATGTCGATCAGGCGGCAGGCCAGCAGCGGCCCCGACCCGCCGAACGTCACCAGCGGGAAGTCCCGTACGTCGAGGCCGCGCTTGACGGTGAGCTGCCGGATCGCGTTGCTCTGGTTGAACGCGCTGATCTCCAGGATGCCGGTCGCGGTGCGCTCGGGGGTGAGCCCGAGCTTGTCGGCCAGCGCCTCGACGCCGTGGCGGGCGGCGTCGGCGTCGAGCGGGATCTCACCGCCCAGCAGGTGGGGCGGGATGCGGCCGAGGAACACGTGCGCGTCGGTGACCGTGACCTCCGAGCCGCCCCTGCCGTAGCACAGGGGCCCCGGATCGGCGCCGGCGGAGCGGGGGCCGACCTTCAGCGTGCCCTCGGGCGAGATCCAGGCCACCGAGCCGCCGCCCGCGCCGACCGTGACGATGTCGATCATCGGGATCTTGCACGGGTACCGGCCGACCGTGCCCTCGGTGGTCAGGGACGGCTCGCCGTCGATCACCACGGCCACGTCGGTCGAGGTGCCGCCGCCGTCGAGGGTGATCACGGACGGGTGCCCCGCGGTGGAGGCGATGAGCGCCGCGCCGAGCGCGCCCGCCGCCGGGCCCGACAGCACGGTGGTGATCGGCTGGTTGACGACCTCGCGCGCCGACAACACGCCGCCGTTGGACTTCATCACCGAGAACGGCATGCCGAGCCGGTTGGACAGGCCGGCGATGTAGCCGCGCATGGCGGGCTTGACCGCGGCGTCCACCAGGGTGGTGATCGAGCGCTCGTACTCGCGGTACTCGCGCAGCACGTCGCTGGAGAGCGAGATCACCGCCTCCGGGTGCTCGCGCCAGAGGATCTCGCGCATGCGGCGCTCGTGCTCGGGGTTGGCGTAGGAGTGCAGGAAGCACACGCCGACCGCGGTGATGCCCTTCGACCTGAACCAGCGCGCCGCCTCGACGGCCTGCTCCTCGGAGAACGGCCGCACCTCGTTGCCGAGGTGGTCGAGCCGGCCGCCGACCGTCCTGACGAGGTGCACGGGGACGATCCGCGGCGGTTTCACCCAGAAGTAGGAGTTGCCGTAGCCGTCCGGCACACTCTGCCTGGCGATCTCCAGGATGAACTCGAAGCCCTCGGTGGTGATGAACCCGAGGTTGCCGATGCGGTCTTCGAGCAGCTGGTTCGTCGCGACGGTGGTGCCGTGGACGATGGAGGCGACGTCGAGCTCGCCCAGCTTCCCGATGCCCGCGACGAACCCGTCGGCCGGGTTCGCGGGCGTCGAGGGGGTCTTGGTGGTGACGATCTCACCGGTCTGCTCGTCCACCGCCACGACGTCGGTGAACGTGCCCCCGGTGTCCACTCCGATTCGGACGCTACGCATGGCTCCTCAGCTTCGGCGACGGCCGAGAACTTCGTCGATGACCCGGGGCGCGTTCTGGGTGCCGACGTAGGCCGCCAGGCGCACCACCAGCTCTTGGGATTTTGCCAGTTCGGCCTCGACTCTGGCCTTCCCCGACTGGCCCGCCTGCACGCCGAAGTAGGCGCCCATGATCGTGCCCACCACCCCGGCCACGCCCGCGAACAGCGCGGCGAACTCCTTGGTGGCGAACACCGCGGCGCCGAAGGCGATCAGGATCGCGACGATGCCCGCCACGACGACCAGGAAGCCGTACCGCCATCGGGTGGCGTCGGCCTGGGCGGCCGTCACGTCGTCCTGTGTCAGCATCGCGTCGAGCGTCGGTGGATTGTCGGTGACCACAGTTCCTCCTGATAGTCCAGGGGAGAAATGTCCCACGAGGTCATGGAACAAGCCAAGCCGCTAAGCTGGCCTCCTGTGACCGAACTGTCTGCCTTGTCAGCCGTGCCATCCGGAGCCCGGGACGCCGTGCTGAAGTTCTACTTCGGCCCCATGGACTGCGGGAAGTCCACTCTGGCGCTCCAGATGAACTACAACCACGGCCGCCAGGGGCGGCGGGGACTCGTCCTGACCAAGCACGACCGCTCCGGCGGCCCGAAGGTCACCAGCCGGATCGGGCTGGGCCTGGAGGCGATCGAGGTGGAGGACTCCCTCGACCTGGTCGGCCTGGTCACCTCGCACGAGCGCATCGACTACCTGATCTGCGACGAGGCCTGCTTCTACACGGTCGAGCAGATCGAGCAGCTCGCCGACCTGGTGGACGAGCACGGCATCGACGTCTACGCCTTCGGGCTGGCCTCCGACTTCAGATCGGTCATGTTCCCCGGCGCGCAGCGGCTGTTCGAGCTGGCCGACGAGGTGTGCCGGCTGCAGGTCGAGGTGTTGTGCTGGTGCGGACGCCCCGGGCAGCTCAACGCGCGCGTGGTGGGCGGGGTGCTGGCGCGGACGGGCGAACAGGTCGTGATCGGCGACACCGACGCCTCGCCGGTGCGCTACCAGGTGCTGTGCCGCCGCCACCACCGCTCCGGCCAGCTCGGCGAGGGCGGCGCCCCGGCCTGACCCGCCTGGCTGCGACCTGAGCCGGGTGGCTCACACCAGCCGGTCGAGGGCGTCGTGGAACAGGCGTCGGTCGTGCTCCGGCAGGGCGGACAGGAAGGCGCGCTCGGCCTCCTCCACGGCCGGCACCGCGAGGCGCACGGTCTCGCGGCCGCGCTCGGTCAGCTCGACCGCGTTCTTGCGGCGGTCGCCCGGATGCGGCCGCCGCGCCACCAGCTGCTTGCCCTCCAGCGCGTCGACCATGGCGACCATCGTCGTGCGGTCGATGCCGAGCCGCTGGGCCGCCTCCTGCTGCGACAGCGGCTCGGGGGCGTCGATCACCGACAGCACCCCGAGCTCCCGCCCGTCGATCCCGTAGGGCGCGAGCGCCGGGCCGGTGAACTCGGCCAGGCGCAGCGCGGCATGCTTGAGCAGGTAACCAAGGCGGCGGCTCGACACCTTCCGATTGTCGCACCGCCGCGGGCGGGACCGTTCAGACCGCGCAGTAGCCGTCGTCGTCGCAACCGTCGGCCGGCGGGGCGAGCTGGGTGATCGGCGTCTGGCCGGTACGCTCGGCGACCTCGTCGATCGCCGCGGCGAAGGCGTCCTCCGGCTGCGCGCCCGACACCGCGAACTTGCCCTCGAACAGGAACAGCGGCACTCCGCTGACGCCCAGCGCGCCGGCCCTGGCGAGCTGCTCGCGCACCTGCTCGGCGCTCTGGCCGGTGTCCTGGACGCCGACCTCGCCGGCCAGGCGGCTCAGCACGCCGGGGTCGCCGACGTTCGCGCCCTCGCCGAAGTACGCGCGGAACAGCCGCTCGGCCATCTCCTCGCCGAGCCCCTGGGCGGTGGCGGCGTCGATGAGCCGGTGGGCCTCGAAAGTGTTGGTGTTGACGGCCCGCTCGTAGTCCATCTCCAGGCCCTCTTCGACGGCGACGGCCCTGACCCGCTCGGTCATCTGCCGCGCGCCCGGCCCGAACTTGCGCTCAAGGGCCGGGATCAGCGGCTCACCCTCGACGGGGGCGTCGGGATTGAGCTGGAACGGGCGCATGGTCACCTCGATCGTGCCGCCCTTGGCACGGAAACGCTCGGCGGCGCGGGCGAACCTGACGTGCCCGATGTAACACCAGGGGCACACGACATCGGAGAAAATCTCGACTTTCACACCGGCGACAACCACGCGGCCCGCACGACGATTCCGCCGGCCGCGGGTCAGCCGGCAGCCAGCTCCTCCAGCCGGTAGGGCAGGTAGGCCGAGTCGTCCACCAGGGCGGACGCGCCGCGCCACCAGCCGAACCACTCGCCGCTGCGCCACATCCAGTCGACCCGCTCGATGGCGGCCACCACGTCGCCGACCGTCCCCCAGCGCTCGCCCAGCTCCTCGCGGGTGACGCCGTGGCGGACGGCCCAGGCCCGCAGCACGCCCGCGGCGGCGGCCGGGATCTCGCGGGCGTACGGGTCGGGCTTCTCACCGGGCAGCCGGTGGGGCCCGAGCCCGGCGGCCACTCCCCAGCTCCACTGGGCCTCGGCGGGCCTGGAGTAACGCAGCGACTGGAAGTCGAGGTTGGACCCCAGCGCGTCGTCGGGACGGCGGGCGACGACCGCGTCGAGCCGGCCGCCCGCGTCGAAGTGCACCACCAGCCGCTGGCCCGGCCCGACCCCCGGCGGCAGCTCGAAGCGGTCCTCGGCCTGCCAGGAGTTGAGGTCGACCTCGGCGACGGGCCGGCCCCAGATCTGGTCGGCGGCGTCGTCGGCGATCCAGGCGGCCAGCATCTCCAGCGCGGTCAGGTCGGTCCACGGCTCGATCGCGAGGGCCGTGCGCAGCACGTCGTCGGGCGGCGGCAGCTTGCCGCCCCTGGGCCGCGTCCACCAGCCGGCGCCCAGCTCGCGGGTGCCGACGAGGAGCGCGGCGATGGCGGCCAGTTCGGCCGATCGGCGGGTGAGCGACGCGCCGAGCGCGAGCCCGAGCACGCGGTCGGTCCGCTGGTCGCCGAACACCGGCCGCACCTCGGCGACCAGGGACTCGGCGGTGGGGCGCTCCTCCCCCAGCAGGTCGCGTACGATGCGCCTGGCTTCGTTCCGTGCGTCTTCAGCGTGTGCCTGCCGCATACCGCCACGCTACGCCTGGAGATCCTTTTCCGCGAGGGTCGTCGTGGCGCGTCCCTCAGCCGCGCCGGCCACTCGTGTCGCGGCCGAGCAGCCGGCCCACGGCGACGCCGGCGAGCGCGGCGGCCGCGCCCATGCCGAAGGCGGCCAGCAGCGCCCACGGGCGGGTCTCGGCGTGCCGCGCGGGCGGCCGTTCGTAGACCGCCGGGGCGGCCTGGGCAGCCTGGGCGGCCTCCGGGGCGGCCGGGGTCGCCGGAGCCGGAGCCGGGGGCGGGGGCGGGGCGCTGAGGTGGCCCTCGACGGCGGAGAAGAACTCGCCCGCCGTGCGTTTGGCGACCGAGCCGAGCATGCGCTGCCCGACGCCGCCGATCATCCCGCCGATCACCGCGTCGGCGTCGTAGTCCACCCGGGTGCCGCCGTCGATCTCGCTCAGCCGTACCAGGACGGTGGCCTCGACCGTGCCCGGCGCGCCCTGGCCGCGCGCCCGCAGCGTGAAGCTCTCGGGCGCGCGCGGCTCGGCCAGCGCGACCTCCCCCTGGTAGACGCCCTTGATGGACGCCACGCCCGCGTTGACCGTCATCCTGTAGGTGTCCGGCCCGGTCTCCTCCAGGCGCTCGCAGCCCGGGATGGTGCGCACGAGCACCGCCGGGTCCTGGAGCGCGGCCCACACTCGATCTCGCTGTACGCCGATCACGGCGCTGCCCGCCACCTTCATGCGGCCACTCTAGGCACCGGCGACCGGCTGGTTAAGGGCAAGACCTGCCAGTCGGGCGACGCGTCGTGCGGATCATCGTGGGGATCAGGGCTGGCAAGATGGTGCTCCATGTGCTGGGGGCGTGGAACGGTCAGGGGCGGGGCCGGGCGTGGCGGGCTGGGGCCGGCCGTGCTCGCCGGGGTTCTGGTGGCGCTGGCCGCCGGGTGTGCCACCGGCGGCACCGATGGCGACACCGGCGGGGTCGTGGCCGGGCCGTCGGCGAAGCCGTCCGCGACCGGAGGGACCACGTCCCGGCCCACGCCGCAGGGCTCGCCGGGGGCGCTGCCGCGGGCCGGCGAGGTGGGTCCGATCAAGGGGGAGAACGGCCTGCCCCCGGTGATCAGCTCGATCCCCACCAGGCGCAAGGTCGTCTTCCTGACCATCGACGACGGCTGGGAGCAGGACCCCGGCTTCGTCAAGCTGGTACGCGACCGGCGCGTGCCCATCACCGCCTTCGCCATGCGCGACGCGGTCGAGGCCAAGGGCAGCCCCGACCCGGCGGGCGGCCCCGGCCGCTACGTGGGCGCCGGCAAGTGGGGCTACTTCCGGCAGCTCCGCGACGTCCACGTGCCCGTCGAGAACCACACCCTGACCCATCCCGACCTGCGCCGCCTGCCCCTCGACGGGCAGCGCCGCGAGATCTGCGGCGCGGCGCAGGTGGTCGGCAAGGAGATCGGGACCCGGCCGGCGTTGTTCCGGCCGCCGTTCGGCAGCTACAACACCGACACGCTGCGGGCCGCCCGGCGGTGCGGGGTGAAGGCCGTGCTGCTGTGGACGGCCACCGTCCAGCCGGGCGGCAAGATCGCCTATCAGGTGCCCGACAAACGCCTGCGTCCGGGCGACATCCTGCTGCTGCACTTCCGGCCCAACCTGGCGGCCGACTTCCGGGTGCTGATCGACAAGATCAAGCGGCGCGGCTTCGAGCTGGGCAATCTGCAGGCCTACCTCGACGCCTCAGGCGAGGTCCGCCGGGCGGGGTAGTGCGCAATCCGCCCGGCGGGTGACGCGCCGGGACGTACCCGTACGGGATCCTCGAAAAGTAGGCAGAACCGGGGGATGTGACCAACGTCGCATCGCGTTGCTCTACGGCCTGTAGTACTACTACAGATAGAAGTACTACAGCTTGTAGAGCTATGAGCGGGTGGGGATTGATGGACGCGCTTGACCTGGCACGGTGGCAGTTCGGGGTCACCACCGTGTGCCACTTCTTGTTCGTGCCCCTGACCATCGGTCTGGGCGTCTTCGTCGCGGGCCTGCAGACGGCCTGGCACCGCACGGGCAAGGAGCACTACCTCAAGCTCACGAAGTTCTTCGGGAAGCTGTTCCTGATCAACTTCGCCATGGGTGTGGTGACCGGCATCGTGCAGGAATTCCAGTTCGGCATGAACTGGAGTGAGTACTCCACGTTCGTCGGTGACGTCTTCGGCGCGCCGCTGGCCATGGAGGCGCTGCTGGCCTTCTTCATGGAGTCCACGTTCCTCGGCCTGTGGATCTTCGGCTGGGACCGGCTGCCCAAGAAGGCACACCTGGCCAGCATCTGGGCCGCCGCCATCGGCTCCAACCTGTCGGCCTACTTCATCCTCGCGGCCAACGCCTGGATGAAGCACCCGGTCGGCTACGAGGTCGTGGACGGCAAGGCCAGGATGACCGACCTGTGGGCCGTGCTGACCAACTCCACGGCGGTCGCGCAGGTGCCGCACGTCATCGGGGCCGCGTTCATCGTGGCGGGCGGGTTCGTGCTGGCGGTGAGCGGCTACGGGCTGCTGCGGACGCGCGCGCCGATGTGGCGCAGCGCCGCCCGTGGCGCGCTGGTCATGACGGCGATCGCGGGGGCGGTCGTCGCGGGCACCGGCGACATGTCGGCCAAGCTCATGTACGAGCAGCAGCCCATGAAGCTGGCCGCGGCCGAGGGCCTGGAACGCGACACCGCGGGCGCGGCCTTCTCCCTGGCGCCCGGCATCGAGATCCCCAAGGTGCTCAGCTTCCTGGCCACCAACGACTTCGGCGCCACCGTCCAGGGCACCGAGGACCTGCAGAAGCGCTTCGAGCAGCAGTTCGGCCCCGGCGACTACCGGCCCGACCCGACGATCGTGTTCTGGTCGTTCCGCGTGATGATCGTGTTCGGCATGGCCACCGCGGGGCTCGCGCTGCTCGGCCTCTGGCTGACCCGGCGCAGGCGCGAGGTGCCGTCCTGGCTGGCGCGGGCGCTGCTGCTCGCGCTGCCGCTGCCGTTCGCGGCGGTGATCGCGGGCTGGCTGCTGAGCGAGATCGGCCGGCAGCCCTGGACGGTCGCCGGCGAGCTGCTGACCGCCTCAAGCGTCTCGCCCGGCGTGACCCTGGCCGAGGTCGCCATCTCGCTGACCGTCTTCACACTCCTGTACGGCGGCCTGGCCGTGGCCGAGGTCGTCCTGCTGGCCAGGCACGTGCGCAAGGGCGTCGAGGAGCGGCAGCCCGCTCCCGAGGCGCAGACGCTCGAACCGTCGCTGATGTACTAGAGGGACCAGACCATGATCAACCTGTGGTTCGTCATCATCGCCTTCCTCTGGACCGGGTACTTCGTCCTGGAAGGCTTCGACTTCGGCGTGGGCCTGCTGGCGCCGCTGCTGAGCAGGAACGCCGCCGAGCAGCGCCAGAGCCTGCAGACCATCGGCCCCGTCTGGGACGGCAACGAGGTGTGGCTGATCACGGCGGTCGGCGCCATGTTCGCCGCCTTCCCCGCCTGGTACTCCGGCCTGTTCAGCGCGTTCTACCTGCCCGTCACGCTCATCCTGGTCGGCCTGATCGTGCGCGGCGTCGGGCTGGAATGGCGCGGCAAGGTCGCCAACCCGATCTGGTGCGACCTCGGCATCCTGGTCGGCAGCGGCCTCCCGGCGTTCCTGTGGGGCGCGATCTTCGCCGACGTGCTGTTCGACAGCGGCCCGGCGGCCCTGCTCGGCGGCGCGTTCACGCTGACGCTCTGCGTGCTGCACGGCGCGGTCTTCCTCGCGCTGCGCACCACCGGCCCGGTGCGCCGCCGGGCCAGGACCGCCGCCATGGCCGCCGCGGCGGTGGCCATCCCGGTGGCCGTGCTGGCCCTGTCCAACCTGGGCTCGCTGCCCGCGCTGGCCGCCATGGCCGCGCTGGCCGCCGCGGCGGCGCTGATCTGGCGGCGCAGGGAGGGCTGGGCGTTCGGCGCGACCGCCGCGGGCATCGTGCTGGCCACGCTGGCGGTCTTCATGGAGCTGCGCCTCGCGCCGCTGCCCGGGCTGACCCTGGCGGCGGCCGCCTCGGGGCCGTACACGCTGACGATGCTGAGCTGGATCGGGCTGATCACGCTGCCGTTCGTGCTGGTCTACCAGGGCTGGACGTACTGGGTGTTCCGCAAGCGGGTCATGCTCGCGGCGGCGTAGGGCGTCTCAGCCGACCGTGCGCATCTGGTTCGTGCGGTGGTCCTTCAGGTGCAGGTCGCCGCCGAGCCGCTCCTTCAGCAGCTCCAGCACCTTGCGGCTGGACAGCACCGTCCACAGGTTGCCGACCAGGTGCGGGTTGTACTCGGGGGCGGCGTCCATCCAGGCGTCCTTGCCGGACTGGCTGGCGAACGTCGTGACGAAGAACTGGCCGTCGGCGGTCCGGCAGTAGCCCGTACGGATCTCGGCGGCGTCGACCTGCATGCGCGGCTTGCAGCCGACCCTGGCGGCGAGCTGCTCGACCGTCTGGGGCGCCGCCGCCCGCGCGGCGTTCTGGCCGGCCGCCGCCGGGCCGCCGGAGCCGCCGCCGGCGGAGCAGGCGGCGACCAGCCCGGCCAGCAGCGCGAGGACGGCCAGACGTGGAAGTGTCGTCATGTGCGGAGATACGCACGGCCGCCCGCGCCGGTTCAGCACCGGTTGAGTGCCGGTTGAGCGCCGGTCGAGTGCCGCTTCAGCGCAGGACGACGCAGCCCCGGGCGCGCAGCAGATCGAGCACCGGCGGGTCGTCGTAGAGCTTGTTCCAGCGCAGGTCGAGCTTGCGCAGGCCGGTCAGCTCGGCGACCGCGGCGGGCAGCTCGCGCAGCCGGTTGTTGCGCAGGTCGAGATGGGTGAGGCCGGACGGCAGCGCGGGCAGCTCGCTCAGATGGTTGTCGCGCAGGTCGAGCACGCGCAGCTCGGTCAGCGCCGCGAGGGCGGCGGGCAGCCGGGTCAGCCGGTTGCCCTGCAGGTGCAGCTCGCGCAGCCGGCCGAGCCCGCCGACGGTCTCGGGCAGCGCCTCCAGCCGGTTGTTGTACAGGCGCAGCTCCACCAGTGACGCCATCGACCCGAGCGCGTCCGGGAGCCCGGTCAGCCGGTTGTCGGTGAGGTTGAGGTAGGCCAGCCGGTCGAGCCGGCCGAGCGCGGCCGGGACGTCGGTGAAGCCGTTGTCGCTCAGGTAGAGGTAGTCGGTGAGCGGCAGGTCGCCGACCTCGGGCGGGATCGAGGCGAGCCGGTTGTGGCCGAGGTCGAGCATGCGCAGCCGGGTCAGGCCGCCGATGTCGGCGGGGATCTCGGTGAGGGCGTTCTCGGCGAGGTTGAGTGATTCCAGCGCGGTCAGCTTCCACAGCCCGGCGGGCACGGACGTCAGCCGGTTGCCGCCGAGCGCGAGCTGGCGCAGGCGCGGTGCGAGGTCGCCGGGCAGGCGCTCGATCCGGTTGCCGTAGAGGAAGAGGGTCTCCAGGCCGGGCGGGCAGTCGGGGACCTCGCTCAGCTCGTTGCCGTCGAGGTGCAGGGCGCGCAGCGCGGTCAGGCCGGACAGGCCGGGCAGCTCGCGCAGCCGGTTGCCGTCGAGCCGCAGCTCCTCCAGCGCGGCCAGCCCGGCCACCTGGGCGGGCACGTGCGTGATCTCGTTCCAGGCCAGGTCGATCGTGCGCACGTCGTCGGGCAGGTCGGGGAAGCGGGTCAGGCCGGCGCCGGGAGCGAGCATGGCGCCGATCATCGCATACGCAGCTCGAACAGGTCCGACGGCGAGATGGGCATGCGGTCGATCTCGATGCCCTCGGCGTCCTCGATCGCCGAGGCGATGACCGCCGACACCGGGATCACGCCGGCCTCGCCCGCGCCCTTGATGCCGAGCGGGTTGAGCGGCGAGGGCGTCTCCAGGTGGGCGGTCTCGATCGGCGGGATCTCGGTGGCGTACGGCATGAGGAAGTCCATGAACGAGGCGTTGACGAGCTGGCCGTGGACGTCGTACTCCATGCGCTCGTACAGGGCGCCGCCGATGCCCTGGGCCACTCCCCCGTGGATCTGGCCCTCCACGATCATCGGGTTGATCAGCCGGCCGCAGTCGTGCACGACGGCGTACCTGACGACCCTGATCTCGGCGGTGTCGGGGTCGGTCTCGACGATCGCCGCGTGCATGCCGGAGGCGAACGTGGACCTGATCGGCGAGTAGAACTCGCGCCCCTCCAGGCCCGGCTCGTCGCCCTCGGCCACCGGCGGGCGGGCCGGGTCGGCCGCGCCGGAGAACTGGGTCGCCCTGGCCGTCTCCTCGTCGAAGGCGTAGCGCAGCGGGTTGGCCAGCACCGCCACCGTCGAGAGCGGGATCGCGGCGGTCGGCGCGCCCACGACGTGCACCATGCCGTCGTCGATCTCCAGGTCGGCCGGGTCGGCCTCCAGGGCGTCGGCCGCGATGCGCAGCGCCTTCTCCTTGACCTTCCGGCAGGCCAGGGCGATGGCGTTGCCGCTGACGACGGCGGCGCGGGAGGCGAAGGTGCCCACCGCGTACCCGAACCTGCGGGTGTCACCGGTGACCACGCTGACGCGGTCGATGGGCACGCCCAGCTCGGCGGCGGCGATCTGGGCGAAGGCGGTCTCGTGACCCTGCCCCTGGGAGGTCAGGCCGGTCGAGACGTGCACCCGGCCGTCGGAGGTGATCTGCACGTGCCCGCCCTCGTACGGGCCGACGCCCGTGCCCTCGACGTAGCAGCCGATGCCGATCCCCCGGCCGGGACGCCGCTCGAAGGAGTCCCAGCCGATCAGCTCCTTGAGCATGCGGAGCATCTCCGGGTAGTTCCCGCTGTCGTAGATGAGCGGGCGGCCGTCCTGGAACGTCATCCCCTGGTCGTAGGGGAACTCCTCGGGCCGGATGAAGTTGGCCGCGCGCACCTGCGTGCGGTCCTTGCCCAGGTAGCGGGCGATCTTGTCCATGGTCCGCTCCATGCAGAACACGCCCTGCGGCCGACCGGCCCCCCGGTACGGCGTGACCTGCACGGTGTTGGTGTAGACCGCGGTGAACTCGACCCGGTAGGCCCCCGGCTTGTACGGCCCCAGCAACTGCGTGGAGGTGACGATGGGCACGATGATCCCGTACGGCGTGTAGGCGCCGTGGTCGTGCAGGATCGTCACGTCCAGGCCCAGGACGCGGCCGTCGTCGTCGAAGCCGACGCGTACGTGGTGGATCTGGGCGCGTTCGTGCGCGGAGGAGATGAAGTGTTCCCTGCGGTCCTCGGTCCACTTGATCTCGCGGCCGAGCGTCATCGCGGCCCACGGCACCAGGATCTCCTCCGGCCACGGGTGCACGATCTTGACGCCGAAGCCGCCGCCGACGTCCGGGGCGATCACCTCGACCTGCGGCAGCGGAAGCCCGAGCGCGGCGGCGACGGCCATGCGCACGCTGGTGGAGGTCTGGGTGCTGGAGTGGACGCGCAGGTCGCGGCCGTCCCAGCGGGCGTGCACGCCGCGTCCCTCCAGCGGCATGCTGGCGCTGCGCTCGATGTCGAGCCGGAAGGCCAGCGTGTGCGGCGCGCCCTCGACGGCCTCGCGCGCGCCCCTGCCGTCGGCCCCCGGCACCTCCTGGACGAGGTGCGCCCCCACGTTCCCCGGCACGTCCTCGTGCACGAGCTGGGCGCCCTGCACCGCCTCGGCCAGGCCGACGACCGGCTTGAGCGGCTCGTAGGCGACCTCGATGAGCGCGCAGGCGTCCTCGGCGGCGTACCGGTCGGCGGCCACGACCATGACCACGGGCTCGCCGACGTGCCGGACGACCTCCCTGGCCAGCGGGTACGCCGTGCGCCCGTGGGTGAGCGCCGGGTGCGGGATCAGCAGCGGCAGCGGCCGGCCCACCCGCTCGGGCAGGTCCTCCCAGGTGTAGATCGCGACCAGGCCGGGCACGTCGAGCGCGGCGGACACGTCGATGTCGCCGACGCGGGCGTGGGCGTGGGGTGACCGGACGAACGCGGCGGCGAGCGCGTCGCGGCCCAGGTCGTCGAGGAAGCGGCCCTGGCCGGTGAGCAGCCGCGGGTCCTCCCGCCGCTGCACCGGCTCGCCGAACATCCTGGTCGTCATGACTCCCCCAGCAAGCTCATGACTCCTCCGCCAGCAGTTCGGCGGCGCGGTGGACGGCCTTGACGATGTTCTGGTAGCCGGTGCACCGGCACAGGTTGCCGGACACGCCTTCGAGCACCTCCTCGTGCGTGGGGGCCGGGTTGTCGGCCAGCAGGGCGGTCACCGTGCACAGGAAGCCCGGGGTGCAGAAGCCGCACTGCAGGCCGTGGCACTCGGCGAAGGCCCGCTGCACCGGGGAGAGCCCGTCCGGGCCGGCCAGGCCCTCGACGGTGGTGATCTCGTGCCCGTCCACGGTGACCGCGAAGGTCAGGCACGACCGGACCGGCTCGCCGTCGAGCAGCACCGTGCAGCAGCCGCAGACGCCGTGCTCGCAGCCGACGTGCGTGCCGGTCAGGCCGAGGTCGTGGCGCAGGCAGTCGGACAGCAGGCGGCGTCCGGGGACGGTGACCCGCCGGGCCGTGCCGTTCACGGTCAGCGTGATCTCATGTTCCACCGGTCGCCGTCCCCTCCCGTGCCGCCTCGCGCAGCGCCCGTTCGGCCAGCACGCCCACCAGGTGCCGGCGGTAGGCGGCGGTGGCGTGGATGTCCCCTTCGGGGTCGGTCCCCTCCCGCACGGCCCGCGCGACGGTGGGCCAGTCGACGCTCGCGGCCGGCCGGTGGCCGCACTCGCCGGTCACGTCCATCAGGACGGGCACCGGGCCCACGCCGACGCAGGCGACCCTGGCCGCGGCGACGCGCAGGTCGTCGTCGAACGTGACCACGGCGCAGACGCCGGCCAGGGCGTAGTCGCCGTGCCGCCGGGACACCTCCTCGAACGCCGTCCCGGCGCGCCCGCCGAGCGCCGGGAAGTAGGCAGACACGGCCAGCTCGTCCGGCCGGACGCCGGACTCCATGGGCCCGACGAAGAACTCGCGCGCCGGCACGTCCCGCTCGGCGACGCCGGCGGCGGTCCAGCGGGCCAGCCGCACCGAGCCGCCCAGGACGGCCAGCACCGCCGGCAGCTCGGCGGCGGGATCGGCGTGCACCAGGCTCCCGACGACCGTGCCCCGGTTGCGGATCACGGGGTGGGCGACCAGCCGCAGCGCCTTCGTCAGCAGCGGGTGCGCGCCGGACCGGGCCACCCGCGAGTGCCGGGCCAGCGCGCCCACCCGTACGCCGTCGCCGCCCGCCTCCACGGTGTCCAGGGCGGTCAGGCGGTTGATGTCGACGATGTGCTCGGGCGCGGCCAGCCGCATGTTCAGCATGGGGATCAGGCTCTGGCCGCCGGCCAGCACCTTGCCGTCCACCTCGGCGAGCGTCCGCAGCGCCGCGCCGAGGTCGCGGGGGGCGTGGTGGGTGAACGGCGGCGGCTTCACCCGGCCTCGCCCCCGGCCGGTTTCGGGGCCGGTCCCGGTGAGCGCCCGGCTATGACGCGCAGCAGGTGGTAGCCGCCCACCACCACGACGGTGCCGAGCGCGATGCCCTCCAGGGAGAAGTCTCCGCCGATCATGTGCGTCACCGGTCCGATCGCCAGGATGATGCCCGCGCCGATCGGGACCATGTTCACCGGGTCGGCGAAATCCACCCGGTTCTCGATCCAGATCTTGGCGCCGAGTAGTCCGATCATGCCGTACAGGATGACGGTGACGCCGCCGAGCACGCCGCCCGGCGTGGCGGCGACCAGCGCCCCGAACTTCGGGCACAGGCCGAACAGGATCGCGATCAGGCCGGCGATGTAGTAGGCGGCCGTGGAGTAGACCTTGGTGGCCGCCATGACGCCGATGTTCTCGGCGTAGGTGGTGGTGGGCGAGCCGCCGACGGCGCTGGTGACGACGGTGGCGGCGCCGTCGGCGATGATCGCCCGGCCGATGTAGGGATCGACGTCGGTGCCGGTCATCTCGCCCACGGCCTTGACGTGGCCGACGTTCTCGGCGATGAGCGCGATCACCGCGGGCAGCACGAGCAGCACGGCGGAGAACCGGAAGTCGGGGGCGTGGAAGTCCGGCAGCCCGAACCAGTCGGCTTTGGCGACGGCGTCGAAGCTGACCCGGTCGTGCGGGAAGGCCGTGGCCACGCAGTACGTGCCCTCGGCCGGACAGGCCGCGCCGGCGGCGTCGCGCAGGTTCTGGCCGGGCAGCACGGAGGTGACCGGCCCGGCCGCCCGGTCCAGCACCCAGGACAGCGCGAACCCCGTGACCAGCCCGATGAGCACCCCGACGCGCCCGGCGAACCCCTTGAACGCCACGATCACCACGAACGTCACCAGCATCGTGACCAGCGCCACCCACTGGTCCTGCCCCCAGTAGACGTCCGCGACCACGTACGCCAGCCCGAACCCGATGAGCATCACCACCGCGCCGGTGACGACGGGCGGGAAGACCCGGTGGATGATCTGCACGCCGAGCACGTGCACGGCCAGCCCCGCCAGCGCCAGCACGAGCCCGGCGACCAGGATCGAGCCGGTCACGACGGCGTCGGCGATGCTCTGGTCGGCGCCGACGGCGGCCCTGATGGCGAGCACGCCGCCGACGAACGAGGCGCTGGTGCCCAGGTAGCTGGGCACCTTGCCCTTCACGATCAGCAGGAACATGATCGTCGCGACGCCGGACATCATCACGGCGACGTTCGGGTCGAGCCCCATCACCAGCGGGAACACGAACGTGGCGCCGAACATCGCGATCACGTGCTGGGCGCCGAAGCCGACCATGCGCGGCCAGCTCAGCCGCTCGTCGGGCCTGACCACCTCGCCGGGCGCCAGATGCCTGCCGTCACCGTGTCTGGTCCATCCGAAAACCATCTGCGCCCTCTCTTCCGGGCCGGCGACCGTGCCTCTGCGGGCACATTAGGACCGCTGGGATGCGGCTACACGGGCATGATCTGCCAAATATCCCGCGGTCACCAGAGCGAACCTCCGTACGGGGAAGTCGCCGGCCGGTCAGAGAGGGGGTTATCGGCCTGTTTCGGGCACCGGTTCGCGGCGCGTGGCGCGCAGCAGGTGGTAGCCGACGAGCAGCACGATCGTGCCGAGCGCGATGCCGCTGAGGGAGAACGTGCTGGTGATCGGGAACGCGACCGGCCCGATGGCGATGATGATGCCGGCGCCCACCGGGACGAGGTTGACCGGGTCGGACAGGTTCACCTTGTTCTCGATCCAGATGCGGGCGCCGAGCAGGCCGATCATGCCGTACAGGATGGTCGTGACGCCGCCGAGCACGCCGTCGGGGGTCGCGGCCACGAGCGCGCCGAACTTGGGGCACAGGCCGAACAGGATCGCGATGACCGCGGCGATGTAGTAGGCGGCCGTGGAGTAGACCTTGGTGGCCGCCATGACGCCGATGTTCTCGGCGTACGTGGTGGTGGCCGGGCCGCCGACCGAGGTGGCGACCACGGTGCCGACGCCGTCGGCCATGATGGCGCGGCCCATGTAGCCGTCGACGTCCGCGCCGGTCATCTCGCCGACGGCCTTGACGTGGCCGACGTTCTCGGCGATGAGCGCGATCACGACCGGCAGCACCAGCACGATCGCCGACACCTCGAACACCGGCCCGTGCAGCGAGGGCAGGCCTATCCAGTCGGCGTCGGCGACGCCCTGGAGGTTGACGCGGAAGTGCTCGGTCACCTTGCCGGTGGCGTCGGGGGCCAGGATCTTGCCGCCCACCACGTCCCAGACCCACGACAGCACGAACCCGAAGACCAGGCCGAGCAGCACGCCGATGCGGCCGAGGAAGCCCTTGAGTACGCCGATGAACACGAACGTGGCCGCCATGGTGAGCAGCGCCACCCACGGGTCCTTGGGCCAGTAGACGTCGGCCGCGACGTAGGCCATGCCGAAGCCGATCAGCATCACCACGCCGCCGGTGACGATCGGCGGGAAGACGCGGTGGATGATCCGCACGCCGAGCAGGTGGATGGCCAGCCCGCAGCCGGCCAGCACGACGCCGACGGCCAGCAGCGCGCCGGTGACGGTCGCGTCGCCGCCCCCGGCCGCCCTGATCGCCACCACGGCTCCCACGAAGGACGCGCTCGACCCGACGTAGCTGGGGATCTTGCCCTTGACGATGAGCAGGAACAGGATCGTCGCGACGCCGGACATCATCACGGCCAGGTTCGCGTCGAGCCCCATGACCAGCGGGAACACGAACGTCGCGCCGAACATGGCGATGACGTGCTGGGCGCCGATGCCGACCATCCGGGGCCAGGAGAGCCGCTCGTCAGGCTTGACGACCTCTCCCGGCGTCAGATGTTTCCCGTCGCCGTGCAGCTTCCACCCGAACACCGCGAACCCACCTCAATCTTCCGCCTGACCAGCGGCGACGTCTTCCGAAGTATGTCGGAGAGCACAATAAGGGGTGTCGCGACCATCCGGATACGGCGGGCCGTTATTGCACGTGGATCGTGAACCCGTCGCCGCTCACCACCTGGCCGGCACGGATCTTCGCCGTCTTCCGCAGCTCGACCTCGCCGTCGACCTGGACCAGGCCCTCGGCGATGAGGTGTTTGGCCATGCCGCCGGTCTCGGTGACCCCGCAGTACTTCAGCAGGTCGCACAGCGGGATGTACTCGGAACGCAGTTCGAAATCCAGATCCACGAGCCCCAAGCCTAGATGCCGCGCATGCGCAGCACGTGCAGGGCCAGGGTGAGGTTGAGCCGCAGGTGGGGGTCGTCGGTGAAGTTGCCGAGCAGGCGTTCCAGCTTCCCGATCCGGTAGCGCAGCGTGTTGTAGTGGAAGTGCAGCCGGCGGGCGGTCTCGGCGACGTTGAGGTTGGTCTCCAGGAGCACCTGCAGCGTGCGCCGCAGGTCGGCGTTCTCGGCGTCCTCGTCCCAGGCCAGCGGGCCCAGCGTCTCACGGACGAACGCGTGCAGCTCGCCGGTGTCGTTCACCAGCGACAGCAGCCGGTAGACGCCGAGCTGGTCGAAGTGCGCGACCGCGCCCGGCCCGTGCAGCTGCCGGCCCACCCGGGCCGCCTTCATCGCCTGCGCGTACGCCTCCGGCAGCGTCCCGGCCCCCGGGCTCGGCCGCGAGGTGCCGGTCGAGAACGTCGCGGGCGGCACGTCGGCGAACGCCGAGGCGGCGTCCTTGGCCACCCTGGCGGCGTCGAGCGAGGCGTCCACGACGGCGACGACCTCGTGCGAGAACCCGGCCACCGCGCCGCGCGGGTCGTGCCGCCGCACGGCCGCCGTCCAGCAGGACACCAGCCGGTCCTGGGCGCTGCGCTCGTCGCCGTCGGGGTCGAGCTCGGCCACCAGCACGATCACCGGCCGGGCCAGGTCCCAGCCGAACGCCCTGGCCCTGGCGTCGACCCGCTCGGGCGTGCCGGCCCGGCCGGTGAGCACGTCGCGCAGGAAGTCGGCCCGGTACTTGCTCTCGACCGCGTTGACCGCCTCCTGCCGGGTCACGACCAGCGCGGCGACGGTGGCGGCGCGTTCGAGGATGCCGATGTCGCTGTCCCTGATCGCGCCGGTGGCGCTGTAGGCGACGATCCGGCCGTGGTGGTGGCCGCCGGCCAGCACGGGGGCCGAGGCGAACGTCCTGCCGCGGCCCGGCGCGTCGGCGGCCCGCGCGGGCGGCGGCCCCTCGCGGGAGATCGACTCGCGCAGGGCGGCGACGTGCTCGGCCGCCCCGGCGGTGGCCAGGACCTGGCCGGAGCCGTCCACGGCGGCCACGGCCACGTCGAGGAGCTGGGCCACCTCGGCGGCGACCTCGTTCAGCCCGCCGCCGGCCAGCACCACGTGGACCAGCGCCCGGTGCGCCTCCTCGGCGCGGGCCAGCACGGCGGCCTGGCGGTTGAGTATGTCGGTGAGCACCTGGTTGAGGATGTCGTCGAAGCCGACGTCGTTGGGCAGCAGGATGAGGGGGAAGCCGAGCCGGTCGGCCTGTTCGGTCATCTCGGCGGGCAGCTCGTCCACGTACCGGCCGAGTTTGATGGCCAGGGCGGCCAGGCCGCGCTCGTCCAGGTCGGCGACCAGGCGGCCGAGCGACTGCGGCGTGTTGCGCAGCGGGTAGCCGGTGGTCAGCAGCAGCTCGTGCGGCTTGACCCAGGCCAGGATGTCGGGCACCTCCATGACGTTGAGCCGCTGCACGATGCGCCCGAGCCCGCTCTCCCCCGCGATCAGCCTGGCCTCGGCCAGGGTCGAGACGCCGAGCACCTCTCCGACCGAGACGCCATGGATGATCGTTCCGGTGCTGGCCAGACGCACAGGGGGCTCCATGTGGTGATTGTGACTCCACAGACGGTCTGTCAGGAAGAGCCAACCTTCCCGCTGACTGTTGGCAAATTTCTCCGTACGGAGGGTTCTCCGGCCGTTCTACGGTCAGGACCAGGGTCCGATGGGAGGTTCGGTGACCGTCAGTACTCATGCACGGCGTGCCCGGGTCCGCGTGACGGGCGCGGCGAGCACCGCCGTGCGTCCCGTGCTGGAGGCGCCGCGCAGCCCGGCCCGGGTGCTCGCGGCGTTCTCCGCGGGGATATACCTGGAGGTCAGGACCGACTGCGAGCCTTCGGTGATCGCCCTGATAACCGGCGAGGCGGCCCGGCTGCCCAACTCGGTGTTGCTGGCCACGCCGCTGCCGAAGGTCACCGTGGGTGACGACGCCTCCGTCGGCGACCGCGGCATCGAGCTGGGCTCGCTGAGCCTCGGCGTGCGCCGCTGGTGGGACCCGGCTCCGGCGCTCGGCCCGGTCGATCCGCTGAGCCTGGCCGACGTCGTCCTGGACGGCCCCGGACGGCCCGGCCTGGCCGGGAACGACGCGGTCGAGCTGCTGGCGCGCAGTTGCGCGCAGGCCCGGCTGCTGGGCGCGGTGACGGCGGCGGAACGGCTCGTGGGCCTCGGTCCCGGGCTCACGCCGAGCGGCGACGACGTGCTGGCCGGGCTGCTGGTGACGCTGAGGCACCTCGGCACGGCGACCGGCACGCGGCGGGCGGTCTGGCTGGCCGACTGGCTGGCGGCGACCGTCACCTACGACGCGCGCACCCGTACGACGCCGATCTCGGCGACGTTGCTGCACTGCGCGGCCAGGGGCGAGGCCAGCCCGGAGGTGACCGGCGTGCTGCGCGGCATCGCGGGCAGGCAGGCGCTGGAACCGGCGCTGCGGCGCCTGCACCGGCTCGGCCACACCTCGGGCGCCGACCTCGCCCAGGGCATCTCGATCGGGCTGGCCTCGGTCCGGGCGTTGAGCGGCCGCCCGTGAGCGACGACCTGATCCAGCTGAGAATAGGGACGTACCACGATTCCGTCACCTTGATGCGAATAAGTCGTGCGCTGACCGAAATGCCGGGTGTGGAGGTGGCGATGGTGGCCATGGCCACCGAGCTCAACCTCGCCATCGTCCGCGACCTCGGCTTCGAGCCCCCGCCCGCGGGCCCCGGCGACCTGCTCATCGCCCTGCGCGGCGCCGACCCCGCGCGGGCCGTCGAGGAGCTGGACGCCCGTCTGACCGCGCGGGCCGCCACCATCGCGACCACGGTGTCCGGGGAGCAGCCGCCGCTCACCACCCGCTCGGCCGCCAGGACGCCGGCCGACCTGGTCCTGGTGTCCGTGCCCGGCGAGCACGCCTTCTGCGAGGCCTTCGACGCCGTCACGGCCGGGCTGCCGGTGATGATCTTCAGCGACGGCGTGCCCCTGGCCCAGGAGCGGTGGCTCAAGGAGCTGGCCGAGGAGCGCGGCGTCCTGGTCATGGGGCCCGACTGCGGCACCGCCTCGATCGCGGGCGTCGGGCTCGGCTTCGCCAACGTGCTGCGGCCCGGGCCGGTCGGCCTGGTCGCCGCCTCCGGCACCGGTGCCCAGCAGGTGTCCTGCCTGCTCGACTGGGCGGAGGCCGGGGTCAGCCACATCCTCGGCGTGGGGGGCAGGGACCTGTCGGCCGAGGTCGGCGGGCTGGCCACGAGGCGCGCCCTGCGGCTGCTCGACGACGATCCGGCCACCGAGCTGATCGTGCTGGTCGGCAAGCCGCCCGGCCCGGGCGTGGCGGAGGCCGTCCGGGAGGTGGCCGCCGGGTTGCGCACGCCGGTGGTGGAGGCGGTGCTGCCGGAGACCGACCTCACCGAGGCGGCCGGGCGGGCGCTGCGGGCGCTGGGCCGCGGCGTGCCCGGGTGGCCGTCGTGGCCGGGCGCGCTGCGCGGGGAGCCGCGGAGCGT
This sequence comes from Nonomuraea sp. NPDC049637, assembly GCF_040675235.1. NCBI lineage: Bacteria > Bacillati > Actinomycetota > Actinomycetes > Streptosporangiales > Streptosporangiaceae > Nonomuraea > Nonomuraea sp. NPDC049637. Next base: position 255,174 of record NZ_JBFAOM010000007.1, read on the forward strand.
CAGGGGCCTGTACGCGGGCGGCACGCTGTGCGCGGAGGCCGCCGTCCTGGCCGGGCCTGGCGAGTTCACCGACTTCGGGGACGACGCCTACACCAGGGGCAGGGCGCATCCGATGATCGATCCGACGCTGCGCCTGGAGGCCCTGTCGCGGGCCGGGGCGGACGAGGTGGTGCTCATGGACGTCGTGCTCGGCCACGCCGCCGACCCCGACCCGGCGGCCTCGCTGGCGCCGGCCGTCGCCCGTACGCCGGCCACCGTCGTGGTGGCGCTGGTCGGCAGCGCGGGCGATCCCCAGGACCTGCACCGGCAGGCCGCCGCGCTGCGCGAGGCCGGGGCGGCCGTGCACGTCTCCAACGCCGAGGCCGCCCGCCACGCCCGGAGCCTCCTGTGACCCCGCCCGCCGTGCCCTCCTTCGCCGTTCGCCGCCTTGCCGGGAGGGTGTCGTGAGCCTGTTGTCGGGGCCGCCGCAGGTGATCACCGTCGGCGCGGGGCTGCTCGACGAGGCGCTGGCGGCCCAGGCCGTGCCGACGACGCCGGTGGCCTGGCGGCCGCCGCTGCCCGGCACCGCCGACGCCCTGGCCAGGGTGCTGGCCGACCCGCGCAGGACGGCCGCCAACGAGCTGGCCGTGCGCAGGCTGACCGGCGCGCGGCCGTACCTGGTGGGCCTGCGGCGGGCCGCCGAGGTGCTGCCCGCGGGGACGTTCCTGCACGCCGGGCCGCCGATCGAGTGGGACCGCGCCTCGGGCCCGATGCGCGGCGCGCTGATCGGCGCGATGTTGCTGGAGGGCCTGGCGGGCGACGAGCGCGAGGCCGCGGCCGGGCTGGCGGCGGGCGCGGTCGCGCTGCGGCCCTGCCACGAGCACGCCATGGTCGGCCCGATGGCGGGCGTGGTGAGCCCGTCCATGTGGCTGCTGGAGGTACGCGACGAGGAGCACGGCGGCACCGCCTACTGCTCGCTCAACGAGGGCCTGGGCAAGGTGCTCAGGTACGGCGCGTACGGTCCGGAGGTGCTCGACCGGCTGCGCTGGATGGACGAGGTGCTCGGCCCGGTCCTCGCCGCGACGCTGGCCCGTACCGGCCCGATCGACCTGCGCTCGCTGATCGCGCAGGCCCTGCAGATGGGCGACGAGCTGCACAACCGCAACCGCGCGGCCACCTCGCTGCTGCTGCGCGAGCTGGCCCCGGCCCTCGTGGAGGCCGCGCCCGCGCAGGCGGCGCAGGTGTTGCGCTTCGTCAACGGCAACGACCACTTCTTCCTCAACGCGGGCATGGCCGCGGGCAAGGTGAGCACGGACGCCGCCCGCGACATCCCCGGCTCCTCGCTGGTCGTGGCCATGGCCAGGAACGGCACCGACTTCGGCGTGCAGGTCTCCGGGCTCGGCGGACGCTGGTTCACCGGCCCGGCCGGGGTGCCGGACGGCCTCTACCTCGGCGCGTACGGCCCCCAGGACGCCAACCCCGACATCGGCGACTCCACGATCACCGAGACCTCCGGGCTGGGCGGCTTCGCGATGGCCGCCGCGCCCGCGATCGTGCGTTTCGTCGGCGGCGAGGTGGCCGACGCGGTGCGGGCGACCCGCTCGATGTACGAGATCACGCTCGCCGAGCATCCCGCGTACCAGATTCCCGGGCTCGGATTCCGCGGCACGCCCGTCGGCATCGACGTGACGCTCGTCGCCAGGACGGGCATTCTGCCGGTCGTCAACACCGGCATCGCGGGGCGCGTGGCGGGCACCGGCCAGGTCGGCGCGGGCCTGGTGGAGCCGCCCGCACAGGCGTTCACCGGCGCCTTGATCGCACTCGCCGCTGAGTAAGTGATCAGTTTGAAAAGCCGTATATCTGCAGGTCAGAGCGGCTGTAAAGGCTCTTCGCCTTCCATTACCGATTTTCCGCCGATATCGTGGCGAACCTCATAATCTGCAAGTAGCGCATGGCGCACGGTGGCGCGTACGGCGATCCACCGCACGAAGTGGTCACGCTCTGATGTGACGGATGAGGCTGAATGGGGGCGGCAAGATGGCAGCCGACCGCTTGCTCGGCGGGCCCGGCCCGGACCAGGGTGCGCCGGGGGGTGACCCGCAGGGCCAGGGGCGTCTGGTCGGCAGGCGTTACCGGTTGATGTCGCCGGTCGGCCGGGGCGGCATGGGCATGGTGTGGCACGCCCACGACGTGCTGCTCGACCGGGACGTCGCGGTCAAGGAGCTGATCCTGCCGTACGGGCTGGATCAGGCGGGCAAGCAGATGGCCCACCGGCGCATGCTGCGCGAGGCCAGGTCGGCGGCCCGGCTGACGCATCCGGGCATCGTCACCGTCCACGACGTCGTCGAGGAGGACGGCCGGCCGTGGATCGTGATGGAGCTGGTGCGCGCCTGGTCGCTGGAGCAGGCCGTGCGGCAGAGCGGCCCGCTGCCGGTGATCCAGGCCGCCGAGATCGGCATCCGCGTGCTCGACGCGCTCCGGCACGCGCACGCGGCCGGCATCCTGCACCGCGACATCAAGCCGGGCAACGTGCTGCTGACCTCCGACCGCGTGGTGCTGACCGACTTCGGCATCGCCGCCATCGAGGGCGACGTGACGATCACGCAGACCGGGCTGCTCATGGGCTCCCCCGCGTACGTGCCGCCGGAGCGGCTGTCCGGGCAGCCGATCGGGCAGCCGGCCGACCTGTGGTCCTTCGGCGCGACCCTGTACGCGGCCGTGGAGGGGCGGCCGCCGTACGAAGGGCCGGACGCGATCGCGGTGCTGGGCGCGGTGCTCACCCAGGAGCCGATCAGGCCGCAGCGGGCCGGCTCGCTGCTGCCGGTGATCGAGGGCCTGCTGCGCAAGAACCCGGCCGAGCGGCTCACCGCCGAGCAGGTCGCCGACCTGCTGGAGGCGGTGCTGCGCGCCCACGGATCGACCCGTCCGCGCCCGCCCGAGACGCTGCCGGCCGAGTCGGGCCAGACCCCGCTCGGGATGTTGCCGCCGCTGGAGCACCCGTCCGGGCCGATGCCCTCGCGCATCGTGGAGACCCCTTCCGGGCCGGTGCGGGTGCCGTACGACCCGCTGGCCGGCCCGGCGGGCGGGTACGCGATGCCGCCCGACGACAGCCTGTCGAGCCCGTCGGGCAGCCATCGCACCGACCGGCTCCCCTCCCCGGCCGGCGGCTTCGACGCCTTCGGCGGCCCGTCCGGCCCGCACCGGATGGAACGGCCCGCCGCGGACCTCGACGACCTCGACGACCTTGGCGCGCCCGTCGCGCCCGCGCCGCAGCCGATCCTGCCGCTGACCACGGACAGCAGGGCGGCCGCCGTCCCGGCGCCGTGGCCGCTGGCCTCGGCCGACGAACTGCGCGAGCACTCGCGCGACCTGTCGCACGACTTCAGCCACAGCCGCCTGGCGACCCTGCCCGGCTCCGGCGCCGGGTCGCGCACCGGCCTGTCGGCCACCGGCTCCACCCGGACCGGCGCGGCGCGCACCGGCTCCACCCGGACCGGCCCCTCGCGCGGCGGTCCTTCGCGGGCGGGCACGAGCCGCCGCAGGGTCCAGGAGGGCGACGGCCCCTGGATGCGCGGCGGGCGGCCCACGCCGTTGCTGATCGCCGGCGCGGTCGCGGGCGTGGCCGTGGTGATCGGCGCGATCGTGGTCATCCTGTCCGGCGGCGCGCCGCAGGTCTCCCCCGGCACGCAGACGGCCGCCGCCACCAGCCAGGCGCCGCGGAAGACCGGGCCGTCGCCGGTGCCCGACGGCTACAAGGAGCACACGGCGCCCGGCTTCGCCGCGGCGGTCCCGGACGGCTGGAAGCCGGCCACCTCGGGGGACGCGGCCACCTTCACCGGCCCCAAGGACTCCGGCTCGCGGATCGTCGTCGAGCAGGCCGCCCCGCAGGCCGACGGGCTCGCCGAGCTGAGCCGGCGCGAGGCCGACGGCGGTGTGGAGGGCTACATCCAGGTGCAGCTCCAGGCCACCGACTACCGTGGCTGGAAGGCCGCCGACTGGGAGTACACCTACACCTCCAAGGACGGCGTCCCGATGCACGCCCTGACCCGGTACGTCACGCTCGACGACAAGACCGCCTTCACGATCTCGTTCGACATGCCCGAGCTGAAGTGGGACGACCAGGCCGAGGTCCGCAAGACGTTCCTGGACACGTTCCGCCAGACCACCTGACCCATATTGCACTGACCATTCCAAAACGTGCTAGCGTGCTTGTCATGGCACGACCACGGACGTTCGAGGAGGACCGCGCCGTCGAGGCCGCCATGCGCGCGTTCTGGGACGCGGGCTACGAAGGCACCTCGACCCAGGACCTGTGCGAGGCCACCGGCCTCGGCCGCAGCAGCATCTACAACACCTTCGCGAACAAGCGCGACCTCTACGAGCGGGCGCTGCGCCGCTACCAGGAGGAGCGCACGTCCGCGCTGATCGAGCTGATGGCCTCCGATCTGCCCGCCGTGGAGAAGATCAGGACCGTGCTCTGGCAGGCGGTCGACCCCGAGGCCGGCGACCCGGCCGGCTGCCTGGTGGTCAACGCCCTGGTGGAGCTGGCTCCGCACGATCCGGAGATCGCCGTCCTGCTGCGCCGCGACGGCCAGCGGCGGGTGGAGGCGCTGCGCGGCGCGATCGAGCGCGGCCAGGCACTCGGCGAGATCGACGCGAGCAAGGACGCCCTGGCGCTCGCGCACTTCGTCGTGGCCACGGTCAGCGGCCTGCGCGTCGCGGCCCGGGGCGGGGCCGGGCGGGCGGTGCTCGAATCCATCGCGACGACGGCGCTGACCACTTTCTGAGCTTTCCTGCGCCTCGGCTTTCTTTCGTGCCCGAATTTTGTACTGACCGTTCTAAAATTGGAGGAGTTCTCATGCCGTTGGCGGTGTTCATCCTGGGGCTGGCGATCTTCGCCCAGGGCACCTCGGAGCTCATGCTGGCCGGACTGCTGCCGGAGATGGCCGCCGACCTCGGCGTGTCCGTCCCCGACGCGGGGCTGCTGATCTCGGCGTTCGCGATCGGGATGCTGGTGGGAGCGCCGGTGCTGGCCGTCGTGACCATGCGCTGGCCGCGCCGGACGGCGCTGCTGACGTTCATGGCGGTCTTCGCGCTGACCCACGTGGCCGGGGCCCTGACCAGCAGCTACGGCCTGCTGTTCGCCACCCGCGTGGCGGGCGCGTTCGTCTACGCCGGCTTCTGGGCGGTCGCGGCGTCCACGGCGGTCGGCCTGGTGCCGCCGAACGCCAGGGGGAAGGCGATGAGCATCGTGGCGGGCGGCCTGACCGTGGCCACCGTCGTCGGGCTGTCCCTGGGCACGGTCATCGGCCAGCACCTCGGCTGGCGCGCCGCGTTCTGGGCCGTGGCCGCGCTGTCGGCGCTGGCGGCCCTGGGCGTGCTGGCCACGATCCCCGGCGGCCGTCCCGAGCGGGAGGCCGCGCCGGGCGTCGCCGCGCAGCTGCGCTCGATGCTGAGCCCGCGGCTGTGGCTCGCCTTCGCCACCACCGCCCTGGCGACCGGCGGGCTGCTGGTCTCCTTCAGCTACCTGAGCGCGATGCTCGTGGACACGACCGGCCTGCGGGCCGCCTGGGTGCCCGCCGTCCTGGCGCTGTACGGCGTCGGCGCGGTGATCGGCATCACGATCGGCGGGCGCACCGCCGACACGCGCCCCTTCCCGACCCTGTACGCGGGCATCGCCGGGCTGGTCGTGACCTCGGTCCTGCTGGCCCTGGCCGCGCCGGTCGCGGTGCTGGCCGTGCCACTGGTCCTGCTGCTCGGCGGGTTCGGCTTCGCCACCAACCCGACGCTCAACACCCGCGTCTTCACCCTGGCCAAGGACGCCCCCACGCTGGCCGCCGCGATGAACGTCTGCGCCTTCAACGTCGGCATCACCGTCGGCCCGTGGCTGGGCGGGCTGGCCATCGGGGCGGGCGCCGGATACCCGTCCGTCGGCTGGATCGGCGCGGTGCTCGGCGCGGCGGCCCTGGGCGTGGTGGCCCTGTCGGCCCGTCCGGGCCGGGAGCCGGTCGCCGCGGCCCACCGGGCCGAAGCCGTCCCGAGGCCGTGAGGTACGGTCCTGGCCATGGAACTGGCGAGCATCCACTTCTATCCCGTCAAGTCCACCGCCGGACACGACGTCCATGAGGCCGAGGTGCAGCCGTGGGGGCTGGCCGGCGACCGGCGTTACCTGGTGACCGACGGCCAGGGCGGCATGCTGACCGCCCGCGAGCACCCCAGGCTGCTGGCCTGCGTGGCGCAGCTCGACGGCGACACCCTCACCCTGACCGGCCCGCACGCGCCCCCGCTGCGGGTCACCCCCACGTCCGCCATGACCACCGTGGACGTCTGGCGCACGCCCGTCGAGCTCACCGACTGCGGCGACGACGCGGCGCGCTGGTTGTCGGAGCTGATCGGCCGCCCGGCGCGGCTGGCCTGGCTCGACGACCCGGCCCGCCGTCCCGTCAACCCCGAGTACGGCCTGCCCGGCGACCGGGTGAGCCTGGCCGACGGCTACCCCCTGCTGCTGACCACGACCGCCTCCCTCGGCCGGCTCAACGACTGGATCGCCGAGACGGCGGCCGAACGCGGCGAGGAGGTCCCCGCCCCGCTGCCCATGCACCGCTTCCGGCCCAGCGTGGTGATCGACGGGGCGGAGCGGCCGTTCGCCGAGGACGAGTGGCGGCGGCTGCGCATCGGCGCGGTCGCCTTCCGGGTGACCAAGGGCTGCGACCGCTGCGTGCTGACCACGATCGACACCGCGACGTACACCAAGGGCAAGGAGCCCATCAGGACGTTGTCCCGCCACCGCAAGTGGGACGGCAAGGTCTGGTTCGGCATCAACCTGATCCCGGACGCCCCCGGCAGGATCACCGTGGGGGATTCCGTCACCATCCTCTGAAAAAGGCACCTTTCCCAAGAGAAATGGATGCCTGTCCTCTTTGGGGGGATGTCGGGGGCTATGCGAGACTTCACAGGTGACCAGCGCCCCCACGAAACCCCCCGTCTCCCGGCCTGACCTCGTCAGGGTCCAGCGTCGAACCTTGGCCGTCCTGTCCGCCGCGCAGATCGTGGGCGGCGTGGGGGTGGCCGTCGGGCTGGCGCTCAGCTCGGTGGTCGTGGACGAGCTGTCCGGCTCGACCGTGATCAGCGGGTTCGCCGGAACCGCGACCGTGCTCGGGGCGGCGCTGCTCGCGCTGCCGACCGCGCGGCTGTCGACCCTGGGGGGCCGCCGGGCCGGCCTGTCCCTGACCTACCTGGCGGCGCTGGCCGGCTGCGCGATCTCGGTGGCCGCGATCAGCCTGGGCAACTGGCCGCTGCTGCTGGCCGGGCTCGTGCTGGTCGGCGGCGGCAGCGCGGGCAGCCTGGCGGCCCGCTACTCGGCCACCGACCTGTCGCCGCAGGGTCACTCGGCCCGGCACCTGTCGCTGGTGGTGTGGGCCTCGACCGTCGGCTCGGTCGCCGGGCCCAACCTGGCCGAGCCCGCCGACCGGATGGGCATCGAGGCGGGGCTGGCGGCCAAGGCGGGGCCGTTCGCGTTCGCGGCGCTGGCGTTCGCCGTGGCGCTGGTGATCATCATCGGCGGCCTGCGTCCGGACCCGCTCAAGCTGGCCCGCGAGCTGGACGGCGCCCCCGAGCCCGCCCCCGGCCGCCACCGCACGATCAGGACGGGCCTGCGCACGCTGCGCGAGACCCCCATGGCCCGCCGCGCGCTCGTCATGATCGCGGTGGCCCACACCGCGATGGTCTCGATCATGTCGATGACCCCCGTCAAGCTCCACCACGACGGCTCGAACCTGAACGTCATCGGCCTGGTGATCAGCCTGCACATCGCCGGCATGTACATGTTCTCGCCGGTCGTGGGATGGCTGGCCGACCGGGCGGGCAAGGTGCCGGTGCTGCTGCTCGGCTCGGCGCTGCTGCTGGCCGCGGCCGTTCTGGCGGGCACGGCGGGGCACCGGGTGTGGCAGGTGACGACGGCCCTGGTCGTGCTCGGGCTCGGCTGGTCGTGCGGACTGGTCGCCGGGTCTGCGCTGGTGACCGAGTCGCTGCCGATCGACCGCAGGCCCGCCGTGCAGGGCCTGTCCGACCTGCTGATGAACGTCTGCGGCGCCACCGGGACGATCATCGCGGGCGCCATCGTGGGCATCCTGTCCTACGGCGTGCTCGGCCTGGTCGTCGGCGTCATGGTCACCGTGGCCGGGCTCTGGCTGGCCGCGGCCCGGTACCGCGACCGCGCCGCGGCGGCCTGAACGGTCACTTGGCGTCGGCGTAGCACCCCACGGCGACCGTCTCCATCGGGAAGCGCACCGGGGTCGAGCCGAACAGCAGCCTGCTGGCCGCCGCCGCCGCCGCCGTCACCGCCGCGGTGACCTCCTCGGCCTGCTCCAGCGGGCAGTGCACCATGACCTCGTCGTGCTGGAAGAACACCAGCCTGGCGGGCTCGGGCAGCAGCCCGCGCAGCACTGCCAGCAACGCCAGGGCCCATTCGGCCGCCGTGCCCTGCACCACGAAGTTCCTGGTGAACCTGCCCCGGTCGCGGGCCGCCCGGCCGCCCTCCGGGCCGGACACCAGCTCCTTCCACCGCCCGGACGGCGGCGGGCTGGTCCGCCCGAGCCACGACCGCACCAGCCGCCCCTCCTCCCCGGCCTTGGCCGCGTCCTCCACGAACTGGTACGCCTTGGGAAAGCGCTGGCGCATGACGGCCAGCAGCTTGGAGGCGTCGCCGCTGGTGCCGCCGTACATGGCGGACAGCATGGCGATCTTGGCGTTCCCGCGCTCGCCGCCGAACGACTGGGCCAGCGCCGAGTACAGGTCGATCTCCCCCGCCGCCCTGGCCAGCCCGCCGTCGCCGGCCATCGCGGCCAGCACCCTCGGCTCCAGCTGGGCCGCGTCGGCGACGACCAGCGTCCATCCCGCGTCGGCCACCACGACCCGGCGCATCACCTTGGGGATCTGCAGCGCGCCGCCGCCGCTGGTCGCCCACCGGCCGGACACCACGCCGCCGACGACGTACTCGGGGCGGAAGCGCCCGCCGCGCACCCACTGGTCGGCCCACGCCCAGCCGTGGAAGCTGTGGAGCCGGGCCAGCTCCTTGTAGGCCAGCAGCGGCGTGACGGCGGGATGGTCGATCTTCTTCAGCTCCCACGACCGGGTCGTCCGCAGCGCCACCCCGGCCCCCTTGAACGCCTTGACCAGCTGCTGCACCGAGTCGGGGTTGACCGGCCGCCCGAAGGCCGCCGCCACCTCGTCGGCCAGCGCCTGCAGCTTGGCCGGGCGCATGCCGTGCACGGGCCGCGGGCCGAGCAGGTCCGTGAGCAGCGCGTCGTGCACGTCCAGGCGCCAGGGCATGCCCTCGTGCGACATCTCGGCCGCGACCAGGGCGCCCGCGGACTCGGCGGCGACCAGCAGCCGGAAGCGGCCGGGCTCGGGCAGTTCCTCGATCCGGCGGAGCTGGTCGGCCAGCACCTCGGCCACCGCCTCGGCGGACAGCGGCTCCGGCGCGAACAGCGTGCCGGGCACGCTCGGCTGGTCGTCGGGCACCGGCAGGCCGTGCAGCCGGGCGTGGGCGGCCCGCGCCGAGCGCGGCTCGCCGTAGCGGCCCTCGTGGGCGAGCAGCAGCCCCTCGGTGAGCGCGAGGTCGTGGCAGCGCGCGACCCGCACGCCGCGTTCCAGCAGCGGCGGGTACGTCTCCCGCGTGTCGGCCCAGACCCACCGCGGCCCGCTCCCGGACTCCAGCTCCCGCACCGCGGACGCCGGGTCGGCCGCGCGCCGGGCCGTTCCTCCGACGGGAAGCACCGTCTCCCCCGCTACCACGACATACACGCACATAAGGGTGCCAAACAGCTACGACAAATCGATGTGCACCTCGTCCTCCAGCGGCGGCCGGAGCTCCTGCTCCAGGCAGCCGGTGGCGGCGAAACAGCGCAGGGTCAGCCGGTCGGGCGTGACCGACACGTGCAGGAACTGCTTGAAGAACGGCGGCTGGTCCCAGTCGGACAGCTCCGACAGGAAGCGGTGGAACACCTTGTCCACCGGCAGCCTGAACGGCCACGGCCAGGCCCCGAGCAGCCGCGCCGCCCAGCGCATCCGCCGGGTGACCGTGACCGGCCCCCCGACCGGCCGGGCCGGGCGGTTGCCGATCTGGCTGGACATGATGCACACGGCCTCGTCGGGGGTGAGGCAGAGCCACTTCATCCGCAGGCGGCGGGCGTAGAGCTGGCTGTAGAAGGACAGCGAGTCGCCGCGCAGCGGGTAGCACTTGAAGTCGTCCTCGGCCACGCCGGCGACGTCCACCCTGCCGATGATGTGGGTGGCGTGCATGAAGGCGCCGCCGCCGCCGGTCACGATGTACTGGATCACCCGGTCGCCCACCTTGACCGGATAGCGCTGGTAGTTGTGCACGTCTCCGCCGATGGCCGCGACGTACCGGTGGGCCGGGTCGCGCACGATGTCATCGATCGTGCCGCCTTCCTCCAGCGGTGACGGCTTGTGCACGTTGCCGGTGTAGATGGGCTTCCCGGTCACCAGGATCTTCGGCCGCGGGTCGAGCGAGACGCGGCGCAACCAGGCCGTCTGGGCCCTGTCGATCACGTTCTTGATGCCGGTGTCCACGCCCACGATCAGCAGGCTGTCGCTCTCGATCGCCCAGTACGGCGCCGGCTGCGCGGCCTGCTGGGCCGGCCGGCCGCGCAGCTTGCGCGCCTCGGCCAGCCTGCCCTCGTCGATCGTCTCCGGCTTGCGCCACAGCAGGCCGCGCAGCCCGCGGTCCGGCGTCGGCTTGAGCGGCGGGGCGTCGCAGAAGACCCGCATGAAGCCGCCGAGCCCGTCGTACCAGTCGTGGTTGCCGGGGATCGCGTAGATCGGTGCGTCGTAGTCCTTGTACGGGCGGAAGAACTTGTCCCCGTACTCGTTGCCCGACCCCGTCGGGTAGATGACGTCGCTGGCGATGACGGCGAACGAGGTGTCCTGCCCGAGCCTGAGCATCCCGGGGACGACGGCGTACTGGGAGGCGTCGCCCTCGCCGGTGTCGCCCAGAATCAGGAAATTGAAATTTCCCCCGACGCCGGGCTTGATACGAAATTCCGGATCTATCCCGCGGGCTTCCTGTGCCGCGATCCACCGTTTCCGCACCTCCCCCGAAGGGTCGCCGAACAAGCTCGCCAGGATCTCGTTCCTGGACAACCAGAGCGTGCGTAAATTCAGCCAGGTGAATCCGCCCTTGTCCGGTCTGAGCTGGGCGAACGTCCCCGGTTCCGCGCAGGACCAGCCGGCCCCGGCCTTCGACACCCGTGACGAATGCTGCTTCCCGCGCTCGGCCGCGACTTCCACCATGACCACATCTTTACCGGCATCCACCATTCGCGCACACTCCACGCTCCGTACTCCCGGGAACACAGATGGTGCGGCATGGTGTAACCTCACGTCCCCAAGCAAGCCCTTGGGACGCGGAGGTGGGCTGCCATGAACCGGAACGGCCCGGACGACGCGACCCGGACGGGCAGCCCCGACGCGGCCTCCGTGCAGGCGTTACTCGCCTACGCGCTCACCCTCCCCCGGCGGGGCGGCCGGGGCGTCGACCGGGCGCTGGAGGCCGTCGCCCAGAGCCGGGCGCTGGCCGCCCGCTCCCCCGCCGAGCACACCGGCCTGCTGGCCCACTGCCTGCGCACCACGGCCCGGCTGCTGCTCGACCGCTCCCGCGCCACCGAGGCGCTGCCCATGGCGCAGGAGGCGGTGGCGCTCAGCCGCGGGCTGGACGGCGGCCACCTCGCGGTCTCCCTCTACCGGCTGGCCGAGGCGTACGAGGCCCTCCACCGCTACAGCGACGCCGCCGAGACGCTGGCCGAGGCCGATCAGATCCCCGGCGGCGACTGAGGGACCAGCACCCCCGGGTTGAGGATCCCGGCCGGGTCCAGCCGCTCCTTGACGGCCTGGAGCACGCCCACGCCCAGCGGGCCCAGCTCCGCGCCGTAGGCGTCCCGGTGGTCGCGGCCCACCCCGTGGTGGTGCGAGATCGTCCCGCCGGCCTCGACGATCGCCGCGTTCACCGCCTCCTTGGCCCGCTGCCACTGCTCGACCGGGTCGTCCTGCTGCGGGGTCACGACGGTGAAGTACAGCGAGGCGCCGGTCTCGTACACGTGCGAGACGTGGCACATGACCAGTGGCGAGCCGAGCGCGCCGAGCAGGGCCAGCCGGACGGCGTCGTACAGGCGCGGCAGGTTCGACCAGAAGCCGGCCGTCTCCAGGGTCTCCACGGTGGCGCCCGCGCCGAGCAGCGAGTCGCGCAGGTACGGCGCGGAGAAGCGGCCGTGCTCCCACGCCTGGCCAGGCTCGGGCCCCAGCGGCTCGCCGCCGTGCCGGGCCAGGACCGCGGCGGCCGCGGCGTGCCGGTGGCCGATCCAGTCGCCCTCGACGCCGAGGATCACCAGGCAGCCGGAGCCGCCGCCGCCGATCGCGTCCGGCCGGGCCAGGCCGATCATGGTCTCGGTCTCGTCGGAGAGCCGCAACACGGTCGGGAGCGGGCCTTCCTGGGCGAGTGCCCGCACGGCGGCCGTCCCCGCTCGGAACGACTCGAACCGCCAGCCCTCGTAGCGGCGCTCGGCCGGCCGCCTGCGCACCCGCAGCCGCAACGACGTGATGACGCCGAACGCCCCCTCCGAGCCCAGGACGAGCTGGCGCAGGTCGGGCCCGGCCGCGGACTTGGGCGCGCGGCCCAGCTCCAGCGTCCCGGACGGCGTCGCCAGAGTGAGGCCGACGACCATGTCGTCGAAGCGCCCGTACCCGGCCGAGGCCTGGCCGCTGGAGCGGGCCGCGGCGAAGCCGCCGAGCGTGGCGTACTCGAAGGACTGGGGGAAGTGCCCCAGCGTGAGGCCGTGCTCGGCGAGCAGCCGCTCGGCCTCGGGGGCGCGCACGCCCGGCTCGAAGTCGGCCACCATCGACTCGGCGTCGACCGAGCGCAGCCGGTCGAGCCTGCCCAGGTCGAGCGCGATCACGCCGATGAAGCCGGCTCGCGCGGCCACGAGCCCGCCGACGACCGAGGTGCCGCCGCCGAACGGCACGACCGCGATCCGCTCGGCCGCGCACAGCCGCAGCAGCTCGGCCACCTCCTCGTGCGAGCCGGGCAGCACGACCGCGTCGGGGGCGTCGGAGCCGTCTCCCGCGCGCATCCGCAGCAGGTCGGGCGTGGACTTGCCGCGCGTGTGCCGCAGCCTGGCCTCGTGGGAGGTCAGCACGTGCGCGGGCCCGGTGACGGCCGCGAGCGCGGCCAGCGCCGGCTCGGGCAGCGCGACCGGCGGCAGCCGGACCTCGTCGATGGCCGCGGCCGGAGTGTCGGGCGCGCGCACGCCGAGCAGGTCGTGCAGCAGCTTGCGGATCTGTTCGGGCAGCTCGCGGGCCTTGGCGGGGTCGCCCCAGCCACACCACGACATGGGTTCACCGGTCACGCATACACTGTGACACATGACGTCGAACCGTCACAATGAGGCTGTGCTGGACGCGGCCCGCGCGTGCGTCCTGGCCTACGGCGTGCGCAGGACCACGCTCACGGACGTGGCCAGGCGGGCGGGCGTGTCGCGCATGACGATCTACCGCCGCTGGCCGGACGTGCGCTCGCTGGTCGCCGACCTGATGACGCGGGAGTGGGTCGCGGTCGTGTCGGGGCTCGACCTGTGCGATCCGGTGCCCGCGATCGTGGCGGGCGTACGGGGGCTGCGCGGGCACCCGCTGTGGCGCAAGATCGTCGAGGCGGACCCGGAGCTGCTGCTGCCGTACCTGCTGGACCGGCGGGGGGCGAGCCACGAAGCGGTGCTGGCCCTGCTGGAGCCGGCCGTCGGCGGGCCGGCCAGGGCGCGGGCCGTGCTGCTGGTGGCCCAGTCGTTCCTGCTGTCGGCCCCCACGATGCTCGACCCCGTGACGCTCGACGACCTGGACGCCGAACTCGCCGCCCTGCTGGAGGCCTACCTTGGATAGCTCGCTGAACGCCCGCAGAAGGTCGTACGAACTGGGCGTGGTCGCCGCGGAGCGGCTGGACGTGCTGGTGGTGGGGCTCGGCGCGACGGGAGCCGGCGCGGCCCTCGACGCCGCCTCCCGCGGGTTGAGCGTAGCGGCGGTCGACGCGCACGACCTGGCCTTCGGCACGTCGAGGTGGAGCTCCAAGATGGTCCACGGCGGGCTGCGCTACCTCGCCAAGGGCCAGGTGGACGTGGCCTACGAGAGCGCGGTCGAGCGCGGCATCCTGCTCAGGACGACGGCTCCGCACCTGGTCAAGGCCCATCCGTACCTGCTGCCGCTGACGCCGGCGGTCTCCCCGCGGCAGGCCGCCCTGGTGATGACCGGATACCGGCTCGGCGACGGGCTGCGGACCGCCGCGCGCACGCCGCGCCGCCTGCTGCCCGGCCCCACGCGGCTCGGCGCGGCGCGCGCCCACACGCTCGCGCCGGTGCTGGCGCGCGACGGCCTGCGCGGCGGCCTGCTGTCGTGGGACGGCCGGCTGCTCGACGACGCCCGCCTGGTCGTGGCGCTGGCCAGGAGCGCCGCCGGGCACGGCGCCCGCGTCCTGACCCGCTGCCGCGCCCTGCGGCTCACGGACGAGGGCGCCGAGATGCGCGACGAGCTGACCGGCGAGCGGTTCACCATCCGGGCCAGAGCCGTGGTCAACGCGACGGGCGTGTGGGCCGGGCAGCTCGACCCGGCGGTGCGGCTGCGGCCGTCCCGGGGCAGCCACCTGGTGCTGGACGCCGGGACGCTGCCGGGGCTGATCGCCGGCATGCACGTGCCCATTCCCGGAGAGAGCAACCGGTTCGCGCTCGTACTCCCCCAGGGCGACGGCCGCGTCTACGTCGGGCTGACCGACGAGCCGGTGGACGGGCCGGTGCCCGACGTCCCCGAGGTGCCCGCGGAGGACGTCACGGCGCTCCTGGAGGTGCTGAACGGCATCCTGGAGACTCCGGTGACCCCTGAGGCGGTCGCGGGCGCGTACGCGGGCCTGAGGCCGCTCCTGGCCGCGGACGGCCGCACGGCGGACCTCTCCCGCCGACACGCGGTCGTGTCGGACGGCGGCGTGGTCACGGTCGTCGGGGGCAAACTCACGACATACCGGCGAATGGCCGAGGACGCCATCGACCGGGCGGTCTCCCTCAAAGACCTCGACGCCGGACCCAGCCGGACGAAGCAGATCCCCCTGGCCGGCGCCGGCCCGCAGCCGGACGGGGTGCCGCCCCGGCTGGCCGAGCGGTACGGCAGCGAGGCTGCGGCGGCGTACGAGCTGGTCAAGGCCCACCCCGAAGAGGTCGGGCTCGGCCTGACCAAGGGCGACCTGCTCTGGTCGGTCCGGCACGAGGGCGCGCTCGACGAGGCCGACCTGCTGGACCGCAGGACCAGGATCGGCCTGGTCGCCGCCG
Organism: Nonomuraea sp. NPDC049637; assembly: GCF_040675235.1. NCBI lineage: Bacteria > Bacillati > Actinomycetota > Actinomycetes > Streptosporangiales > Streptosporangiaceae > Nonomuraea > Nonomuraea sp. NPDC049637. Next base: position 270,530 of record NZ_JBFAOM010000007.1, read on the forward strand.
ACCGCGACCGGGCGCTGCCCGCGACACGCGACGTGCTCGGGATCGGGTGACCCCGGCCCCAAACCCGCCAGTGCGTTAGGTTATCCTTACCTAATTCGTCGGGAAGGGGGAGGCGTTGGCGAGGGGATGCGAGCATCCGGCGGGCTGCCACACGGGAGCCATGCCCACCCTGGCCAGCGCCACCGTGGGCGCCAGGCTCTGGCTGCTCGTCGAGTACGCCGGCCCGTGGCCGTCCCACCTGGAAAACTTGCAACTTCCTGAAGAAATCTCCGAACTCGTGCGCAGAGCGCTCGAACGCGGTATCAGGCCTCAGCTCATCAGGCGTCCCGGCAAGCGAACCCGCCAGCGGGAGCAGGGCATCCGTGTGCTATTGGCCTACGCCACGGGCGACCACCCCTGGTTGGCCAGTGGCGTCGTCGCAGGTCCGGACGATCTTGACCTGGACGCCTTCATGGCCGGAGTGCTCCCGGAGTCCTGCATACTTGAAGACGAGCCGGTATTTCTGGTCTGCACGCACGCCAAGCGCAATGCGTGCTGCGCCCGCATTGGACTACCCCTCGCTCGGTCCCTGGCCGAATCTTTGCCGGACAGAGTGTGGGAAACGTCACACGTTGGCGGCGATCGCTACGCCGCCAACCTCGTGTGCTTGCCACACGGAATTTTCTACGGCAGCATGTCTCAGGCTGCTGCACTGGCAGCGGCTAACGCGTACCGGTCGGGCGAGGTCATTCTCGACCGTCTCCGGGGGCGCGCAGGCATCCCTGAGCCATTGCAAGCCGTCGAGCATTTTGCCCGAGCCCATACGGGAGAGTGCTCCGTCGGCGCAGTGGCCGTGGAATCCTCCAGGTCGGACGGCGACGTCACCGAAGCAGTCGTGCGCTGCGGAGACGTCCGGTTCCAGGTTGTGGTTGAGCCATCGGCGTTCACAGCGCCGTGTGGTACGGCTTGCGCCGAGACGATCACCACCTACCGGCTGGTTTCGCTGGACAGGCTCACGCCTGTGCGGTACGCCACGCCCGCCCTCGCCTGACTAGGGAACATCACGGCCCGTCCTTGCGTTGGAACAGTGACGCCAAAAGCGTCCAATGCGGCTCAATTACCGAAATACCTCTCACGAAGGTGGTTTTCTCATGTCTCAGGTACGTCGGCAGCTCGCCCGCCCGCGCCCCAGCTGGGGTTGGCAGGATGATGCCGCGTGCCGGGGTGAGGATCTCGTGCTCTTCTTCGGCCCCGACGGGGAGCGGCAGCCCGAGCGTGACGTACGTGAGCGGAAGGCCAAGGCGATCTGCGCCGGGTGCCCTGTCCGCAACGAGTGCCTAGACTACGCGCTGTCCCGGCCGGAGAAGTACGGCACGTGGGGCGGTCTCAACGAGGACGAGCGCGCCAGCGAGCGTCGCCGTCGCATGCGCCGCGCCGCCAGCGCCGGCATCTCCGCCGCCTGACACACCTCGGCAGCATCAACGATCATCGCGTGATCACTCAGTTGTCCCGATGAACCGGAGCCTGGCCTTCCATGCCCAGGCTCTGGCGAACCCGGTCGGGGCAACTGCCTGATCAGGCCCGAGATCGTCATCCCGCACAAAGCATCGCCCGGCCACCCCCGCCCGACCCAGGGCAGGGGTGGCCGTCGCGTTTCCGGCCGTGCGCGCTTTCGTCCGGGGATGTACGCAGGTCACCGGGCTCGGGCGGACTGGCACCGATTCCTCCAGGAACATCGCTGGAGGTCGTCTGGTGTTCGGAATGCCGTCATGTGCCGGCTCTAGCGTGCCCGCCATGAGACGCATCACCACCCTGACGTGCGCGGCGGCCATCGCGCTCGCCCTCGCCGCCCCGGCGACCGCTGCCATGGCCGATCCCGCCCGGCCCGCGGACCGCGCGCCCGCCGCGTTCGGCCGCGCCACGCTGACCGGCTTCGCCGCGCTGCCCGCCCGGACCTACGTGCCCGGCAGCGAGCCGTCGGGCTCCCTCCTCGGCACCGCGCCGGTCAACGGCGTCACCCCGCCCTTCCCCGGCCAGCCCGTGCAGGGCTTCAGCGGCATCGCCCGCCGCCACGACGGCACCTTCGACGTGCTGTCCGACAACGGCTTCGGCAACAAGGCCAACAGCGCCGACTTCCTCCTGCGGGTGCATCGCGTCAAGCCGGACTTCGCCGCCAGGACGGTCGAGGTGCTCGGCGGCTTCAACCTGACCGACCCGCGGGGGCTCGTCCCGTTCGCCCTGACCCGCCAGGACCGTACGCTGACCGGCTCCGACTTCGACGTCGAGTCGATCGTGCGCGCGACGGACGGCACGTACTGGATCGGCGACGAGTTCGGCCCGTTCCTGCTGCACTTCGACCGCAGGGGCCGGCTGCTCGACGCCCCGATCGAGCTGCCCGGCGTCAAGGCCCCCGAGAACCCCTGGCTGAACGGCGCCCAGCCCAATCTGGCCAGCAGCAAGGGCTTCGAGGGCATGGCCAGGTCGGTGGACGGCCGCCGGCTCTACCCGCTGCTCGAAGGCACGGTGAGCGGCGACCCCGCGGGCACTCTGCGGATGAACGAGTTCGACCTGCGCAGTCGCGCGTACACCGGGCACACGTGGACGTACCGGCTGGAGGACCCCGCGCACTCCATCGGCGACGCCGTCGCCGTGGACGCGAACCGCTTCCTGATCATCGAGCGGGACAACCTCCAGGGCGACGCGGCCAAGGTCAAGCGTGTCTACCTGGCCGACACGCGCGACCGCGACCACGACGGCGCGCTGGACAAGACGCAGGTGGCCGACCTGCTCGACCTGGCCGACCCGCGCGGCCTCGGCGGCACGCCCGGCACGTTCCGGTTCCCGTTCCAGACCATCGAGGACGTCGTCGTCCTCGACGACCGCACCCTGGGCCTCCTGGACGACAACAACTTCCCCTTCTCCAGCGGCCGCACGCCCGGACGTCCCGACGACAACGAGTTCATCACCGTCCGGCTCTCGCGTGGCCTCCAGGCCGATCCGCGAATTTTCCGGTAGAAGCATGTTCTCCGGGAGAAGCATGTAGAGAAGCGTGGGACGGCTCCGACCTCCTGCTGACAAGAGCCCGCAGAAGGAGTTCGACATGCAGTCCACGGTTCAGACCGTCACCTCGGCCGACGGCACCCGCATCGCGTTCGAGAGCAGCGGCGAGGGCCACCCGGTGATCCTGGTGGGCGGTGCCTTCAACGACCGCACCACCGTCGCCGCCCTCGCCGCCGCCCTCGCCCCCGGCTTCCGCGCGATCGCCCACGACCGGCGCGGCCGGGGCGGCAGCGGCGACGCGCCCGCCTACGCCGTCGAGCGGGAGATCGAGGACCTCGCCGCGCTGATCGAGCACGCGGGCGGCTCGGCGAGCGTCTTCGGCCACTCCTCCGGCGCCGTCCTCGCGCTGGAGGCCGCCGCGCACGGGCTGCCGATCACCCGTCTGGCCGTCTACGAGCCGCCGTACGTCGTGGACGGCGCGCGCACCGCGCCCGGCGGCGACTTCGCCGAGCGGCTGCGCGGCCTCGTCGAGGGCGATCGCCGCGACGAGGCCGTGGCGCTGTTCCTGACCGAGGGCGCCGACGTGCCCGCCGAGGTGGTGGCGGGCATGCGGTCGGAGCCCGTGTGGGGCTGGTTCACCAGCCTGGCGCACACGCTCGCCTACGACGCCGCCGTGTGCGGCCCGGGGCAGTCGCTGCCGGTCGAGCGGCTGTCCCGCGTCACCGTGCCCACCCTGGCGATCGGCGGCGACCAGTCGCCGAAGTGGATGCTGGACGCCGTGCGGGCCGTCGCCGACGCCGTGGCGGGCGCCCGGCACGTGGTGCTGCCCGGCGAGGACCACGGCGTGCTCGGCCGGCCGGAGGCGCTGCTCTCGACGCTGACGGACTTCCTGTCCTGAGCAGATCCGTCCAGAAAAGAACCGATCCTGAGCGGGCCCGTCCAGAAAGGACCCGGCCTGAGCGGACCCGTCCTGAGCGGGATCATCCGCTTTCGGGGGGTTTGCCGAGGGCGTGCCGCAGCTCCGCCGCCGCCTCCGGGGTCAGCAGGGGGTGGGAGTAGAGGTCGAGCAGCGGCCCGGCCCTCGGCCAGCGCCTGCGCCACGTACAGCCGGTAGGGCGCGAGCGCGTCGAGCGCCGCGGCCACGGGGTTGCGCCCGGCGGGCACGGCGCCGGCGCGGGTCGTGGCCCCTCGAAGCCGTGCTCGCCGAAGCGCAGCAGCGCCGCGTCCCTGATGCGGGGGCGCGCGGTGAGGTCTTCGGGCTCAGTCATGCGGGCTCCCGTACGGACGTGCGGATCGTGACGACCCTACACGCGGGCGCACGAACCGGACGGCGGTAAGGTGCCCCTCATGCCGGATTCAGCGCTCGTGACCGCGGACGACCTCGACCAGGCCGTCGCCCTCGCCGTCGACACGCTGCGGGACGCGCCGCCGCAGGCGTGGGAGGCGAAGGCGGGCTCACTGGAGTGGACCTGCTGGGAGACCGTCGAGCACCTCGCCGACGACCTGTTCGCCTACGCCGCCCAGCTCGGCCTCAACGTGCCGCCGCTGGACACGTACGTGCCCTTCGTGCTGGAGCGGCGCAGGCCCGGCGGCCCGAACAACACCATCCACGCCGACCGCGCGGCCGGGCCCACCGGGCTGCTGCAGGTGCTCCAGGCCTCCGGCGCGCTGCTGTCGGCCATGGTCCGCACCGCGCCGCCGCAGGCGCGCGGTCATCACATCTTCGGCATGGCGGACGCCTCGGCGACCGCCGCGATGGGCCTGGTGGAAACGCTCGTGCATATGCACGACGTGTCCGAGGGGCTCGGCCTGGCCTGGGAGCCGCCCGCGGACCTGTGCTCGCGGGTGCTGGCCCGCCTGTTCCCCGACGTCCCCGTGGACACCGCCCCGTGGGCCACGCTCCTGTGGGCGACCGGCCGCGGTGAGCTGCCCGGACGGCCGCGCCAGACCCGGTGGCGCTGGTACAACGAACCCCGCTGATCGGACGGGGAGTCAGACGATCAGGTCGTCGAATTCGCCGTCCTTGGCCCCCAGGACGAACGCGCTGATCTCGGCCTGCGTGTAGACCAGCGCGGGGCCGTCGGGGAACCGGGAGTTACGCATGGCGATCTCACCCGTGGGCAGGCCCGCGACCTCGACGCAGTTGCCGTTGGGATTGCTTCGCCTGCTCTTGCGCCACACGACGGGGAGGTGACCGGCGGGGGTTCCGTTCCGGAACTCGTGCATGGGGGAAGCTCCTAGCAATCTTACGGATGCACGTGCATCCGCGTTTGCGCCGACCCTACGACAGCACGACAGACTCCATATACCGGATGACCAAAAATCCGACTATGGAGTGGATCACAGGAGTTTCAGCAGCTCATCCGGAAATGAGCTGTTCCAGAAAGCGCCGTGTCTGCTTCGGCTCCAGGGCCTGGATGCTCAGCCGGTCCATGACCTCCATGTAGTGGTCGGAGTCGGCCGGCTTGTCCAGATAGAGGGCGCTGGTGAGCTGCTCCATGTAGACCACGTCGGGCAGGTCGCGCTCGGGGAAGCGCAGGATGCTGAACGAGCCGCCGGCCGCCGCGTGCCCGCCGCTCTCGAACGGCATCACCTGCACGGTGACGTTGCGCTCCTCCGTGGCGTCGAGCAGGTGGCGGATCTGCTCGCGCATGACCTCGGCCCCGCCGAGCCCACGCCGCAGGACGGCCTCGTCGATCACGGCCCACAGCTTGAGCCCGCTCTCCAGCCGTTGCTGTCTGGTGGTGCGCAGGGTGACGCGGCGGTCGAGCTCGGCGTCGAGCGCCTTCTCGTTGCCGAGCCGGATCACGGCCTTGGCGTACGCGGGCGTCTGCAGCAGGCCGGGGACGAACTGGTTCTCGAACGTGCGGATGGCCGAGGCGGCCCCCTCCAGCCCGATGTAGACCTCGAACCAGCCGGGCAGCAGGTCGCCGTACTTGTGCCACCAGCCCGGCGCGTTGGCCTGCCGGGCCAGGGCGAGCAGCGGCTCGCGGTCCTCCGGAGCGGTGACACCGTAGAGGGTGAGCAGGTCGGCGACGTCTCGCTGCTTGAAGCTGACCTGACCGAGCTCAAGTCGGCTGATTTTCGCATGAGAGGCGCGAATCGAGTACCCGGCATCCTCCCGGGAGATACCCTTCTCGGTACGGAGCCTGCGCAGTTGCGTACCCAGCAGGATCCGCAGCACCGTCGGGCTTCCCGGCGTGTAGCTGAGAAGCTTTCCCTCCGCGCTCTGTGCGCTCACTCGACCGCTCCTAGATCATCTGCACGTGCAGATGGTATTCGCATCGGTAAAACACGAAAAGTCTTGCATCACTACCCACACCCCGTAAAGATGGGCACTGGATCACCAGACCGCGCTTCGGGGGCCAGGATGACGACTTTCGACGCTCGGCCGCAAGCCGTCATCGGTTCCCGGCCACCAGGGTGGCTCGCCACCATTCTGGTGGATGGGCGCGCCGGAGAGTGCGACGCGGTGTTCCCCTTCCACGAGCACACCGCGTTCGAGCCGGCCTGCGTCGCGATGGCCCGGCGTTTCGTGGACCAGACGCTCACCTCGTGGGCCGCCGCCGACCTGGCCTACGACGTGCAACTGGTGGTCTCCGAGCTGGTCACGAACGCGATGCGGCACGGCGGCGGAGCCGTGCAGCTCCGGCTGCTCCTCCGCCGGCCCGAGCTGGCCTGCGTGGTGACCGACCACAGCGAGTCCGTCCCGGTGGCGGCGCCGGCCGACGTGTTCGCCGAGTTCGGGCGCGGGCTGCGGCTGGTCGACGCGCTCTGCAGCGCGTGGGGCTGGTTCGCCCCCGGCGGCTCCCGGAAGCTGGTCTGGGCGGTCCTGTCCGCGTAGACAGCGGTACGAGCGGCGCCGTCCGGGTGCAGGTCACCTCTGCTCCAGGAGGTCCAGCACGTCCTCGTCGGTGAGCTGGTCGAAGTGTTCGTACCACTGGCCGACCGCCCTGAAGTCGACCGGCGTCAGCAGCACCACCACCTCGTCGGCCTCCGCGCGCATCCTCTCGACGGTCTCCTCAGCGCCGACCGGCACGGCCAGCGTCACCCTGGCGGGACCGGCCGCGGCCACCGCGCGCAGGGCCGCCCGCGCCGTCCCGCCCGTGGCCAGGCCGTCGTCCACGACGATCACCTCGCGTCCGGCCAGCGGCGACAGCGGCCGGTCACCCCGGTAGACCCGCACCCGCCTGGCCAGCTCGTGCCGCTCCCGCTCGACCACGTCGGCCAGGTCCTCGGGCGTCAGCCCGAGCCGGTCGAGCATCGTCAGGTCGAACACCGGCTCGCCGCCCTCGGCGATCGCCCCCACGCCCAGCTCGGGAGCGGGCGGGTAGCCGATCTTCCGGGTGACGAGCACGTCGAGGTCGCCGCCGAGCCGGCGGACGACCGGCACGGCGACGGCGACCCCGCCACGCGGCAACGCCAGCACGACGGGGTCGCGCACCTCCGGCAGCCGCTCGGCCAGCAACGCCCCGGCCTCGGCCCGATCCGCGAACACCTGCATGACCTGTGCATACCCGCACCACCCGGTCTACTCGCCTCCCTCCCGCACCAGGCAGGAGGAAGGCGAGAAAGCCGGACGGGGACCGTCAGGGACGGTTGCGGCTGGAGCGGCGCATCTCCTTGTGGATGATCTTCCACTTGTTCTGCTGCTCCTTGCGCAGCCGCGCATCCGTGCGGGACGCCATCCAGGCCGCCTCGCGCTGCAGCTTGCGCCAGCTCTGCAGCCGGCGTTCGGGCAGCTCGCCGTTCTCCATGGCGTCCAGGACGGCGCAGCCCGGCTCGCTCACGTGCCCGCAGTCGGCGAAGCGGCACCGCTCGGCCAGCTGCTCGATGTCGGCGAAGACGAGGTCGACGCCCTCACCGATGTCGTAGAGGCCGATCCGGCGGATGCCCGGGGTGTCGATGATCAGGCCGCCGCCGGGCAGCGGGATCAGCTCCCGGTGGACGGTGGTGTGCCGGCCGCGCCCGTCGGCCGCGCGCACCTGCTGGGTGTCCATCACGCCCGCCTCGGCCAGCGCGTTGACCAGGGTGGACTTGCCCGCGCCGGAAGGCCCGAGCACGACCGCCGTACGGGAGCCGTGCAGGTAGCTCGCGGCCAGCGAGACCCCCTCCCCCAGCACCGAGGAGACGGCGTGCACGTCGACGCCCGGCGCGGCGGCCCGCACGTCGGCCATCAGCTCGTCGAGGCCCGACTCGAACAGGTCGGACTTGGTCACCAGCACGACGGGCGTGCCGCCGGACTCCCAGGCCAGCGCCACCAGGCGCTCGATGCGGCCCAGGTCGGCGAAGTCGGTCGAGTGCATGGACGGCTCGGCCACGAAGACGACGTCGACGTTGGCCGCGAGCACCTGGCCCTGGCCGTCGCCGGACAGCCCGCCGGTCGAGTGGCGGCTCACGCCGCCCCGGATGAACGCGGTGGTCCTGGAGAGCACCTGGTCGAGCTCGTACCGGCCTTCGGGCAGCCATCTGAGCGCGACCCAGTCGCCCACGCACGGCAGGGCCACCGGGTCGTCGGCGGAGGAACGGCGCACGCGGGCGCCGTAGCGGACGTGGTGCTGACCGTCGGCGGCGATCACCTCGGCGGCGCCGCGGTCGACGCGGGCCACCCGCGCCGGGACGGTGTCAGCAGGGAGCTCGGCGGCGCGCAGATCGGTCCAGCCGAGCAGGGAAAGGTCGTAAGACAAGACGGTGAAACCTTTGATCGAGAAGGAAACGGGCAGCTCAGACGAGGGCCCGGAGGTAGACGGACGACAGGCGGAACAGAACGACCCGCATAGCCCTCACCTCCTCGATCGGTTACGCATGCGACTCTAACCACCCTTTCCCGGCAGATGCAATCGCATTATGTTTCGGCGATCCGTTGAACCCCGCCAGGGCGGCCGAGCGTACTCCCTCCCGACGGACGCGAGAAAGGGGCCTGATGCGGATCAGCACGTATCCCCCGCCCTCGGCCGAGGGGACGGCCCCGGTGGGCGAGCCGCGCCTGCGCCACCTGATCCGGCGGGTGCGACCGGACGACGAGGTGGTCGTGTCCGCGCTCTACCGGGAGTACCACCGGCCGTTGCTGGCCTTCGTGGTACGGCTGACGGCGGGCGACCGGCAGTGGGCGGAAGACGTGGTGCAGGAGACGATGATCCGGGCCTGGCGCAGCGCGGAGCGGCTGGACCCCGACTCGGTCTCGCTCATGCCCTGGCTCGCCACGGTGGCCAGACGCATCGTGATCGACGACCGGCGGCGCAGGGAGGCGCGCCCGCCGGAATCGGGCGACGGGGCGCTGGACAGCGTGCCGGTGCCGGACGAACTGGAGGGGCTGCTGCGCCAGGTGGTCGTGTCGGAGGCGCTGAAGGCGTTGTCACCGGCGCACCGCGAGATCCTGAACGAGACGATCCTGCGGGACCGGTCGGTCAACGACGCCGCCGCGGCGCTCGGCATCCCGGTGGGCACCGTGAAGTCGCGGGTCTACTACGCGGTCCGCGCGCTGCGGGTCGCGCTGGAGGAGCGGGGGGTGACAGCGTGACCTCGGGAGTCGAGCACACCGACGTGGGCGCCTACGCCCTCGGCCTGCTGGAGGAGGACGACCGGCTGGCCTTCGAGTCCCACCTGCGCGCCTGCCCCTCCTGCCGCTTCGAGTTGTCGGACCTGGCGGGGGTCGCGAGCGTGCTGCACGGCATCGGCCCGCTGGAGGACGCCGGCCCTCCTCCCCGTGAGGGGCAGGCCGGCGTGGTCGACCTGCTCCTCCGCAAGAAGGCGGCCGACCGGCGGGCCCGCCGGGGGACGTTCCTGCTCGGGATGGCGGCGGCGGTCGCCCTGGTGGCCGGCGGTCTTACCGTCGGCACGCAGCTCACCGGCGGCGGCGACCCGCCGCCGGCGATGGCGGGACGCGCCGACCACATGGGCCCGGCCGAGCAGTTCTACGCCGACGGCACGCCGATCGCGGGCAAGGGCGTCGGCGGGGTGTCGGGCGGGCTGGTGGTGGAGTCCAAGGGCTGGGGCACGCACGCGGCGCTCAAGCTGTCGGGGGTGAAGGGGCCGCTGGAGTGCGAGCTGGTGTCGGTGGGCAAGTCGGGCGAGCGGCGGGTGATGACCGGATGGTCGGTGCCGGCGCCGGGTTACGGCGTGCCGGGCTCGCCGGCGCCGCTCTACATGCACGGCGGCAGCGCGACGCCGCTGGCCGAGATCGACCGCTTCGAGGTGGTCACCAGGACGGGCACGACCCTGCTCACCGTCAGGACCTGAGGTCGCGGACCCGCGCGAGGCCCTTCCGCCGCCGGCGGGAGGGCCTCGCCGCGTTCAGGCGGACGCGCGGTCGGCGGTGACGACGGCGTCGAGCAGGCCGGGGAACGCCTGGTCGAACTCGGCCCTGCGCAGGGTGTTCAGGCGGGAGGTGCCGGCGTAGTGCTGCCGGATGAGGCCGGCCTCGCGCAGCACCCGGAAGTGGTGGGTGGCGGTGGACTTGCTCACCGAGATGTCGAACCCGCCGCAGCTGATGTCGCCGGCGGCGGTGGCGAGCTGGGTGACGATGCTGCGCCGGACCGGGTCGACGAGGGCTTCGAGAACCCGTTGCAGGGTGACTTCGCGCAGGTCGGGGTGGTCCGGGGTGCGGTCGGCGTCCATGGAGCCATAGTACGACATCCATCGAAGTTTGACGGTAGTCGTACTTCGGGGGTTGAATGGCGGCCTCTGACGCGGAAGGACGATGTGATGACCAGGACGGTGCTGTTCCACGAGCTCGGCGGCCCCGAGGTGCTGGAGCTGGCGGACGTGGCGGCCGGCGAGCCGGGGCCGGGCGAGGTGCGGATCCGGGTGGACGCGATCGGCCTCAACCGGGCCGAGGCGCTGTTCCGCAGCGGCCACTACATCGAGCCCGTCCGGAGTTTCCCCGCCCGGCTCGGCACCGAGGCCGCCGGGGTGGTCGAGGCGGTGGGCGCGGGCGTCACCGGGTTGCGCACCGGCCAGCCGGTGAGCACGGTGCCGGCGTTCTCGCAGAACGACTACGGCGTGTACGCCGGGCGGGCGGTCGTGCCGGCGGCGGCGGTGCTGCCCCGTCCCGAGGGGGTGGGCCCGGTGGAGGGCGCGGCCGTGTGGATGCCGTACGTGACGGCCTACGGCGCGCTGGTGGAGGTGGGCGGGATGCGTCCCGGGGACACGGTGGTGCTGAACGCCGCCTCCAGCAGCGTGGGCCTGGCCGCCATCCGGGTCGCCGACCGCATGGGCGCCACGCCGATCGCCCTCACCCGCACCGCGGCCAAGAAGGAGGCCCTGCTGAAGGAGGGCGCCGCCGAGGTGATCGTCACCGAGGAGGAGGACGTGGCCGAGCGGGTGCTGGCGGCCACGGGCGGGCGCGGCGCGGAGTTCGTCTTCGATGCCGTGGCCGGGCCGGGCGTGACGGACCTGGCCAGGGTGGTCGCCCCCGAGGGGCTGCTGCTGGTGTACGGCGCGCTGAGCGGCCGGCCGACGCCCTATCCGGGGATCGACCTCGGCATGCCGGCGCTCAACATGCGGACGTACACGATGCACGAGACGACGCGGGTGCCCGAACGGCTGCGGCGGGCGGCGGCGTTCGTGGCGTCGGGGCTGCGCTCGGGCGCGTTCCGGGCGGTGGTGGACCGCACGTTCGACCTGGAGGAGATCGTCGAGGCGCACCGGCACCTGGAGTCGAACGCGCAGTTCGGCAAGATCGTGGTGACGGTCCGGCACTGACCGTCCGGCCGCCCGCCGCGAGGGGCGGGCCGGGCCGGACGGGCGGGCCGCGGGATCAGGACAGGCCGGGGGCGGGGAACTGGGCGGTCAGCTCGCTGACCTCGTGGTGGACGCGGGTGATGACGTCCTCGGCGTCGCCCTTGGCCAGGGCCGTGACGACCTCGTCCATCCAGGCGCCGATCTGCCGCATCTCGGCCTCGCCCATGCCGCGCGAGGTGACCGACGGGGTGCCGATGCGGATGCCCGACGGGTCGAACGGCTTGCGGGTGTCGAACGGCACCGCGTTGTAGTTGGTCTCCAGGCCGGCCCGGTCGAGCGCCTGGGCGGCGGGCTTGCCGCCGATGCCCTTGGGCGTCAGGTCGAGCAGGATCAGGTGGTTGTCGGTGCCGCCGGAGACCAGGTCGAAGCCCCGGCTGGACAGCTCCTCGGCCAGGGCCTTGGCGTTGGCGACGACCTGGTGGGCGTAGTCGCGGAAGGACGGCTGGGCGGCCTCGTGCAGCGCGACGGCGATGGCGGCGGTGGTGTGGTTGTGCGGGCCGCCCTGGAGGCCGGGGAAGACGGCCTTGTTGAGCGCGGTGGCGTGCTCGTCGCTGGTGGCCATGAGCATCGCGCCGCGCGGGCCGCGCAGCGTCTTGTGGGTGGTCGTGGAGATCACGTCGGCGTGACCCACCGGGGACGGGTGGGCGCCGCCCGCGACCAGGCCGGCGATGTGCGCGATGTCGGCCGCGAGCACGGCGCCGACCTCGCGGGCGATGGAGGCGAAGCCCTCGAAGTCGATCGTGCGCGGGATCGCGGTGCCGCCGCAGAAGATCAGCTTCGGCCGGTGCTCCAGGGCCAGCTCGCGGACCTCGTCGAGGTCGACGCGGCCGGTGTCGCGGCGCACGCCGTAACGGACCGGGTTGAACCACTTGCCGGTGGCCGAGACCGACCAGCCGTGGGTCAGGTGGCCGCCGAACGGCAGGCCCATGCCGAGCACGGTGTCGCCGGGCTGCAGGAAGGCCAGGTAGACGGCCAGGTTGGCGGGCGAGCCCGAGTACGGCTGGACGTTGGCGTGGTTGACGCCGAACACGGCCTTGGCCCGCTCGATCGCCAGCGTCTCGATCTGGTCGATGACCTGCTGGCCCTCGTAGTAGCGCTTGCCCGCGTAACCCTCGGAGTACTTGTTGGTCAGCACCGTGCCGGTCGCTTCGAGCACGGCCTTGGACACGTAGTTCTCGGACGCGATCAGCTTGACGGTGTCGGCCTGGCGGCGCTCCTCCGCCTTGATGAGCTCGGCGAGCTGCGGGTCGGCGCTAGCAAGAGAACTCATGACTCCCCTGTCATCATTGACAATTGGCGAAGACCCAGGCGCTCGGCCTCCGCTCCCGGTTGATTCGCTCCCTGGTGGTCGATCCCACCGAATGCGCCAGTCGCGTCGCCCTAGACGATAGCGGATGCGCAACCGGCCGCTCGTCCCGCTACTTGGTCCGGCTCACACCCGGCCAGAGCCGGTCGACCTCGGCGTTGAGGATGGCTCCGATCAGCACGGCCAGGGCGGTGATGTACAGCCACAGCAGCAGCGCGATCGGGGCGGCCAGGGAGCCGTAGACGGACACGGGCGAGAACCAGGCCGCCAGCACCGCCCGCAGCACGGCGGCGCACACGATCCACAGGAACAGGGCCAGGATCGCGCCGGGCAGCTCCCGGTACCACTTCGTCCGCACCGGCACGCTGACGTGGTAGAGCACGGTGAGGAACAGCACCGAGCCGCTGATCACGACGGGCCAGTAGAGGATGTCGATGAGGATGCCGTACTCGCCGGGGAGCGCGTCCTTGAGCAGGGTGGGGCCGATGACCAGGATCGGCATGACGATGATGCCGATGATCAGGCCGACGACGTAGAGGCCGAACGACATCAGCCGGGTGCGGATGATGCCGCGCTCCTCCCCCAGCCCGTAGGCGACCGAGATGAGGTCGACGTAGACGTAGAGCGCCCGCGAGCCCGACCACAGCGACAGCAGGAAGCCGAGCGAGATGATGGACACCTTGTTGGCGTCGTCCCTGAGCACGTCGGTGATGAGCGGGTTGATCACCTTCTTGACGGCGTCGTCGGTGAACAGCAGCCCGGCCTGCTCGATCACCCACGTCTTGACCTCGGTGACGACGCCGCCGCCGAGCCAGGTGCCGAGCTTGCCCAGCACGCCGATCAGGCCCAGCACGAACGGCGGCAACGACAGCAGCGCGAAGAACGCGGCCTCGCCGGCCAGGCCGGTGACCCGGTAGTCGACACCGGCGTTCGTGGCCGCGCGCACGATCGCCCACGACTTGGTGTCGAGCACCCAGTTCAGCCTGGCCCGGGCGGTCGAGGCGAGCCGCCTCCTGGACCGGGAAGGCGCATTGGTGGACGTCATGGCACCCAACGGTATTTCGCAGTGACTCTCCGGGACAGCTTACGTCCCGGCTCCTGCCCTAGTCGTTGTCCACGATGCGCGCGCCCAGCGGGAGGAGGGAGACGGGGATCAGCTTGAGGTTCGCGATGCCCATGGGGATGCCGATGATGGAGATGAACAGCGGGATCGAGGTGATGACGTGCCCGATCGCCAGCCAGATGCCCGCGACCACGCACCAGATCACGTTGCCGATGAGGGAGAAGACGCCGGCGTCCGGATCGCGCACGACCGTACGGCCGAACGGCCACAGAGCGTAGGCGGCGATCCTGAACGAGGCGATGCCGAACGGGATGGTGACGATGAGGATGCAGCAGATGATCCCGGCCACGGCGTAGCCGATCGCCAGCCAGATGCCGGCGAACACGAGCCAGATGACGTTCAGAATGGTCCGCATGCTCACAGCATGTCACCGGCCGTGCCGCCGAGGTCATCCGGTACGACCCTGAACTTACCCTGACCTGGGCGGCCGCCCCGGCCCCGGCGGCCCGGCGAACGCCTGGGCGATCTCCAGCCAGGCGCGGGCGGGCTCGCCGGCCGGCTCCAGGGCCGTGTCCGACAGGTGCACGCGCTGGGTGACGAGCAGGCAGAAGTCGAGCATCGGGCCGCGCACGGCGGCGGGCGCGTCCGCGGGGCCGGCGGTCCACAGGTCGCCGCCGGGGGTCGTGAGCTCGACGCGTACCGGCCCGGCGGGCTCGGGCAGGCCGCGGGCGGCGAAGCTGTAGGGCCGGGCGCGCACGCCGAGCAGGGCCACGTGCCGCAGCCGTTCGGTGGGCTCGCGGGCGACGCCGAGCGCGTCGGCCACGTCCTGGCCGTGGGCCCAGGTCTCCATCAGGCGCGCGGTGACGAACGACGCGCCCGACATCGCCGGCCCGAACCACGGCACCCGCACGCGTGCGCCGAGCGTCGCGAACGCCTCCAGCGACCGGGACGCGCGGAACCAGGCGTGCAGCTCACCCGGCGGCAGGCCGCGCGCGGCCCGCGCGAGGTCGTCCACCGAGCCGGTCCGCGCGGCCAGGGCGCGGAAGCCGTCCGGGTCGGTGACCGACACCACGGCGGCGTCGTCGAACCAGGCCAGGTGGCTCACCTGGTCGCGCACCGCCCAGCCCGCGGCGGGCGTGGGCGTCTCCCAGTCGGCGGGGCGCAGCGGCGCCAGCAGCGCCTCCAGGGAATCGCTCTCGTCCCGGAGGTCGGCCAGCAGTCCGGCCATGAGATCCACGGGCGCCAGCCTAACCCGAACAACGTTCTGGGAGAATAATTGCAGACGTGATCTGCGAGAGCTGCAAGGACAAGCGTCACGACGACTGCCGCGGCGGCTCCTGGTGCGACTGCCAGCACCAGAGCGAGGAACGGCCGCAGGAGTCGCCGCTCGACTGGCCGCGCCAGGGTTAGGAGCTGTTTCTTAGATCTGCTGACTGATCGTGCCTGCATCGGCACGATTGGCCTATGGGTCGAGGTGACTTAACCAACGCAGAGTGGGAGCGGCTCAGGCCGCTGCTGCCCGAGGGCGGCCAGCAGGGTGGGCGGTGGAACGACCACCGAAGGACGATCAACGGCGTGTTGTACCG